>NZ_JBOBDO010000004.1:0-317218 GCF_050586665.1 Pseudomonas sp. ES4 | reverse complement strand
ACTCCCACAGTGATTGGGCGTCATCCACGCAATCAGGCATTTTCCAGCAAGTTGTGCAGATCGACGAATTGCTGCGTCAGCTTATGACGCGGATCGAGGTGAATCAGCGGCGTGTTGGCCTGGTGGGATTCACGCATGCGCACCGAACTGCCCAGGTACACCGGTAATACCGGCAAACCTTCGGCGATCAGTTCGTCGAGGATTTGCTGGGGCAGACTGGCGCGAGCCTGGAACTGGTTGACGACAATCCCTTCGACTTCCAGGCCTTCGTTGTGGTCATCCTTCAATTCTTCGATTTCCGCCAACAGGCCGTACAGCGCCTGACGCGAAAAGCTGTCGCAATCGAAGGGAATCAGTACGCGATCAGCGGCAATCAGTGCAGATACCGCGTAAAAATTCAACGCTGGCGGTGTATCGAGGTAGATCCGGTCGTAATCGCCGCTCAGCTCTTCGAGCAATTTGCGCAGCTTGTTGATCTTGTGCTTGGCCTCAAGCTTGGGCTGCAAGTCAGCCAGCTCGGCGGTGGCCGTGATGACGTGGAGGTTGTCGAACGGGGTTTCGTAGATATCGACCTGGTTTTTCTTGGAGAACGGTCCGGATGACAGGGTCTGCTTGAAAAAATCGGCAATACCCATAGGAATGTCATTACCGGTGAGGCCCGTCAGGTACTGAGTGGAGTTGGCCTGGGCATCGAGATCCACCAATAGGGTGCGATAACCCTCGCTGGCACTGACCGCCGCCAGATTGCAGGCAATGCTGGATTTGCCTACGCCACCTTTCTGATTGAACACCACGCGCCGCATGTCAAAACCTCCGTGTATCAAAGAATGACCGAGTGTAGTAGTCCACGGCGCTGCTTAGCTACCTCGCTGGCATCGGGACTACACAGTCATCGGCAATCTCTCAGTAAAAAAGCCGCTGACTCTGTCGTTGATCTCCGATTAGAGCCGACAGACAGGCTCACTACGATGTGGATAATGGCCAAGTGACATCCGCGCACGAACCAACCGGTACATTTCATTGAGCAAAATGTAACCATCATTTGCTACACGCCCGCTGCAACGGGATAATGCGCACCACTCAGCGCTCAGCGCTCCGTAAGGTAGTTCGCGTTTTTTGCGACTCGCCGCGTCAAGGAAGCCCGCAGGGGCGGGATGAATGTCTGTGATCAATTTCAACATCGCCCAATGGCGCGCGTGGGCCCCTGGGCTCGAAAGCGTGGACGATTGGCAAGCCTGGAGCCGACAACCGGTCGTGCTTGCGAGCAGCGATGCCGCACCCGACGTCTCGTTTCTGCCGGCCATGCAGCGCCGGCGACTCAGTCGTCTGGCGCGGATGGCGTTCAGCGTTGGCTGGCCATTGGCCGATGGCCACCAGGACCTACCGTTGGTCTTTATTTCGCGCCACGGCGAAACCCCGCGCACTTTCGAGATTCTCAGCGACCTGGCTACTGATCAGCCGCTGTCGCCGACTCAATTCAGCCTGTCCGTGCACAACGCGATCATCGGCCTGTGGTCGATCCTGCGCGGCGAAACCAGCGAAATGACAGCCCTCGCAGCAGCCGGCGACGGCCTTGAACACGGCATGCTAGAGGCAGCAGCCTTGCTCGCCGAGGGCGCTCCCGCGGTACTGCTGATCGTCACCGAAGAGCAACCGCCCAAGGCCTACTCGACATGGATCGACGACGTGCCGTTCCCTTATGCGGTCGGCCTGCTGATCACCCCCGGAAACGACTGGCAGTTGTCCCTGAACAGCGCCTCGGATGAGTTGTCCAAAGCCCAATGGCCCCATGCCTTGAACCTATTGCGTACCCTGCTCGGCCAGCAGACCACCTGCCAACATGCCTGGAAAAATCGTGTATGGACCTGGCAACGCAACCTGTAACCGAAAAAAACCGCGACGCCTATTACTGGCGCCTGCTGGCTACCGCCGCAAGCTTCGCCCTGTTCGGGTTGGGCGGCCTGTGCCTGCGGCTTGTGGTTTTCCCGCTGCTCAATTGCCTGCCCGGCGATGCCCGGACACACCGGCGGCGAGCACGGCACACCGTCGCCCGCCTGTTCTGGTTTTTTGTACGGTTCATGGCGCGTACCGGCGTGCTGACTTACGACATTCAGGGCGCCGAAAAACTCGGTCGGCCGGGGCAAATGATCATTGCCAATCACCCGTCGCTGATCGATGTGGTGTTCTTGATCGGCCTGGTGCGCCACGCCAACTGCGTGGTCAAGAAAAGCCTCTGGGAGAACCCTTTTACCCGCGGCCCGCTACGCTGCATCGAATACATCAGCAACGACGGCAGCATGGACATGCTCGATGCCGCTGCCGACGCGCTGAAAAGCGGCCAGACCCTGATCATCTTTCCCGAAGGCACCCGCACTCAGCCCGGCCAGGCACCCGCCTTTCATCGGGGTGCTGCGGCAATCGCTCTGCGCGGTGCGAAAATCCTCACCCCCGTGATCATCAAGGTCAACCCGACCACATTGACCAAGGCCGAGCCTTGGTATCGGATCCCCAAACGCCGTGTGCACTTCAGTTTCCGTGTCGGGGCCGATATAGATCCACAAGCCTTTGCCTCGCTGGGCCCTGCTCCTCAGGCCTCGCGCAAGCTCAATGACTATTTGCATCACTACTACATTAAGGAGCTCGCCGAAGATGAGCGATCTACACCGTGAAATCAAAGAACTGATCATCGACGCCCTGGGCCTTGAAGACATCAGCGCACAAGACATCGGCGACGACCAGACGCTGTTCGGCGAAGGCTTGGGCCTGGATTCGGTAGACGCTCTGGAACTCGGCCTGGCCATCCAGAAAAAATACGGCATCAAAATCGATGCCGACGCCAAGGACACTCGCAATCACTTCAGCAACGTGGCGAGCCTTGCGGCGTTCGTCACCGCAAAACAGGCAGCTTGAGACCGGACCATGCAAACTCGTGACGACATCTTCAACACCCTGCGCGATGCTCTGGTCGAACTCTTCGAGCTGGAGCCGGAGCGTGTAAGCCTCGAATCCAACCTGTATCAGGACCTGGAAATCGACAGCATTGACGCGGTCGACCTGATCGATCACATCAAGCGCCAGACCGGCAAGAAAATCGCTGCCGAAGAGTTCAAGTCGGTGCGTACCGTCAGCGACGTGGTCGAGGCGGTCTACCGTCTGGTTCAGCCAGCCGCATGAGCCGACTGATCGGCCTCGGCCTGCTGCTGGCGGGCCTGCTGTACCCCTTCGCGGTGTATTTCGGCATGGAACATTTCGCGCCGTGGCAGTTCGGCCTGCTGCTGGGCAGCCTGTGGCTGGCCCGGGCGCTGTTCGGTACGCGCAAGCCTGGCAGTCTGTGGATGGCGATCACCGCGATTGCCTTTTGCCTGTTGCTGGCGTTGTTCGACAGCCCGCTGTTGTTGCGCTGGTACCCGGTGCTGATCAGTGCGTTCATGCTCGGCCTGTTTGGCCTGAGCTTGATCGTTGGCCCGCCGATCATCGAACGCCTGGCGCGTTTGCGCGAGCCGCAACTGCCGGCCAAGGCGATTGTTTATACCCGCAAGGTGACGATCGTCTGGTGCGTGTTTTTCTTCTGTAATGGTTTGCTCGCTGCCGCCCTGACCCTTTGGGCGCCGCTAAGTTGGTGGATGTTGTACACCGGCCTGATTTCCTACGGATTGATGGGCCTGCTGTTTGCCATTGAATGGCTTATACGACAACGGGTACGAGGCCACCCATGAATTGGATAAAACTTGAGCACCTGTTGCTCAAGGCACAACCGGAACGTGCCGTGACGGCCGAACCGACCCTGAACCACGCTCAGCTGTGCGAACAGGCTTTAATCCTCGCCGCGGGCCTGCAAGCCCAGGGTGTGCGGCGTATTGCCGTGCACCTTGAAGACGCCGCTGACCTGGCGATTGCCCTGCTCGGTGCCTGGCGCGCCGGGGTCAGCGTGCTGCTGCCCGCAGACCTGCAAGCCCAGACTCGCCAGCGCTGGTCGACCGAAGTCGATCTGTGGCTGACCGATCAGGCCGATGACGCACACCTGAGCGACTACCGGCACCCGCCGTTGATCGCGGCTGCACTGGATCTGGATCGCTGTTCGCTGAGCCTGTGCACGTCCGGCTCCAGCGGCGAGCCCAAGCGCATCGACAAAACCCTGCGCCAACTGGCCAATGAAGTCGAAGCGCTGGAACAGCTCTGGGGTGCCGATCTTGGCGCGGCTTGCATCATCGGCAGCGTCGCCACTCAACATATCTACGGATTATTGTTTCGAGTGCTGTGGCCGCTGTGCGCCGGACGCTCGTTTGTGCGCAAGCAACTGGCATTCCCTGAAGACCTGCAGCGCGCCAGCCGCGGACACCCGGCGTTTGCCTGGGTCGCCAGCCCGGCGCTGCTCAAGCGCATGGGCGACAACCTCGACTGGCCTGCATTAAGTGCGGTTCGCCGAGTGTTTTCCTCCGGCGGTGCCTTGCCGGCCGAGGCTGCACATAGCCTTCAGCAACGCCTGCAGCAATGGCCGACAGAGATCCTCGGCAGTTCGGAAACCGGCGGTATCGCCTGGCGTCAGGGCCACGCGCTCTGGCAGGCCTTTGCTGGAATCGAGTTGAGCCAGGACAGCGACGGCGCCCTGCTCATTGCTTCGCCGTACTTGCCTCCCGGGCATATCGAACACACTGCGGATGCCGCGCGAATCGCTGCCGACGGCCGTTTCGAACTGCTCGGACGGCTGGACCGGATCGTCAAACTGGAAGAAAAACGTATCTCGCTCCCGATGCTGGAACAGGCACTGATGGCCCACGACTGGGTCGCCGAAGCGCGTCTTGGCGTGGTTCAGGAAAACCGCGCCTCATTAGGTGCGCTGCTGGTGCTGACCGAATCAGGCCTGCATGCCTTGCGCAATCAGGGTCGACGCACCCTCACGCAAGAACTGCGTCAGCATCTGCACCAGCATTGCGAAGCCCTGGCCCTGCCACGACGCTGGCGCCTGCTGCGGCAACTGCCGCTGAACGCTCAGGGCAAACTGCCCCAAGCCACCGTTGAAACCCTGCTGCTGGCGCCGCGTCCAAAGGCGCCGGAAGTGCTGGATCAGCTCGAAATCGATGGCGAATGGAACCTGCAACTGGCGGTACCACCCGACCTCGCCTACTTCAGCGGCCACTTCCCCCAGACGCCGGTATTGCCCGGGGTGGTGCAAGTGGAATGGGCGTTGACGCTGGGTCAACAACTGATGAACCTGCCGGCAAAATTCGCTGGCATGGAAGTGCTGAAATTCCAGCAACTGGTACGCCCCGGCGATGAAGTCCAACTGCACCTGCGCTTCGATCCGACGCGCAGCAAGTTGTATTTCACCTATCGCAACGAGACCGCGACCTGCTCCAGTGGGCGGATCTTGCTGGAGGCGGCAGGCGATGCATAACCTCAGTGAGTGCTGCGCACTCAATCGCGAGCAGGCTCACTCCCACACTGGATCTGCGCCCTGCACGAATCCCCTGTGGGAGCGAGCCTGCTCGCGATGCAGGCACCTCGGTCTTTCAGGTGTGAGCCAACATGCATAACCCCTGCGCAATCGTCCCGGTCTACAACCACGAAACCGCCATCACCACGGTGGTTGAAGCGCTGCTCGCCAGCAACCTGCCATGCATTCTGGTGGACGATGCGAGCGATAAACCTTGTGCAAAAGTGCTCGATCAACTGGCCCTGCGCGACAAAGTGTTCCTGATCCGGCTCGGCGCCAACCAGGGCAAGGGTGGCGCTGTCATGACCGGCATGCGCGAAGCCTCGCGCCTGGGCTTCAGCCACGCCCTGCAGGTGGACGCCGACGGCCAGCATGACTTGCAAGACGTCCAGACCTTTATCGAACTGTCACGCGCCCATCCCGACGCGGTGATCTGCGGCTATCCGCGGTACGACGCCAGCGTGCCGAAAGGTCGCCTGTACGCCCGCTACCTGACTCACGTCATGGTCTGGATCAACACCCTGTCGTTGCAGATTCGCGATTCCATGTGCGGCTTCCGCGTCTATCCGTTACCACCGACCCTGGCGCTGATCGATTCGGCGAAGATCGGCAAGCGCATGGACTTCGACTCGGACATTCTGGTACGACTGGCCTGGCGCAATCTGCCCATGCAATGGCTGCAAACCAACGTCCGTTACCCGCTGGATGGCGTCTCGCATTTCCGCCTGTTCTACGACAACGTGCTGATTACGAGCATGCACACCCGGTTGTTCTTTGGCATGTTGCTGCGGGCGCCAGTGATTCTCTGGCGACGGTGGCGAGCATGAGCACTGACGCCGATAAAAAGCACTGGGCTGACCGCCAGGAGCGCGGCAGTTTCTGGCTGATGAAATTCACCGCATTCTGCGCCAAAGTGCTCGGCCGTCGACTGCTGAGCCCGCTGCTGTACGGCATCGTCCTGTATTTTTTCCTGTTCGGGCGCAGCGCCCGTCACAGCGCCTGGCAATACCAGCAACGGCTCGCCGACTGGAGTGGTCGCAACGAATTGCGCCCGAGCCATTGGCGAGTCTTCAGCCAGTTCATGGCCTTCGCCGACTCGATGCTCGACAAGCTCGACGTCTGGAACGGCAAGTTGAGCATCGAACAGATCGAAATCATCGACCCGGCCTTGCTGCGCAATCAACTGCGCGGCACCCGCGGGCAGATGCTGGTAGGCGCGCATCTGGGCAATCTCGAGGTCTGCCGTGCGCTGGCCGAGATCGGCGAAAAAGTCACGATGAACGTGCTGGTGCACACCAAGCACGCCGAGCAATTCAACCGCTTGCTCGGTGAAGCCGGCGCGACCAATTTGCGCCTGATTCAGGTCAGCGAGCTGGACCCGCTGATCATGCTGCAACTCCATGAGCGCCTGGAACGCGGCGAATGGCTGGCGATTGCCGGCGATCGCGTGCCGCTGCACGGCGGGCGTAGCGTGACGGTGGATTTCCTCGGCCATCCAGCTGCGTTCCCGCAGGGGCCCTGGTTGCTGGCCGGTCTGCTGAAATGCCCGATCAACCTGATGCTGTGCCTGAAGAAGCCGACGGGCGACTATCGACTGACCCTCGAACCGTTCGCCGACGCCGTGGTGTGGAAGCGCAGCGACCGCGAGCAGGTCATTCATCAGTGGGCTTCCCGCTATGCCGAACGCTTGGGTCACTATTGCCTTGAAGCGCCCCGACAATGGTTCAACTTTTACCCTTTCTGGAAGACCGATGACGACGCCAACGCTTGAGCCGGTAACCTTCGGCGAACTCCCTTTGCGCATCGAAGACGTGCTGGCCCTGGCCAACCGTCAGGTGCCGACGCAGTTGCAAAGCGACCCTGCGTACCGTGAGCGTATCGCCAAGGGTGCGCGATTCCTGGACTCCCTGCTGGACAAGGAAGGCGTGATCTACGGCGTGACCACCGGTTACGGCGATTCCTGTGTGGTCGCGGTGCCGCTGCATCACGTCGAGGCATTGCCTCGTCATTTGTACACCTTCCACGGCTGCGGCCTGGGCAAACTGCTTGATGCGCAGGCCACTCGCGCGGTGCTGGCGGCGCGTTTGCAGTCGTTGTGCCACGGCGTGTCCGGGGTGCGCGTGGAACTGCTGGAACGCCTGCAAGCCTTCCTCGAACACGACATTCTGCCGCTGATCCCGGAAGAGGGCTCGGTGGGCGCCAGCGGTGATCTGACGCCGTTGTCTTACGTCGCCGCGACGTTGTCCGGCGAGCGTGAAGTGATGTTCCGTGGCGAGCGCTGGCAAGCGGCCGACGTACACCGCGAACTCGGCTGGGAGCCGCTGGTACTGCGCCCCAAAGAAGCCCTCGCCTTGATGAACGGCACCGCCGTCATGACCGGCCTCGCGTGCCTGGCCTATGCCCGCGCCGATTACCTGCTGCAACTGGCCACGCGCATCACCGCGTTGAACGTGGTCGCCCTGCAAGGCAACCCCGAGCACTTCGACGAGCGCCTGTTCGCGACTAAACCGCATCCGGGGCAAATGCAAGTCGCCGCGTGGCTGCGCAAGGATCTGGCGATCGACGCGCCGACCGCGCCGCTGCATCGTCTGCAAGACCGCTATTCCCTGCGTTGCGCACCCCACGTCCTCGGCGTATTGGCCGACAGCCTGAACTGGCTGCGCTCGTTCATCGAGATCGAGCTCAACAGCGCCAACGACAACCCGATCATCGACGCCGAAGCCGAGCGCGTGCTGCACGGCGGGCACTTCTACGGCGGCCACATTGCGTTCGCCATGGACAGCCTGAAAAACCTGGTGGCCAACGTCGCCGACCTGCTCGATCGTCAACTCGCCCTGCTGGTGGACGAGCGTTACAACCACGGTTTGCCGAGCAACCTGTCCGGCGCCAGCGCGGATCGGGCGATGCTCAACCATGGCTTCAAAGCCGTGCAGATCGGCACCAGTGCCTGGACCGCCGAAGCGCTGAAAAACACCATGCCGGCCAGCGTCTTCTCGCGCTCCACCGAATGCCACAACCAGGACAAAGTGAGCATGGGCACCATCGCCGCCCGCGATGCGATCCGTGTGCTGGAGCTGACCGAACAGGTCGCCGCCGCCACCCTGCTGGCCGCCAACCAAGGCGTCTGGCTGCGCAGCAAGGCCGAGGATGCACGACCATTGCCGCCAGCCCTGGCCGCCATGCACGAAGAGTTGGCCAAGGACTTCCCGCCAGTCATCGAAGACCGCGCGCTGGAAGGTGAACTGCGCCTGTGTCTGCACCGCATCGCCGAGCAACACTGGAGGCTGCATGCGTAGCAAGGGAGTGCTTCACACCGATACGGAAATCCTCGTGCCGTTCTTTGATGTCGACACGATGAACGTCGTCTGGCACGGCCATTACGTCAAATACCTGGAAGTCGCCCGCTGCGCGCTGCTGGACAAGATCGGCCACAACTACACGGCCATGGTCGAGTCGGGTTACGCCTGGCCGGTGATCGATCTGCAATTGCGTTATGTGCGCGGCGCCGTGTTCGGCCAAAAGCTCAACGTGCGGGCCAATCTGGTGGAATGGGAGAACCGTCTGAAGATCAGCTACCTGATCAGCGATCTGCAAACCGGCGAACGCTTGACCCGCGCCAGTTCCGTGCAGGTCGCCGTCGACATGAGCAGCCGCGAAATGCAGTTGGCCTCACCCAGGGTCTTCACCGACGCCGTTGAAAGGGTGCTCGCATGAACCTGCTGAAAACCCTTTGTAGCAGCTGCCGAGCCCGCGAGGCTGCGTTCGGCGGCGAAGCCGTCGCAAAACCTGCACATGCGGTCTATCAGAAGAAACCCAGGGCGACTGCTGCGCCCGAGCGCGGACCGGCCGACGCAGGCTTCGCCAGCTGCTACAGGTTCGTGGTGGCGCTGGTATTGGCGTTGGGTTTTTCTTCGTTGGCGCAGGCTTTTGATTTGCAGCAGTTGAGCGATCAATTGGCAAAACCTGACGTGATCCACGGCAGCTTCATCCAGGAAAAGCACCTGCGTGCCCTGCCCCAGCCGCTGACCAGCAAGGGCACTTTCGTCCTCGCTAAAAACCACGGTTTGCTCTGGCTGCTGAAAAGCCCCCTGCAACAGGATTACCGCATCAGCGACAAAGGCATTGCCCGACGTGACGCCAACGGTTGGCAAATGCTGCCGAGCAAGAGTGCCGGCGCTGAGCAGAACCGTTTGTTCCTTGCCGTCCTGCAAGGCGACAGCAGCGGGCTGCAACGGGATTTCGAGCTTTCACTGAGCGGCGATGCACAGAACTGGAAGCTGACGCTGACCCCGCGCTCCATGCTGCTCAAGCAGGTGTTCACGCAGATCAACATTGCCGGCGGCGAACTGGTGCACAGCATCGAGCTGCTCGAAACCCAAGGCGACAGCACCCTCTTGCGCATGCAGGACGTCACCAGCGCCCAACCGTTGAGCGACGCGGAGCAACATGACTTTGCCGAGTGAACGGAAGCTTCCATGGCTGTTTCTGATCCTGCTGCTGGCGGTGCTTGCGCTCGCCGGCTGGCAATGGCGTGACGGCGCCCCGCTGTCGGCCAACCTGATGGAACTGGTGCCGGGCACGGCGCCAGACCCGCTGGAACTGCGCGCCGAACAGCGCATGCAAGAACCACTGAACCGCGAAATGCTGGTGCTGGTCGGTCACACCGATCGCCAGCAAGCGGTCGCGATGGCGCAGAAACTGGGTGAGCAATGGCAGGCGAGCGGCTTGTTCGAGAAGGTCCAGTGGAACCTGCAAGCCGACTTGCCGGCGCTGCGCACGCAGTTGCTCAATGGCCGACTCGCGATGTTGTCAGCGGCTGACCGACAGCAACTGATCGAGCATCCCGACGCCTTTATCCAGCAGCGAGTCCAAGCGCTGTTCGACCCCTTCACCGGTTTCAGTCTGGTGCCGAGCCAGGATGACTGGCTGGGCCTGACCGGACGCATCCAGAACAGCCAGCCGCAGCGCGGTTCGGTGCAATTGGACATCGGCAGCGGTGCGCTGGTGGCCGATGCCGACGGCAAGAGTTGGGTGCTGCTGCGCTCGCGCACCACGGGCAACGCCTTCGACATGAACCTGCCGCTGCAAGTGGCCGACCTGCTCCAGCACAGCCGTGAAGAAGCCGCCCACGCCAACGTCCAATTGCTTGCCGCCAGCGGTTTGCTCTATGCGGCCAGTGGGCAAAAGCAAGCCGCCCGGGAAATGACCTGGGTCGGTGGCGGCGCCACGGCGGGCATTCTGTTGCTGTTGTTGCTGGCCTTCCGGCGCTGGCGGGTGTTGCTGGCCTTCGTCCCGGTGCTGGTCGGCATGCTCTTCGGCGCGGTGGCCTGTGTGGCGCTGTTCGGCCGGATGCATGTGATGACACTGGTGCTCGGTTCGAGCCTGATCGGCGTAGCGGTCGATTACCCGCTGCATTACCTGTCCAAGAGCTGGAGCCTGAAACCCTGGCACAGTTGGCCGGCCCTGCGCCTGACGTTGCCGGGCCTGACGCTGAGCCTGATCACCAGTTGCATCGGTTACCTGGCCCTGGCCTGGACACCGTTCCCGGCGCTGACCCAAATCGCCGTGTTCTCTGCCGCGGGTCTGCTCGGCGCTTATTTGTCCGCGGTGTGCCTGCTGCCGGCGCTGCTCAAGGGCGCAGATTTGCGTCCAGCGCAGTGGCCGCTGCGGGTAGCCGAGTATTTGCTGGGGCGGCGTGAAGCGCTGCTCAAACTCGCGAGTACGCCGGTGCTGCTGGCGCTGCTGATCGCCTTTTGTGTGGCCGGCCTGTTGCAGCTCGAGACCAAAAACGACATTCGCCAATGGGTCGGTGCGCCGCAGCAACTGACTGACGAAGCACAAACCATTGCGCGCATCACCGGCTATCAACCCACCAGCCAGTTTTTCCTGGTGCGCGCGGCCAATCAGCAGCAACTGCTGGAACGCCAAACCGCGCTGAGCGAGCGGCTGGATCAGTTGGTCAACCTGGACAAACTCCAGGGTTATCTGTCGCTCAATCAATTGGTCAGCCAACCCACCGAACAGCGCAAAGTGCGTGAAGCGCTGAACAAGTTGCCGCAGTTCTGGCAACCGCTGCTCGATGTCGGCGTGCCCGCCGAGGCGCTGCAAGCTGAGCTTACGAAATTGCAGGCGCTGCCCACCGAAGACATCGACGCGGCGCTGGTCGGTCCGTTGGCCGAGCCCTATCGCCCGCTGTGGCTGGGACCGACCGAGGACGGCGTAGCGGCGATGGTCAGTCTGCAAGGCTTGAACAACCCCTCTCTGCTGCGCGTCCAGGCGCTGGATTTGCCGGGCGTGGAACTGGTGGATCGCCTCGGTGAGTTGAACAAGGTGTTCGCCGACACCCAGATCAGTGCCGCAGAGTTGAAACTCGCTTCCTGCGTGTTGATCGTGCTGGTGCTGATCCTGCCGTTCGGTTTCGGCGGCGCCCTGCGAATCGTCGCCCTGCCGCTGTTGGCCGCACTGTGCAGCCTGGCCAGTCTCGGCTGGATGGGCCAACCGCTGACGCTGTTCAGCCTGTTCGGCCTGCTGCTGGTGACGGCCATCAGCGTCGATTACGCGATCCTCATGCGTGAACAGGTCGGCGGCGCTGCCGTGAGCCTGCTGGGCACCTTGCTGGCGGCGCTGACCACCTGGCTGTCGTTCGGTTTGCTGGCGGTGTCCAGCACGCCGGCGGTGAGCAATTTCGGTCTGTCGGTGAGCCTGGGGCTGGCATTCAGCTTCATTCTTGCGCCGTGGGCCGGACGCCAGGTTCACGTTGCCCCGGTCACGGAGTCGGCGACATGATGATCGTCGTGTTCTGGATCATGGCCCTGGCGCTGTTCGCCGTGGCCACCCGTGTCGGGCGTCACTTCGGCGTGATCCCGATTGTCAGCCAGTTGCTGCTGGCGACCTTCGGCCTGCCGCTGCTGATGTACTTCTGGATCGAGCCCCAATGGCAATTGAGCGGCGCCGCGCTGGTCGCGCCGGTCTGGCTGAAAAACCTCTACAGCCTGGGTTTTGCCTTGTTGCTGGGGCACATTCTCAGTGACGTGATTGACCTGCGACTTGACCGTCAAAGCCTGAAAATCGCCCTGCCGAGTTTCTGCATTCCGTTTGCCTGCGGCCTCGCGACAGCGGTCTGGCTGTTGCCGCCGCAACCCTGGATCAGTTCGCTGGCGGTCGGCCTGCTGTTCGCCATCACCGCGATTCCGGTGTTGTATTTGTACCTGCGGCACATCAAATACCCGCCTGCCGCCACCCGGCGACTGGTGCAAACCGCGATCCTGATCGACCTCACTTGCTGGACCCTGTTCGCCATCGCCCAGGGCAGCCTGCACCTGAGCAGCCTGTTGCTGCCGCTGGCCGGCGCTTGCCTGCCGTTGCTGTTGCGTCTGCTGCGCTTGCGCCAACCGTTGCTGCACAGCGCGTGCTTCTTCGCGCTGCTGGTCGTGGCGGAACACTTCAAGCTCAATGCGCTGATTTTCGGCATCGGTTACCTGCTGTGGATGGCCGCGCTCAAAGTGCCGCTGGTGTTGCCGTTGCCGGTGATCTGGATGAGTCACTTGCAGACGTATATCGCGATCCCGCTGATCCTCACGTTCGGCATCGTGCAAATCAACGTCCACGCGGCCATGGCCAGCCTCGGCTGGGTGCAACTGGCGGCACTGCTGCTGTTCCCGATTGCCAGTAAGCTGCTGGGCAACTGGCTGGGCCTCGGCTGGGCCGGCGCCTCGTTTGAGGGTGCCAGCCGCTGGCGCGAAAGCGTCTTGCTGAATATTCGTGGGTTGAGCGAGATCGTCTTTCTCAACCTGCTGCTGCAACAACAACTCATCACCCCGGCGCTGTACTTCGCGCTGATGGTGATGGGCCTGATCGCGACACTGCTGCCGGCACTCGCCGGTATGCACCGAACCCCTCTGAACATCGCCGTCCCGGCAAGGAGCTCCCGTGCCAACAGTTGAAATGGAACATCGTCAGGTCGTGGTTATCGGTGCAGGTCCATCGGGCGCCATCGCCGCCGCGCTGCTCAAGCGCAAAGGCCATGACGTATTGATGATCGAACGCCAGCATTTCCCAAGGTTTTCCATCGGTGAAAGCCTGCTGTCCCACTGCCTGGATTTCGTCGAAGAAGCGGGCATGCTCGAGGCGGTGAATGCCGCCGGATTCCAGTTGAAAAACGGTGCGGCATTCGCTTGGGGCGAGCAATACAGCGCCTTTGATTTCGGCGAGACGTTCAGCAATGGCAAGCCGACCACCTTCCAGGTCCAGCGGGCCGATTTCGACAAGCTGCTGGCCGATCAGGCCGCGCTGCAAGGGGTGGACGTTCGTTACGGCGAAGCCATCGTCAGCGTCGATTTCACCCTGGCGAAACCGCAACTGGACGTGCTTCGCGAAGACGGCAGCCAGTACCGCGTCGAAGCCGATTTCGTGCTGGATGCCAGCGGCTACGGCCGTGTGCTGCCGCGCCTGCTCGACCTTGAAGCGCCGTCGGACTTCCCGGTGCGCCAGGCCGTGTTCACCCACGTCGAAGACCACATCGACAACCCGGCCTTCGAACGGGAAAAAATCCTCATCACCACCCATCCGATCCACCGCGACATTTGGTTCTGGACCATCCCGTTCAGCGACGGCCGTTGTTCGGTGGGCGTGGTCGCGGCAGCCGAACACTTCGAAGGCCGCATGGAGAACCTGGACGATTGCCTGCGTGGGTTCATCGCTGAAACCCCAAGCCTGGCCGGTGTGCTGAACAACGCCGTGTGGGACACGCCTGCCCGAACCATCGGCGGCTACTCGGCCAACGTCAAAACCCTCCATGGGCCAGGTTTTGCCCTGCTCGGCAACGCGGCGGAATTCCTCGACCCGGTGTTCTCCTCCGGCGTGACCATCGCCATGCGCTCGGCGAGCATGGCCGCCGCGGTGCTGCATCGCCAACTGCAAGGCGAAAGTGTCGATTGGCAGACTGAGTTCGCCATCCCCCTCAAGCGCGGCGTCGACACGTTCCGTTGCTACGTCGAAGGCTGGTACGCCGGGACGTTCCAGGATGTGATTTATTTCGAGGGCGGCTCGCCGGATATTCGCCGCATGATCAGTTCGATCCTTGCTGGTTATGCCTGGGACGAGCGTAATCCGTTCGTCACCGAACCCAAGCGTCGGCTGCGGATGCTCTCGGAGCTCTGTGCAAAGGACGCCACATGAGCTACTTGAGCGACACCTACGTCGAAGAGACCCGCTTCGGTTTCTGGTTCCTGCGCAGCCACACCTGGCAGCACCATGTTTTGCGCGTGGCAATCGCCGATTTGCGCAGCCTGTTCAGCGAAACACCGCCGAGCAACCCGGTGCTGCTGGATGCCGGTTGCGGTCAGGGCAAGTCGTTCCAGTACCTGCGCCAGACCTTCGCGCCCCAGCGCCTGATCGGTCTGGACGCCGACCCGCACAGCCTGAACCTGGCCGGCGAAGAAGCCGTCCGCCAGGGCATGGCGGTGGAGTTGATCGGCAGCGACTGCGCGAGCATCAACGTCCCGGACGCCAGCGTCGATTTGCTGTTCTGCCACCAGACCTTCCATCATCTGGTGCAGCAACAACAGGCACTGGCCGAGTTCTACCGCGTGCTCAAACCCGGTGGCTATCTGCTGTTCGCCGAATCCACCGAGGCTTACATTGATACCTGGGTGATCCGCTGGTTGTTCCGTCATCCGATGCACGTGCAAAAGAGCGCCGCCGGGTACCTGGACATGATTCGCCAGCAGGGTTTCGAACTCGGCTCGCAGAATGTGTCTTATCCATACTTGTGGTGGAGCCGCGCCAAGGATTTCGGCCTGTTTGAACGCTTGGGTCTGCGCCGGCCAAAGCCCTTCGGCCAACGGGAAGAAACCCTGGTCAATGTGGTCGCGCGCAAACCTCTTGAGGGTGTTGTGTGATGTTCAGTGCAACTCAAACCTGTGGGAGCGAGCCTGCTCGCGATAGCGGTGGGTCAGCCAACATAACTGTTGAATGCAGTGCCCTCATCGCGAGCAGGCTCGCTCCCACAGGGATAGCGGGCATTCTGCGATTTCTGCTGCTTGGCGCGGTCCTGTTGCTGAGTGCCTGTGCCAGCCGGGCGCCTTTGCCCGAGCAAACCCCGAACCTGTCGTTGCCGCTGCAATTGCACATCCAGCGTCTGGTGGCCGACCAACGGCAGGACTGGGTGCTGGTGATCCAGCGTGAAGGCCCTGGCATTCGCTGGTCGATGATGGACTTGCTGGGCATTCCCCAGGCACGCCAGAAACTGGTCGATGGCAAGTGGCAGGCTGACGGTCTGCTGCCGCCCAATCCGGAAGCGCGAGAGCTGTTCGCGGCGCTGCTGTTTGCGCTGACCCCTAAAGATGAACTGTCGGGCAACTATCCCGCCGCGTGGCAGCATGGCTCGCAACGGTCCTTGCCAGCGCACTGGGAAGTTCGCTACTCACAACCCATGAGCTTTGAATTGAACCTGCCCAAAGGCCCGAAATATCAAGTCACGCCGCTCAGCGGGGAGACGCCATGACGGCCTACTTGAATGCCCTCGGGGTGATCTGCGCCCTGGGCCGTGACAAGTCCGAAGTCGCCCGCAACCTGTTTGCCGGTGATTGTTCGGGCATGCGTGATGAGGCCGGCTGGGTGGCAGAACGGTCGCTGCCCGTGGCCGCGGTCCAAGGCGAACTGGCGCCGATCCCGGCCGAGCTTGCGCCGCAAAACACCCGCAATAATCAATTGCTGCTGGAAGCCGCACTGCAAATTCGCGAAGACATTGACCAGGCGATCCAGACCTACGGCCGCGACCGCATCGGTATCGTCCTGGGCACCAGCACTTCGGGCATCGACGAAGCCAGTCGCGGCCTGGCCCATTACATCCGCGAGCATCAGTTCCCGGCCAGTTACGACTATCAGCAACAGGAACTCGGCGCCCCGGCGAACTTCCTCGCCGACTGGCTGCAATTGAGCGGCCCGGCCTATGTGATTTCCACGGCTTGCACCTCCAGCGCCCGAGCGCTGATGAGTGCTCAGCGACTGCTGGACCTGGGCATTTGCGACGCGGTGCTGTGCGGCGGTGTCGACAGCCTGTGCAAGTTGACCCTCAATGGGTTTTCGGCGCTGGAAGCGGTGTCCGGGCAACGCTGCAACCCGTTTTCGGTGAACCGAAACGGCATCAATATTGGCGAAGCGGCGGTGCTGTTTTTGATGAGCAAAAATGTCGGCGACAGCCAGCCGATTGCCCTGCTCGGCAGTGGCGCCAGCTCCGATGCCCACCACATTTCCGCACCGGAGCCGACCGGCCGCGGCGCCCTGCAAGCGATGCGCAAAGCCTTGAGCCGAGCCCAACTGCAACCGCAACAGATCGATTACCTCAACCTGCACGGCACCGCCACCCAACACAACGACGCCATGGAAAGCCTGGCGGTGGCGACGCTGTTCCCGGCGGGGGTGCCGTGTTCGTCAACCAAACCCATGACCGGCCACACCCTCGGTGCGGCCGGCGCGCTGGAAGCGGCGTTCTGCTGGTTGAGCCTGAGTGCAGGCAACCGCGAGCACGCCCTGCCGCCCCACGTCTGGGACGGCCAACCGGACCCCGATTTGCCAGCCCTTAAATGGGTGACCCCGGCCGATCGTCTGGCGTCCATTGCACCTCGCTATCTGATGAGCAATTCCTTTGCCTTCGGTGGTAACAACGTCAGCCTGATTATCGGAGACGCCCCATGATTGACTGGCCGATCGCCGAACTGCTGCCGCACGCTGGCGACATGATCTTCATCGAACAGATCCTGTCGTTCGATGACGAGCAGATTTACACCCGTCTCACGGTCAGACCCGATGGCCTGTTCAACCGCCCGGACGGCAGCCTGCCGGCCTGGGTCGGCATCGAACTGATGGCCCAGAGCGTCGCCGCCTACGCCGGTTGCCACGCGCGCCAGCGAGGCGATGCGGTGGAGCTGGGGTTTCTGCTCGGCACCCGCAAATTCGAATGCAACGTCGAACACTTCCCCGTCGGCACCGAGCTGACTATCCACGGCATCCGCTCGCTGGAGGACGACAACGGCATGGGCGTGTTCGAATGCCACATCACCGCCCCCGGCATTCACGCTACCGCTCGTCTGAACGTGTTCCGTCCGCCTCAGGCCGCCCAATACCTTCATGAAACCCAAGGAACCCAGCCATGACTGAATCCGTACTGATCACCGGTTCCAGCCGTGGCATCGGCCGTGCTATCGCTTTGCGCCTCGCCCAGGCCGGGCATGACATCGTGCTGCATTGCCGCAGCGGCCTGGCGGACGCTGAAGCGGTGAAGGCGGAAATCGAAGCCTTGGGGCGCAACGTGCGCATAGTGCAATTCGACGTGTCCGATCGCGCCAACTGCAAAGCCATTCTCGAAGCCGACGTGGAAACCCACGGCGCCTATTACGGCGTGGTGCTGAACGCCGGCCTGACGCGCGACGGCGCTTTTCCAGCCCTTACCGAGGATGATTGGGACGTGGTGATGCGCACCAACCTCGACGGTTTCTACAACGTGCTGCACCCGGTGATGATGCCGATGATTCGCCGTCGCGCGGCCGGACGGATTGTTTGCATCACCTCGGTGTCCGGGTTGATCGGCAACCGTGGCCAGGTCAACTACAGCGCCTCCAAGGCTGGTTTGATCGGCGCGGCAAAGGCGTTGGCGATTGAATTGGGCAAGCGCAAAATTACCGTTAACTGTGTCGCACCCGGCTTGATCGACACCGCGATGCTCGATGAAAACGTGCCGGTGGAAGAAATGATGAAAATGATCCCCGCACAACGCATGGGTACACCGGAAGAGGTGGCCAGCGCGGTGAATTTCCTGATGTCGGCGGAAGCGTCGTACATCACCCGGCAGGTTCTGGCCGTCAACGGAGGCCTGTGCTGATGAAGCGCGTCGTCGTCACCGGCATGGCCGGCATCACCTCACTGGGCAGCGATTGGGCCACCATCGTCGCCAACTTCGCGGCCAACCGCAGCGGTATCCGCCGGATGGACGAGTGGGATCGCTTCACCGAACTCAACACACGCCTCGCGGGGCCGATCGACGACTTCAAAGTGCCGAGCCACTGGACCCGCAAGCAATTGCGCAGCATGGGCCGGGTCTCGCGCCTGGCGGTCGGTGCAGCGGAACAGGCATTGGCCGATGCCGGTCTGCTGGGTGACGAATCGATCAAGGACGGGCGCATGGGCGTTTCCTGCGGCTCCTCCACCGGCAGCACCGACGAGATCAAGGCGTTCGGCAACATGCTGCTCAACTCGGTGGCCGAGGGCCTGAACGCTAACTCCTACGTGCGCATGATGCCGCACACCACGGCGGCGAACATCAGCATCTTCTTTGGCCTCACCGGCCGACTGATCCCCACCTCCAGCGCTTGCACCAGCGGCAGCCAGGGCATCGGTTACGCCTACGAGTCAGTCAAGTTCGGCCGCTTGCCATTGATGCTCGCCGGCGGTGCCGAAGAACTGTGCCCCACCGAAGCGATGGTCTTCGATGCGCTCTACGCCACCAGCCTGAAAAACGATGCCCCGCAGACGTCCCCGCGCCCCTACGACAGTGGCCGCGATGGCCTGGTGATCGGTGAAGGCAGCGGCATGCTGGTGCTCGAAGAACTCGAACACGCCTTGGCTCGCGGTGCGCACATCCACGCCGAACTCGTCGGTTTCGGCAGCAACGCCGACGGCCAGCACGCCACCCGCCCAGAGCAGGTCACCATGCGCCGGGCCATGGAACTGGCCCTGGAAGACGCCGGGCTGCAGCCTTCCGACATCGGCTATGTGAATGGTCACGGCACCGCCACTGAACAGGGCGACATTGCCGAAACACTGGCAACAAGCACGTTGTTCGGCGAGCACATGCCGATCAGCTCGCAAAAGAGTTTCCTCGGCCACACCCTCGGAGCCTGCGGTGCGCTGGAATCCTGGTTCAGCATCGAAATGATGAACCGCGACCTGTACATCCACACCCTCAACCTCGACGACGTCGACCCGCACTGCGGCAAACTCGATTACCTGCGCGGCGAGTTCCGGCAGATGAGCAACCAATACGTGATGAACAACAACTTTGCGTTTGGCGGGGTTAATACGTCGCTGATCTTTCGGCGCTGGTCGTAACGAGGCAATGCCCGGCAGATAAATAAACGCTGCGAGCAATGAATAACCTGTGGCGAGGGAGCTTGCTCCCGCTGGACTGCGTAGCAGTCCTTTCTTTTGGGGCCGCTTCGCGACCCAGCGGGAGCAAGCTCCCTCGCCACAATAGCGCCGTCTCAAACAGGTCGGTTCGACATAGCCCCGGCCCTGTCTGGCTCTGCGATGGCTGGTTACCCAGGATCCTCAGAGTCTCACAAGCCCCTCTCGGGAAAGCAGGCAGTGTTAGCGCCCTGACGCACTAGGATGGATCGAGGTTATCCAGCACCCGATTCACCGCCAGCTCCCCCAGCATGATCGACTGCTGAATCCCCAGCAGTGTGTTGCTTTGCGACCCTTGCAGAGACCTCGCGAAATCGCTCGCCATGACGTTGGCTGATGCCAGGGATTCACAGGCGTATGCCAGCAGGGTGTAATTGTCGATATTGGGGGCGATGAGGAAGATTTTGCTTGGTGTGCGTGTTTCGGAATCCGGCGGGTTCGGAGTTGGCTTGAACATTGGGAAGGTCTTCCTGTTAGTAGTGCCGCAACCTGTCTCGCTACTAAACGGAAGGGTGGCAGCTGCGCGCAAGTTAGTAGACCGGACACCGACCCAAATCCGGCGCACCCAAGGGCGCCATGCGCACAGCTACCATCAAGTGCAGACGTATGCCTGACTGAACGACACTTGTGCATTCGTTTGGGAGGGAAAACCGGGCTACTAAACCCGATCACTGGAAATCAGTGATGCGAACGAAATTACCGATAGCCCCCAAAGCGCACAAGCCGGCGGATTCTGGAGTAGTTGTAGGCAATGCCGCAAGGCGCTGTGGCCTGTTCAAGGTTGTTCGGAAATGTCTTACACCCTTAAGCGAAGCGTCCGATATGGCATCGGTAACTGCTCCTTTTTTGGTGAACTCGCGGACGCTTTCGCGGGCAAGCCCGCTCCCACAAAGTCCAGCAGCGTGCCGAAACAGGTGTTCACACCGCTGAACCCTGTGGGAGCGGGCTTGCCCGCGATTGACTGCGAAGCAGTCACGTCTTCAACGGCTCAACCTTACGCGTCAACAACTCCACAAACGCCTTGGCCATCGGCGACTTCTGATCCTTGCGCTGTACCAGCCACACGGCCGAAACCGCCTCAGGATCGAGCAACGGCCGATAGACCACCCCATCGATGCGCATCCGCTGATAAGACGCCGGCAGCACCGAAACACCCAACCCCGCCGCCACCAGACCAATGATCGTCATCGCTTCGCCCGCCTCTTGGGCAAAGTGCGGGCTGAAACCGGCATCCCGAGCCAGGCTGAGCAATTGTGCGTACAAACCACTGCCATAACTGCGTGGGAAAAATACGAAAGGCTCGAGGGCCAGGGCCGACAGAAACAAGCCCTCTTCGCTGTCGTTCACCAATGGATGCTTGGAGCTGAGCACCGCCACCAGTGGCTCACGCATCAGTTCCACCACGCTGAGCGAGTCCGGTAACCCAAGCGGTCGCATGATTCCTACTTCGATCGACTCCTCCACCAACGCATCGGCGACCTGGGTGCTGCTCATCTCCCGCAGGTTCAGGTGCACCGCCGGGAATCGCTGACGAAATGAAAAGATCGCCTGTGGAATAGTCGAGTTGAATGGCGCCGACGAGGTGAAGCCAATTTTCAGTTCGCCCAGCTCACCCAACTGCGCCCGCCGTGCAACATCCGCCGCTTTGTCGACCTGCGCCAGCACCAGCCGCGCCTCTTCCAGAAACAACCGGCCGGCTTCACTGAGCTCCACCCGACGATTGGTGCGTTCGAACAACCGCGCTCCCACTTCTTGTTCCAGCGCCTGAATCTGCTGGCTCAGCGGTGGTTGCGAGATGCCCAGCACCTGGGCGGCGCGGCCGAAGTGCAGCTCTTCGGCGACGGCGATGAAGTAGCGCAGGTGACGCAGTTCCATGAAAACTCCATTAGGTCGTTAAACCTATCAAACAGGTCGAACAATATATTGGATTGAATCATTAGGCGGCTATATGCTTTTTTCATTGCCTGACCGGCTGCTTGTCCCGAGGTCTGAAGTGAAAACTGCTGTCGCCCCACTCGCTCATGAAGTTCCGCCCGCCGCGGTGGACGATGTTATCGCCGAATTAAAGGAGATCTACATCGAAAAAGGCACGCCAATGTTCATGCGTACCGTGCTGGCGCTGTTCTGTGGCGGCTTCGCGACCTTCGCCCTGCTTTATTGCGTGCAGCCAATGATGCCGCTGCTGTCCCATGAGTACGCCATCAACGCCGCCCAGAGCAGCCTGATCCTGTCGGTCGCCACCGGCATGCTCGCCATCGGCCTGCTGATCACCGGCCCGATCTCTGATCGCATCGGGCGCAAACCGGTGATGGTCGCCGCGCTGTTCGCCGCAGCGCTCTGCACCATCGCCAGTTCAATGATGCCGAGCTGGCACGGCGTGCTGGTGATGCGGGCGCTGATAGGGTTGTCGTTGAGTGGCCTGGCAGCGGTTGCCATGACTTACTTGAGTGAAGAGATCCACCCGCAGCACATCGGCCTGGCCATGGGTTTGTACATCGCCGGCAACGCGATTGGCGGGATGTGCGGACGCTTGATCACTGGCGTGTTGATCGACTTTGTCAGCTGGCACACGGCGATGCTGGTAATCGGCGGCCTGGCCCTGATCGCGGCGGCGGTGTTCTGGAAAATCCTTCCCGAGTCGCGCAACTTCCGCGCCCGCTCTTTGCACCCGCGTAGCCTGATTGACGGGTTCACCCTGCACTTTCGTGACGCCGGCCTGCCGCTGCTGTTCCTTGAAGCCTTCGTGCTGATGGGCGCGTTCGTCACCCTCTTCAACTACATCGGCTATCGCCTGCTGGCCGAGCCGTACCACATGGACCAGGCCTTCGTCGGGCTGCTCTCGGTGGTGTATCTGTCGGGTATCTACAGCTCAGCGAAAATCGGCTCGTTGGCCGACCAGCTCGGCCGTCGCAAAGTGCTCTGGGCGACGATCGTACTGATGATCGCCGGCCTTGCACTGACCATGTTGACGCCGCTGCCGGTGGTGATCATCGGTATGTTGATCTTTACCTTCGGTTTCTTCGGCGCCCATTCGGTGGCGAGTAGCTGGATTGGGCGTCGGGCGATCAAAGCCAAGGGGCAGGCGTCGTCGCTGTATCTGTTCAGCTATTACGCCGGGTCGAGCATTGCCGGAACGGCGGGCGGGGTGTTCTGGCACATGGGCGGATGGAACGGGATCGGGTTGTTCATCGGCGGGTTGCTGGTGATTGCGCTGCTGGTGGCGCTGAAACTGGCGAAGTTGCCGCCGCTCGGCGGTGTAAAGGCTTAAACACAAATATCCAGTCAACCATAAACAACTGTGGGAGTGAGCCTGCTCGCGATGGCGGCCTAACAGCCAACTTAGATGTTGAATGTTATGGCCTCATCGCGAGCAGGCTCACTCCCACAGAAAAGCAGGGTGTTGGTTAACCCGCGACGATCACTCGTGATACTGCGCCGACAGTTCATGCACCGCGCGCAGGAAGGCGCCGGCGTGTTCCGGGTCGACTTCGGGCGTGATGCCATGGCCAAGGTTGAACACGTGGCCGCTGCCCTTGCCGTAGCTGGCGAGGATGCGGCCGACTTCGGTGCGAATGGCTTCTGGCTTGGCGTACAGCACCGTCGGGTCCATGTTGCCTTGCAGGGCGACTTTGCTGCCAACGCGATCACGGGCGCTGCCAATGTCGCAGGTCCAGTCCAGGCCCAATGCGTCAGCGCCAGCGTCAGCAATGCTTTCGAGCCACAGGCCGCCGTTCTTGGTGAACAGGATGACCGGCACTTTGCGGCCTTCGTGCTCACGGATCAGGCCGCTGACGATTTTGCGCATGTAGGCCAGGGAGAATTCCTGGTACGCCGCCGCCGAAAGGCTGCCACCCCAACTGTCGAAGATCTGCACCGCTTGCGCCCCGGCCATGATCTGGCCGTTGAGGTAGCTGGTGACCGTCTGCGCGAGCTTGTCCAGCAACAGGTGCAAGGCTTGCGGGTTGTCGTAGAGCATGGTTTTGGTCTTGCGGTAGTCTTTCGACGAGCCGCCTTCGACCATGTAGGTGGCCAGGGTCCATGGGCTGCCGGCGAAGCCGATCAGCGGCACGCGGCCGTTCAGTTCGCGGCGGATGGTGCTGACCGCGTCCATGACGTAGCCGAGGTCTTTGTGCGGATCAGGAATCGGCAGCGCTTCGATGTCCGCCATCGTGCTGATGACTTTCTTGAAGCGCGGACCTTCACCGGTTTCGAAGTACAGGCCTTGGCCCATGGCATCGGGAATGGTCAGGATGTCGGAGAACAGGATCGCCGCGTCCAGTTGTGGGTAGCGGTCGAGCGGCTGCATCGTGACTTCGCAAGCGAACTCCGGGTTCATGCACAGGCTCATGAAGTCGCCGGCCTTGGCACGGCTGGCGCGGTATTCCGGCAGGTAGCGACCGGCCTGACGCATCATCCACACGGGGGTGACGTCTACGGGTTGCTTGAGCAGGGCGCGAAGGAAACGGTCGTTCTTCAGGGCAGTCATGTCGGCATCCGGAAAAAAAGTGCGGGCATTTTCTCAGAGCGCGACGCAAAAGGCACGGTTGCAGGTCAGCCTTTTGTCTATCGGGTCAATTTGTCGCGGTGGAACACTGTCTTCGCAACACCATAAAACGACTGTGGGAGTGAGCCTGCTCGCGATAGCGGAGTGTCAGTCAGTACATCTGGTGACTGATTCACCGCTATCGCGAGCAGGCTCGCTCCCACAGGGTTACTGCATTTCAGTTCAGGATCGGGGTTAAACGCCCAGATAATCCAGGATCCCTTCGGCGGCATTGCGGCCTTCGAAGATCGCCGTCACCACCAGGTCAGAACCGCGAACCATATCACCACCGGCGAAGATTTTCGGGTTGCTGGTCTGATGCTTGTACTGACCTTGCTCCGGGGCCACGACGCGGCCCTGGCTGTCGGTCTGGATGCTGTGCTGTTCGAACCACGACGCCGGGCTTGGACGGAAACCGAACGCAATGACCACGGCATCAGCCGGGATGATCTCTTCGGAACCCGGGATCGGCTCGGGGCTGCGACGGCCACGGGCGTCCGGTTCGCCGAGACGGGTCTCGACCACCTTCACGCCTTCGACACGGTCTTCACCGACGATCGCGATCGGCTGGCGGTTGTAGAGGAATTTCACGCCTTCTTCCTTGGCGTTCTTCACCTCTTTGCGCGAGCCCGGCATGTTCGCTTCGTCACGACGATAAGCGCAGGTCACCGACTTGGCGCCCTGGCGAATCGACGTACGGTTGCAGTCCATCGCCGTGTCGCCGCCACCCAGTACCACCACCTTCTTGCCTTTCATGTCGACGAAATCTTCCGGCGATTTTTCAAAGCCCAGGTTGCGGTTGACGTTGGCGATCAGGAAATCCAGCGCGTCATGCACGCCCGGCAAATCCTCACCGGCAAAGCCACCCTTCATGTAGGTGTAGGTACCCATGCCCATGAACACGGCATCGTATTCTTCGAGCAGTTGCTCGACGGTCACGTCCTTGCCCACTTCGGTGTTCAGACGGAACTCGATGCCCATGCCGGTGAAGACTTCGCGACGATTGCTCAGCACGGTCTTTTCCAGCTTGAACTCGGGGATGCCGAAGGTCAGCAAGCCGCCGATTTCCGGGTTCTTGTCGAACACCACCGGGGTCACGCCGCCGCGTACCAGCACGTCGGCACAGCCCAGGCCTGCCGGGCCTGCGCCGATCACCGCAACACGCTTGCCGGTCGGTATGACCTTGGACATGTCCGGACGCCAGCCCATGGCGAACGCGGTGTCGGTGATGTACTTCTCGACCGAACCGATGGTCACCGCGCCGAAGCCGTCGTTAAGGGTGCAGGCACCCTCGCACAGACGATCCTGCGGGCACACCCGGCCACAGACTTCCGGCAGGGTGTTGGTCTGGTGCGACAGCTCGGCGGCCTGGAGGATGTTGCCCTCGGCCACCAGCTTCAGCCAGTTCGGAATGAAGTTGTGCACCGGGCACTTCCATTCGCAATACGGGTTACCGCAACCCAGGCAGCGGTGGGCCTGATCGGCCGAGTGCTGGGGTTTGAAGGGTTCGTAGATCTCCACGAACTCTTTCTTGCGTTGACGCAACAGTTTCTTCTTCGGATCCTTGCGCCCGACATCGATGAACTGGAAGTCGTTATTCAGACGTTCAGCCATTGTTAAAACCTCATCAAACTCTTCAGGCGCATATCACTGCGGGTTGGCACGGGTGCTGGAAAGCAACGATTTCAGGTTGGCAGCCTTGGGCTTGACCAGCCAGAAACGACGCAGATAGTCATCGAGGTTTTCAGCGAGGTTACGACCCCACTCGCTGTCGGTTTCCTCGACGTATTCGTTCAGCACGCGTTGCAGGTGGCTGCGATAGGCTTCCATCGCCTCACCGCTGATCCGCTGGATTTCCACCAGTTCGTGGTTGACCCGGTCAACGAAGGAGTTGTCCTGGTCGAGCACGTAGGCGAAACCGCCGGTCATGCCTGAGCCGAAGTTGTAACCGGTCTTGCCCAATACGCAGACGAAACCACCGGTCATGTACTCGCAGCAGTGATCGCCCGTGCCTTCCACAACCGTGTGAGCACCGGAGTTACGCACCGCGAAACGCTCGCCTGCGGTACCGGCGGCGAACAGCTTGCCGCCAGTGGCGCCGTACAGGCAGGTGTTGCCAATGATGGCACTGTCCTGAGTCTTGTAGACGCTGCCCTTGGGCGGAACGATGACCAGTTTGCCGCCGGTCATGCCTTTGCCGACGTAGTCGTTGGCGTCGCCTTCCAGGTACATGTTCAGGCCACCAGCGTTCCACACGCCGAAGCTCTGACCGGCCGTCCCTTTGAAGCGGAAGGTGATCGGCGCATTCGCCATGCCTTGGTTACCATGCTTGCGAGCGATTTCACCGGAGATCCGCGCGCCGATCGAACGGTCGCAGTTGCAGATATCCAGCGCGAAATCGGCGCCGCTCATGTCGTTGATGGCCGAGGTGGCCAGATCGACCATTTTCTCGGCCAGCAGGCCTTTGTCGAACGGTGGGTTGCGGTCGACCTGGCAGAACTGAGGCTTGTCTGCCGGGATGTGATCGCTGCCCAGCAACGGCGTCAGGTCCAGGTGTTGCTGCTTGGCGGTCTGGCCTTCGAGGATGTCCAGCAGATCGGTACGACCGATCAGCTCTTCGAGGGAGCGCACGCCCAGCTTGGCCAGCCACTCACGGGTTTCTTCGGCGACGTAGGTGAAGAAATTCACCACCATGTCGACGGTCCCGATGTAGTGATCCTTGCGCAGCTTCTCGTTCTGAGTCGCGACGCCGGTGGCGCAGTTGTTCAGGTGACAGATGCGCAGGTATTTGCAGCCAAGGGCGATCATTGGCGCGGTACCGAAGCCGAAGCTTTCAGCGCCGAGGATCGCTGCCTTGATCACGTCGAGGCCGGTTTTCAGGCCACCGTCGGTTTGTACCCGCACTTTGCCGCGCAGATCGTTGCCGCGCAGGGTCTGGTGGGTTTCGGCCAGGCCGAGTTCCCACGGGGCGCCCGCGTATTTGATCGAGGTCAGCGGCGATGCACCGGTACCGCCGTCGTAGCCGGAAATGGTGATCAAGTCCGCGTAGGCCTTGGCCACACCGGCAGCGATGGTGCCGACGCCCGCTTCTGCAACCAGCTTCACCGAGACCAGCGCCTTCGGGTTGACTTGTTTCAGGTCGAAAATCAGCTGCGACAAGTCTTCAATCGAGTAGATGTCGTGGTGCGGTGGAGGCGAGATCAGGGTCACGCCCGGCACTGCGTACCGCAGCTTGGCGATCAGACCGTTGACCTTGCCGCCGGGCAGCTGACCACCTTCGCCGGGCTTGGCGCCCTGAGCGACTTTGATCTGCAGCACTTCAGCGTTGACCAGGTATTCCGGGGTCACACCGAAACGACCAGTCGCGACTTGTTTGATTTTCGAGCTCTTGATGGTGCCGTAACGCGCCGGGTCTTCGCCGCCTTCGCCGGAGTTGGAACGCGCACCGAGGCGGTTCATCGCTTCGGCGAGGGCTTCGTGAGCTTCCGGCGACAAGGCGCCGAGGGAGATGCCCGCAGAGTCAAAGCGCTTGAGCACTGATTCCAGCGGTTCGATCTCGCTGATGTCCAGCGGCGTGTCCAGGGTTTTGACTTTGAACATGTCACGGATCATCGACACCGGACGGTTGTCCACCAGCGCCGTGTATTCCTTGAACTTGCTGTAGTCGCCCTGCTGCACAGCGGCTTGCAGGGTGTTGACCACGTCCGGGTTGTACGCGTGATATTCGCCACCGTGGACGAACTTCAGCAAACCACCCTGCTGGATTGGCTTGCGCGGGCTCCAGGCTTCGGCCGCCAGGGCTTTCTGCTCGGCTTCGATGTCGACGAAACGCGCACCTTTGATGCGGCTTGGCACGCCACGGAAGCTCAGCTCGCAGACTTCTTCGGACAGGCCGATGGCCTCGAACAGCTGCGCACCGCGGTACGAAGTGATGGTCGAGATACCCATCTTCGACAGGATCTTCAACAGGCCTTTGGTGATGCCTTTGCGGTAGTTCTTGAACACCTCATAGAGGTCGCCCAGCACTTCACCGGTACGGATCAGGTCGCCCAGCACTTCATAGGCCAGGAACGGATAGACCGCCGAGGCGCCGAAACCGATCAACACGGCAAAGTGGTGCGGATCGCGAGCCGTCGCGGTTTCCACGAGGATGTTGGAGTCGCAACGCAGACCTTTTTCGGTCAGACGGTGGTGCACCGCCCCGGTGGCCAGGGAGGCGTGGATCGGCAACTTGCCCGGGGCAATGTGACGGTCACTCAGCACGACCTGGGTACGACCGGAGCGCACGGCTTCTTCAGCCTGATCAGCCACGTTGCGGATCGCCGCTTCGAGGCCGACGCTTTCGTCGTAATTGAGGTCGATGATCGTGCGCTCGAAGCCCGGACGATCGAGGTTCATCAGCGAGCGCCACTTGGCCGGGGAAATGACCGGCGAGCTGAGGATCACGCGCGAGGCGTGTTCAGGCGACTCCTGGAAGATGTTGCGCTCGGCTCCGAGGCAGATCTCCAGCGACATGACGATGGCTTCACGCAGCGGGTCGATCGGCGGGTTGGTGACCTGCGCGAATTGCTGGCGGAAATAGTCGTACGGCGTGCGCACGCGCTGGGACAGCACGGCCATCGGCGTATCGTCGCCCATCGAGCCGACGGCTTCGTAGCCTTGCTCGCCGAGCGGACGCAGCACCTGATCACGTTCTTCGAAAGTGACCTGGTACATCTTCATGTACTGCTTGAGCTGGTCAACGTCGTAGAACGCCGAACCGTGGTCGTTATCTTCCATGGTCGCCTGGATGCGCAGGGCATTCTTGCGCAGCCATTGCTTGTACGGATGACGGGACTTCAAGCGGTTGTCGATGGCGTCGGTGTCGAGGATCTGGCCGGTTTCGGTGTCCACGGCAAAGATCTGACCCGGGCCAACGCGGCCCTTGGCGAGCACGTCTTCAGGCTGGTAGTTCCAGACACCGATTTCCGAGGCCAGGGTGATGAAACCGTTCTTGGTGGTGACCCAACGCGCCGGACGCAGACCGTTACGGTCGAGCAGGCACACCGCGTAGCGACCGTCGGTCATGACCACGCCGGCCGGACCGTCCCACGGCTCCATGTGCATCGAGTTGTATTCGTAGAACGCACGCAGGTCCGGGTCCATGGTTTCGACGTTCTGCCACGCAGGCGGAATGATCATCCGCACGCCACGGAACAGGTCGATGCCACCGGTCACCATCAACTCGAGCATGTTGTCCATGCTGGAGGAGTCGGAACCGACACGGTTGACCAGCGGGCCGAGCTCTTCCAGGTCCATCTGGTCATTGGTGAACTTGGTGCGACGGGCCACGGCCCAGTTGCGGTTACCGGTGATGGTGTTGATCTCGCCGTTGTGCGCGAGGAAGCGGAACGGCTGGGCCAGCGGCCATTTCGGCAGGGTGTTGGTCGAGAAGCGCTGGTGGAACACGCAAATCGAGGTCTGCAGGCGCTGGTCGCTGAGGTCTGGATAGAAGGCGGTCAAATCCGCCGGCATCATCAGGCCTTTATAAATGATGGTCTTGTGCGAAAAGCTGCAGACGTAGTGATCGGCGTCGGCGGCGTTGGCCACGGACGAGCGACGACGGGAGGTGAACAGCTTGACGGCCATGTCCTGATCGCTCAGGCCTTCACCGGCGATGAACACTTGTTCGATCTGCGGCAGGCGCTCAAGGGCCAGGCGACCGAGGACGCTGGTGTCGATCGGCACTTTTCGCCAGCCGACGAGGGTCAGGCCAGCAGCGAGGATCTCGCGGTTCATGTTCTCGCGAGCGGCTTCGGCTTTGACCGGGTCCTGGTTGAAGAAGACCATGCCCACCGCATATTGCTTGGGCAGTTCGACGCCGAAGGTTTCCTGGGCGATGGCTCGCAGGAACACGTCCGGCTTTTGAATCAGCAGACCGCAACCGTCACCGGTCTTGCCGTCGGCGTTGATCCCACCGCGGTGGGTCATGCAGGTCAGGGCCTCGATGGCCGTTTGCAAAAGGGTATGACTGGGCTCGCCCTGCATATGGGCTATCAGGCCGAAACCGCAGTTATCCTTGAATTCATCTGGTTGGTACAGACCTGCTTTCATAGACACTTTCTCACCAGGCTGCCTCTTGTCGAGGCAAATTTCTTTTCAATTCAACCACTTACCATCCGCGCCGAACGTACGCCAGCTTTGCGGGGGCAAAAGGGAGGTCATTGTACACACCGACACGGAGGCTCACAAATTTGACGACGAACTGTCGCAAATCTATGTCGCATTTGTGAAAGGTTTAAAGCGATATGCTGTGCTAGTCAAAACTTTTTTAATTTTGACCGCAACGACTCAAAGACTACTGTGACGCAGACACCACAAGGCACGCGGCCTGTAGAGGCGGCATGCGCTTGTAGAAATTTTGAGGTGCCGGGAGAGGCGGCCTGGGTAAGGCCGCCGAATCTTCAGCGAGTTGTTGCCAGTTCCTGTTGGACGCTGGCGACAGTGCGAGGCCAAGGTTTACCAGCCTGAACCTTCGCTGGCAAGGCCTTGATAGCGGTAACGGCTGCATCGCGGTTGGCGAAGTTACCGTAAGTGATGACGTAAAGCGGCTTGCCGTTGAGGACTTTCTTGAAATAACGGTACTCGCCGCCCTGCTCTTTCACGAAGGATTGCGCAGCCGCTTCGGAGCTGGTGCCGAGGATCTGCACCACGTAGTTACCCGGCGCTTGCCCTGCGTACCAAGTGCCGCCGGTGGCTTTGGCCACGGTGGCTGGTTTCTCGGCAGGCTTGGCGGCAGCAGCGACTGGTTTGGCTGGCACTGGAGCTGGAGCTGGCTTCGCGGCAGGCGCAACCGGGACTGGCTTGGCCGTCGCGACCTGAGTCGGCGCAGGCACTGGCTTGGCGGCAGGTGTCGGTGCCGGGCCAGGCTGGATGCCCGCAGGCGGCGCGGTTGTGGTTACGGTTGGCGGTGTAGCGCTCGACCCTTCGACCGGCACACCGTCATCGCCTTCGGTGATGCCGCCGGCGGCTTCGGCCAGCGGACCGCGCATGACCGGCTGAGAGTTGCCGACCAGCGGCAATGGCATCGGCTGCGAGTTACCGGCGAATTCGACGGCAGGCGCGCCGCCGCTGTTGGGTTGTGGCGTGCCCTGGCCGAGCGGCAGTTGCGCCTGTTCGTTGGCAGGTGCGCCAGTGGTCGGTGTTTTGCTACGGCCCGGCATCAACCAGGCCGCGGCTACCGCGACCACGACAACAGCGGAAATCGCCAATACGTGTTTCTTCGGCATGTTGAACCCCATACTTGGACGCTTCACCGCTGAGCGGCTGGCAATCATGGCTTCGATCATCGCATCGCGGGCAACCTGGTTGATGGTGCCAGGCCAGCCGTCGGAGCTTTCGTGAATATCAGAGATCTGATCTGCGGTGAAAAGTTCGATACCCCGGCCGGCGCCTTCGAGCCGCTGCTCCAGATACTCGCGGGTTTCTTCTTCGGTGTAAGGCTGCAATTCGATGACGTGGAAACGCTCTTCTTCGAGGCTCAGCGCATCCAGTTGAGCAATCAGCGATGACTCGCCGAACAGGAACACATGCGGGCGACCTTCCGGTGCACCGGCAGCCAGGGCCAGCAAGGCTTCCAGCGCGGACTCGTCGAGTTGCTCGGCGTCATCCACCAGCAGATAGACTTCCTGCCCCGTCAGTGCAAGTTGCACCACTTGAGCCAGAATCGCGCCGATCTCGGCCTGGGCGACGTTCAGCGCCTGAGCCACCTGACGCAGCACGCCGGCCGCATCACCGGCGCCACGGGCGGAAACCACCACGCTCTGCACCGACTGTTTGTTGGTGCTGGCCACCAGTGCCTGACGCAACAGCGTCTTGCCACTGCCTTGCGGGCCGGTGACAACCAGCAGCAGCTGACTGTAGCGTGCCAGGTGATGCAGTTGCCCCAGCACCGGTTTGCGCTGGGCCGGGAAGAATTTGAAGCCAGGCACCCGTGGAGAAAAAGGGTCATGACTCAACTGGTAATGGCCGAGGAAAGCCTCGTCGGCGTGCAAACTAGTCATCGGGATCTTATTAACCTTTAAGCTGAGCCAGAGCGCGGTAATCCGCTCCCAGCGTGGCCTGTAAAACCTCTTTCGGATAATCGTCGGTCACCACCGCTTCGCCCATGTGGCGCAGCAGCACCAGGCGCAAACGACCGTCGATCACTTTCTTGTCAATTGCCATGTGTTCGAGAAAATCGGCTTCAGTCATCTCTTCAGGCGGGATAACCGGCAGGCCGGCACGCTGGAACAGACGAATGCCACGATCGCGCTCTTGCTCGCTGATCCAGCCCAGACGCGTGGACATTTCCAAGGCCATTACGGTGCCAGCAGCGACCGCCTCACCATGTAGCCAAACACCATAGCCCATGTGGGTTTCGATGGCGTGACCGAAGGTGTGACCCAGGTTGAGCGTGGCGCGAACACCGGTCTCCCGCTCGTCGGCACCGACCACCGCAGCCTTGGCCGCGCAAGAGCGCTCGATGGCGTAAGTCAGGGCGACCTGGTCCAGGGCGCGCAGGCGATCGACGTTGTCTTCAAGCCAGGTCAGGAACGGTTCGTCGCAGATCAGCCCGTATTTGATGACCTCGGCAAGCCCGGCGGACAGTTCGCGGGCCGGCAAGGTATTGAGGGTCGCAGTATCAATCAGCACCACGTTCGGCTGATAGAAAGCGCCGACCATGTTCTTGCCCAGCGGATGGTTGATCCCGGTCTTGCCGCCTACCGAAGAGTCGACTTGCGACAGCAGCGTGGTCGGGATCTGGATGAAATCGACACCGCGCTGGTAGCAGGCGGCAGCAAAACCGGCCATGTCACCAATCACGCCGCCACCGAGGGCGATGACCGTGGTACGGCGGTCGTGCCGCGCGGTCAGCAGACCGTCGAAAATCAGTTGCAGGGTTTCCCAGGTCTTGAACGCTTCGCCGTCCGGCAGCACCACGGAAACCACCGAGAACTGTGCGAGGCTGCGGGTCAGACGCTCGAGATAGAGCGGCGCAACGGTCTCGTTGGAGATGATCGCCACTTGCCGTCCGCGGATATGCGGGGCCAGCAGCTCAGGCTGATCCAACAAACCTTCGCCAATATGAATCGGGTAGCTGCGCTCGCCTAGATCGACCTTGAGTGTCTGCATGTGTCCCCACAGTGAAGATGGAATCAGGCGTCCTGCCTTGAGTTAACGTATGTCCACAGCGTCTGCTGGTGTGACGCCGTTCGGTAGCCATCTGCCACAACCTTGAGCGGCCACGACAGGACGCCGAGGATAGCGCATTTCGCGCTGCGCTTTAACGGGGAGGTAGCTGCTGCAAGCGTTCGAGAATATCGAGCACGACCATACGCGGCGGCCGCTCATCGGTTTCCACCACCAGATCGGCAATTTCCCGATAAAGCGGATCGCGGATCGCCAGCAGATCCCGAAGGGTCTTGGCCGGATCGGCAGTACGCAACAGGGGGCGATTGCGATCGCGGGACGTGCGGCCCACTTGCTGCTCGACAGACGCATGCAGATAGACCACTCGCCCCCCGGCGTGCAGCGCCCGGCGATTGGCCTCGCGCATCACCGCGCCGCCACCGGTCGCCAGCACCACGCCGTCGCACCCGCACAGCTCGGCAATCATCGCCTGCTCGCGGTCACGAAAGCCTGGTTCGCCTTCCTTATCGAAGATCCACGGGATATTGGCGCCCGTGCGCAATTCAATTTCCTTATCGGAATCTTTGAACGGCAGGCGCAGCTCTTTGGCCAGCAACCGGCCGATGGTGCTTTTTCCAGCCCCCATCGGTCCAACAAGAATCAAATTTCGCACAGAATCAACGACTCACAGCAATCGCCTGGTTATTCATGATACGCGGTGTGAGAAACACCAACAGCTCGGATTTTTTCTCCGAAACCACGTCACGCCGGAAAAGGCGGCCAAGATACGGCACATCGCCGAGAAATGGCACCTTATCTACAACCTTGCTCTGAGTATTTGAGAAAACCCCGCCAATGACGATGGTCTCGCCGTCGTTGACCAGGACCTTGGCATTGACCTCGTTTTTCTTGATCGGCGGCACATCCTGCACCTTGTTCAGGTAGTCCGGTTCGTCCTTGGTGACCTTGACCTCCATGATGATCCGGTTGTCCGGAGTGATTTGCGGCGTCACTTCCAGAGACAGCGAGGCCTCCTTGAACGACACCGAGGTAGCGCCGCTGGAGCTGGCTTCCTGATAGGGAATCTCCGTGCCCTTGAGGATTTTCGCGGTCTCCTTGTCCGAGGTGACCACCTTGGGCTGCGAGACGATTTCGCCGTTGCCGGTCTTCTCCATGGCCGTCAGCTCGAGATCCAGCAACACATTGTCGGTGATGAAGGCGATACCCAGCCCCGAGGTATTGCCGGCGGCGCCCAGGTCGACGAACGGCGAGTTGGTGCTGGTGCTGCCAGGCGTACCGATGGTCGATGAAGCATTCGCCCCACTATTACTGACACCCGAGGTGTTCCAGTTGCCCTTGTTCTGGATCGATCCGCCCCAGCGCACGCCGAGGCTTTTGTCATAGTCGACGTTGGCTTCGACGATCCGTGCTTCGATCATCACCTGACGCACCGGGATATCCAGTTGCGCGACGATACGGCGCAGTTCGTCGAGGCGGTTCTGGGTCTGGTAGGCAATGATGTTGTTGGTCCGCTCATCCACGGTGATCGAGCCCCGCTCGTCGACTTTCGACTCGACACTGGTGACCGACTGGAACAGCTTGGCGATATCGGCAGCTTTGGCGTAGTTGACTTGCAACAGCTCGCGACGCAGGGGCGCGAGGTCAGCAATCTGCTTCTGCGACTCCAGTTCCTGACGCTCGCGGGCGGCAATTTCATCGGCCGGCGCCACCAGCAAAACGTTACCGATCTTGCGTTTATCCAGGCCCTTGGTTTTCAACACCAGATCCAGCGCCTGATCCCACGGTACGTTCTGCAAGCGCAGGGTGATACCGCCCTGCACCGTGTCGCTGGCCACCAGATTGAGGTTGGTGAAATCGGCGATCAGTTGCAGCACCGAACGCACATCAATGTCCTGGAAATTCAGCGAAAGCTTTTCACCGGTGTAGGCGAAGCGTTCGGTGTTGCGTTTCTGCAAGTCATCGGCGGTCATCGGCCGGATGCTGACGGTCAGCTTGTTGTCGGTCTGGTAAGTCGAATAATCGAAGGCGCCGCTGGGTTCAATGCTGATCGTGGCCCGATCGCCCGTGGCGCTGGCGTTGACGAACTGCACCGGGGTGGCGAAATCCTTGACGTCCAGACGAACACGTAACGGTTCAGGCAATCGGGTCCTGGGGAAATCGAGAATGATCTTGCCGTCGCGCTCCTGAATGTCCGGGGCAATGGAAGGGTCCGACAGATCGATGACCACATTGCCTTCGCCCTGGGTGCCGCGCTGGAAATCCACACCCCGGATGGCCTTGCCTGCCGGCGCATAGGCTTTCGCCGGGGCTGGCGTTGCAGTCGCTGCACGCGGCGTTTTGGGCGCAGGGCTGGAGGCCGTTTTGTTGGCGCCTTGCCCGACGACCACCAACAGCGTGTTGCCTTCGACCCGTGCGTTGTAAGGCGTCAACTGGGTCAGATTGATGATCAGCCGCGCACGGTCCTTGGCTTGCACCACCGTCGCGCTGCGGGCATTTCCGCCGCCCAGTTCACGATTTTTGCTTTTCAACTGACTGACGACACCAGGCAGATCCAGCGCAATCCGTGCCGGCGATTGCGTGGTGTAACCCTGAGGCGACGGTGGCGGCCCATCGAACGACAACTTCAACTCGACGCGGTCCCCCGGCAACGCCGCAACATCCAGCGCTTCAAGGTTGGCCGCTAGTACCATCGGCGACAGCAACGCTATCCATAGCGAAGTACCGAAGGTTGAGAAAATCCTGTTCATTATTCGAGTTCCACTATGAGTGTTCTTTCAAAGGGATGGTCCGCGGCCGCTCCAGCCAGGCGCCTTCGCCGTCGGGAACGATTTCGACCACATCGACCTGCGAACCACTGATGGCGACGATCCTCCCATCGTTACGCCCCAGGTAATCGCCGACTTTCAACCGATGCACCCCGCCCGCCCCGCGCAGCAGCGCGAAGGAACCGGTCGCATTGGCGATCGTTCCGACCATTTCAAACTGCTCGATGTTGAAACCTTCGAGGTACTGCTTGACCCGATTCGGATCAGGTTTGACGTTTCGCGAGCCGTGTTTCTGGCCGGCCAGATCGACTCTGATCTGTCGGGAAAACGGGCTTCGCAGGTTGGCGGCGCTGTAGGTGAATGTTGGGTAAGACCGAAATGTCGGCGTTGGTTCAATCTTGCCGGGCGCACGCAACCGCATTTCGTTCATGTAGGCATCCAGGTCGCTGAAATCATTGTCGCCGCCGCAACCGGCCAGGCCGGCGACCAACACAACCATCGACAAGCAACGAATCGGGCTCATTTTTGCAGCCCCTTGTCGTTGTAGCGGTAGGTCTTGGCGAGGATTCTCATGCGCAACTTCGAGCCACCTTCCGGGTTGGCCGGTGCAAGGTCAAAGTCATGCAGGGTGACAATCCGGGGCAGCCCGGCGACACCGCTGACGAAGGTGGCCAGGTCATGATAGGCGCCGGTGACGGTGATCTGGATCGGTAGCTCGATGTAGAACTGCTGCGTGTTCTCCGGCAGCAGTTTGATCTCTTCGAACTCCAGGCCACTGCCCAGGCCGGTGCGAGTAATGTCCTCCAGCAAGCCGGGCACTTCGGTGTCGCTGGGCAATTGCCGCAGAAGTACGCCAAAGGAGTTCTCCATTTCCTTCATCTGCTGCGTATACAGCTCCAGATTCGCCGCCATATGGGCCTTGTTGGCGAATTGCTCCTTGAGGGCCGACTCTTCCTCGCGCTTGAGTTCGAGGTGGCTCTGAAGGTCACTGATGGAAAAACTGTAGCCCAGCGAAAGCACCAGCATCATGAGCAGGATACCCGCCAGTGCCTTGATGGCTGGCGGCCAGGAACCCATGTTATTGGTGTCCAGGTCATTGATGTCGATCTTGCGCAAGCTTTCGAACCAGTCAGACAGCCTCATTTGCCGCCCTCCGCAGCGGCGGGCTGGGTCTGACGAACGGTCAGCTGAAAGACGTTGGCCTGATCCAGCTGACCGGCGGTCATCGCCTTGACTTCCGTGAGGCTGGGCGCATCGAACCAATCGGACGCATCCAGATTGCGCATCAGGTCCGAGACACGATTGTTGGACTCGGCCGCTCCGGTGATGGACAAGGATTTGCCGGCCATATTCACCTCAGTGAAATACACGCCGTCGGGCAGCGTCCGCGCCAGCTGATCGAAAATACGTCCGCTGATCGGCCGGTTGCCTTGCAGGTCCTGGATGATGCGCATGCGCTCGACCAGTTGCTGGCGACGCGCCTTCAAATCGCTGATCTGTTTGATCCGCTCATCAACCACGGCAATCTGTTTGCCGATGTAATCGTTTCGAGCCACTTGCCGATCGATAGCGCCACTGATGGCCTGGTTCGCGATGAGCACAGCACCCACAGCCCCTACGATCACACCGACCAGCGCCAGCAGAAAGCGTTTGCGGCGCACTTCACGCAGTTCTTCGCGCCAGGGTAAAAGATTGATCCGTGCCATCAGTCGAAACTCCTGAGGGCCAGCCCGCAGGCGATCATCAGTGCCGGCGCATCGCTGGCCAGGGCACCGGCGTTGACCTTGCTGCTCAAGGCCATGTCGGAAAAGGGGTTGGCCACCTGCGTCGGCGTACCCAAACGTTGTTCGATCAAGCGGTCCAGCCCCGGAACCGATGCGGTACCGCCGGCCAATAGAATGTGATCGACCGAGCTGTACTGACCGGAGGCGAAGAAAAACTGCAACGAACGCGACACCTGTTGCACCAGCGCATCGCGAAACGGCTGTAACACCTCAATGACGTAATCGTCCGGCAAACCACCCTGTTTCTTCGCCAGCCCCGCCTGCTCGATGGTCAGGCCATAACGTCGCTGGATTTCTTCCGTGAGTTGACGACCGCCGAACAATTGCTCGCGGGTGTAGATGATCCGCCCCTGGTGCAGCACGCTCAGGGTGGTCATGGTGGCGCCGATATCGACCACCGCTACCGTGAAACGCTCCTGAGAGGCAGCCAGCTGTCTCGCCAGCAATCCGTAGGAACGCTCCAGCGCATAGGCCTCGACGTCGACCACACGAGCTGTCAGGCCGGCCAGGGCCAGGGCCGCTTCCCGGACCTCGACGTTTTCCTTGCGACAGGCCGCCAGCAGCACGTTGACCCGCTCGGGGTTGCGCGCAGAAACGCCCTGGACCTCAAAGTCGATGGCCACTTCGTCCAATGGATAAGGGATGTATTGATCGGCCTCGATCTTCAGCTGGTTTTCCATTTCGTCGTCGGAAAGACCGGCGTCCATCTCGATGGTCTTGGTAATCACCGCCGAACCGGCTACGGCCACGGCGACGTTCCTGAGGTTGGTCCTGGCCTTGAGCAACACGCGGGCGAGCGCCTGCCCTACGCCTTCGAGCTCGGCGATATTTTTCTCGACCACCGCATTAGTGGGTAAAGGTTCCACCGCATAGGCCTCGACCCGATAACGGTCGCCTTGGCGGCTTAGCTCCAGAAGCTTGACCGACGTGGAGCTGATGTCGATCCCCAGAAGCGTATTGGCTTTCTTATTGAAGAGTCCTAGCACTACCAATTCCCTATGACTATCCGTGTCTTACGGACTCTGTAATATCCATTGCGTTCAAACCACCCGTCTTGACAGCAGCGCAAATCACGCTCCCGCCGGAAAAATGCTTATAATGCCCAGCGCTTTTTTCCGGTTTTTACTTCAAGTGCGGGTCGTTTCCTGTTTATCTGAACCCTGATGCCTAATTCATTCTTTGCCCTGGATGTCCAAAAGCCTTGATTCGTCTGCTGAAATTTTTCGGTTGGTCCATCGTCGCCGTTTTCTGCGGACTGCTCCTCGGTCTTAGCGGCGCCTTTCTCTACCTTAGTCCGGGATTACCATCCGTGGAGGCTCTGAGAAGCATCCAGTTGCAGATTCCTTTGCGGGTCTACAGCAGCGACAACAAGCTGATCGCAGAATTTGGCGAAATGCGCCGCACACCGATCCGGTTCGCCGACATTCCGCCCAATTTCATTAATGCGTTACTAAGTGCTGAAGACGACAACTTCGCCAATCATTACGGTGTCGATCCTGGCAGCCTGATGCGCGCGGCCACCCAGTTGATAAAAAGCGGACACATTCAGTCCGGTGGCAGCACCATCACCATGCAGGTGGCGAAGAATTTCTTCCTGACCAGCGAACGCAGCTTCTCGCGCAAAACCACTGAAATTCTCCTGGCCCTGCAGATTGAACGGCAGTTGACCAAGGACGAGATTCTCGAGTTGTACGTCAACAAGATCTATCTGGGCAACCGTGCTTATGGCATCGAGGCCGCCGCGCAGGTTTACTACGGCAAGTCGATTCGTGATGTCAGCCTGGCGCAGATGGCGATGATCGCCGGCCTGCCGAAAGCCCCTTCGCGCTTCAACCCGCTGGCCAATCCGGCCCGCAGCAAGGAGCGACGCGACTGGATCCTTGGGCGCATGTACAAGCTCGGCAAAATCACCGAAGCCGACTACACGACCGCGATCAACGAACCGCTGAACGCCAGTTATCACGTGCCGACCCCGGAAGTGAACGCACCGTACATCGCTGAAATGGCCCGCGCCGAAATGGTCGGCCGTTATGGCAGCGACGCCTATACCGAGGGTTTCCGCGTCACCACCACGGTGCCGAGCAACCTGCAGGAAATGGCCAACACCGCCCTCCATGAAGGGTTGATGACCTACGACCAGCGCCATGGTTATCGCGGACCGGAGTCGCGCCTGCCGGGCAAGACTCGCGAGGCCTGGACAACCGAGCTGACCAAGCAACGCACCATCAGCAGCCTTGAGCCCGCCATCGTCACCCAGGTCGACAAGACCGGCCTGCAAGTGCTGACCCGTACCGGTGAGGAACATGTCAGCTGGGACACCATGAAATGGGCGCGGCCGTTCCTCAACACCAACAGCATGGGCGCCAATCCGAAACAGCCTTCGGACGTTGCCCAGGTCGGCGACCTGATTCGTGTGCAGCGCCAGCCAGACAACTCGCTGAAATTCAGCCAGATCCCACAGGTTCAGGGCGCCCTGGTTTCCCTCGATCCGCAGAACGGTGCAATTCGTTCCCTGGTCGGCGGCTTCGCCTTCGAACAGAGCAACTACAACCGCGCCATGCAGGCCAAGCGCCAGCCGGGCTCGAGCTTCAAGCCGTTCGTCTACAGTGCAGCGCTGGATAACGGCTACACCGCCGCCAGCCTGGTGAACGACGCACCGATCGTGTTCGTCGACGAGTACCTGGACAAGGTCTGGCGCCCAAAGAACGACACCAACACCTTTCTCGGCCCGATCCGCATGCGCGAGGCGCTCTACAAGTCGCGCAACCTGGTGTCGATCCGCTTGCTGCAAGCGCTGGGCGTTGACCGCACCATCGACTACATCAGCAAGTTCGGCTTCAACAAGCAGGACCTGCCACGCAACCTGTCCCTGGCCCTGGGCACCGCGACGCTGACGCCAATGGAAATCGCTACCGGCTGGAGCACTTTCGCCAACGGCGGCTACAAGATCACCCCCTACATCATCGACAAGATCGAAAGCCGCAATGGCGACACGCTGTTCGTCGCCAACCCGCCGAGCGTCCCCAAAGGCAACGTCGTCACCGACGGTATCGCTGCCCCTGTCGCGGCCAACGCCTTCACCGTCAGCGCCACCCCCGGCGAAGCGCTGACCGCACAGCCAGCACCACAAACGCCGGCCGTGGCCGAGCGCATCGTCGATGGCCGCACCACTTACATCCTCAACAGCATGCTCGAGGACGTCATCAAACTCGGCACCGGCCGCCGCGCCCTGGCCTTGGGCCGTAGCGACATTGCGGGCAAGACCGGTACCACCAACGAGTCCAAGGATGCCTGGTTCTCCGGGTACAACGCCGATTATGTGACCACGGTCTGGACCGGTTTCGACCAGCCTGAAAGCCTGGGTCGCAAGGAGTTCGGCGGTACCGTCGCCCTGCCGATCTGGATGAGCTACATGGGCGCCGCACTCAAAGACCTGCCGCCCCACACGCAGCCGGAGCCGGAAGGCATCCTCAGTCTGCGAGTCGACCCGATCAGCGGCCGTGCAGCCAGCCCAGGCACGCCCGGCGCCTACTTCGAGCTGTTCAAGGCCGAAGACACGCCACCGTCGGCAAACGAGCTGGGCAACGGCATTGCGCCGGGAAGCCCACTGCCAGCGGACGAAGCGGCACCGATCGATTTGTTCTGATCGCCTGAAGCTGCAAAAAGCCCCGCCTTCGAAAGAAGAGCGGGGCTGATCGTTCCCACGCTCTGCGTGGGAATGCCTCAAGGGACGCTCTGCGTTCCAGCTCTGGAAAGGGACGCGGAGCGTCCCGGGCTGCATCCCACGCAGAGCGTGGGAACGATCGGCGACCCTCAGACATAAAAAAGCCCCGACTCGCAAGAGCCGGGGCTTTGGGTTGAAGCGCTACAACGACTTAGCCGTTGAACACGTCATCCACGCTTTTCAGCGGGTAGTTCTTCGGATACGGCAGGGTCGCTACGCCGGTCTCGATTGCAGCCTTGGCCACGGCATCGGAGATCACGGTGATCAGGCGGGCATCCATTGGTTTCGGAATGATGTACTCACGACCGAATTCCAGCTTGATGCCGCCGTAGGCGTCGCACACTTCCTGTGGAACCGGCAGTTTGGCCAGTTCACGCAGGGCGTTGGCCGCAGCCACTTTCATTTCTTCGTTGATGCGCTTGGCGCGAACGTCCAGGGCACCACGGAAGATGAACGGGAAGCCCAGTACGTTGTTGACCTGGTTCGGGTAGTCCGAACGACCGGTCGCCATGATCACGTCGTCACGGGTGGCGTGAGCCAGTTCCGGGGCGATTTCCGGATCAGGGTTGGAGCACGCGAACACGATCGGGTTGGCCGCCATGGACTTCAGGCCTTCAGCGCTCAGCAGGTTCGGGCCGGACAGGCCCACGAACACGTCCGCGCCTTTCAGGGCATCGGCCAGCGTGCGTTTTTCAGTCGAGTGAGCGAAAACAGCCTTGTACTGGTTCAGGTCGTCACGGCCGGAGTGGATCACGCCGGTACGGTCAACCATGAAGATGTTTTCGATGTTGGCACCCATGCTCACCAGCAGTTTCATGCAGGAGATGGCGGCAGCACCGGCGCCCAGGCAGACGATCTTGGCGTCGGCGAGGGTTTTGCCAGCGATTTCCAGGGCGTTGATCATGCCGGCCGCAGTAACGATCGCGGTGCCGTGCTGGTCATCGTGGAATACCGGAATGTCGCACTGCTCGATCAGAGCACGTTCGATCTCAAAGCACTCAGGTGCCTTGATGTCTTCCAGATTGATGCCACCGAAGGTGATGGAGATACGCTTGACGGTGTCGATGAAGGCTTGCGGGCTTTCGGAGTCGACTTCGATGTCGAAAACGTCGATGCCGGCGAAGCGCTTGAACAGCACGCCTTTACCTTCCATGACTGGCTTGGAAGCCAATGGGCCAAGGTTACCCAGGCCGAGAATTGCGGTGCCATCGGAAATGACTGCAACCAGGTTGCCTTTGCCGGTGTATTTGTAGGCCAGTTCAGGATCGCGGGCGATTTCGCGTACTGGTTCGGCTACGCCGGGGCTGTAGGCCAGCGACAGGTCGCGGGCGGTAGCGGTGGCCTTGGTGAGCTCGACACTCAGCTTCCCTGGACGGGGATGGGCGTGATATTCGAGAGCGGCAGTTTTCAGATCAGACATAGGGGCATTCCGCTTTTTACTGTTGGACAGACGGACCGCCGAGGATACTCGCCTCGCAAAGTCCTCACAAGACTGACCAGTCACCCCTGTCAAGCGCCCGGCCCTACGACTTTGGACCAAGAGCCGCGGAACACAAGGGATTGACTGTTCACAATCGACAGAAAAAATGTCTACAATTTTTTATCACTGCGCCAGCTGAAGCATCGCCGGGTCGGTCAAGGGCAAAAGCCAGCGCGCCTGCCCTTCTTTCAGTCCGCCACGCCGCGAGCGATCCAGCACCCAACCACGGGCCTCGATCTGCCTGCCCTTCAGCCGCTCGAGATTCGCCACATCGAACTGCCCCAGCAAATTGGGTGCAACGCGCAATACAACCGAATCCTGCAACTCGATCCAAATCCCGCCGCGATTGCGCTGAACCTTGCTCACACGGCCGCTGAGCACCGCGAATCCGGACGTGTTGATCTGCTCCGCTTTCAGCACAGGGGATTGACGCCACAACCCGAGTCCGGCCCGACGGGCACGGTGTTCCGCCGCTTGCTGGCAGTCGACCAGATCGACATTCGGCGCGACCGCCACCAGGAAACCGAGCCCTTCAGCAAGCATCTGCGCTTCAAGGTTGGCGCCATCGGCACCGTAGACATGGGCCAAGGTTCGGCCGTAATGGTCTTTGCTTTCTTTACCGGGCAGCAAACCGACCCGCCCATCATTGGCAGCCACCAGCGCTTCCAGGCGTTGGCGTGCCGCCACGGCGAACGGCTCGTCGGAACGGCCTTTCTTGCCCAGCTCCGGCGTATTCAAACCGATCATGCGCACGCTGCGGCCATCGCTCAGGCGCAGCGTGTCACCATCCACCACCCGCTGCACCACAACGGATGACAGCCCGCTCGGCGCCGGGCAGAAGGCCTGGGCACCGGAAAGCCAAATCGCAGACACAAAAAAGGCGCCCGCGAGGGACGCCTTTTTCATCAGCAAGGTAAAGCCCATGGGGCTTTGCAACCTTACTCTGCTGCAGCAGCAGGTTTCTTGCCGAAAGCACCGAAACGGTCTGCGAAGCGCTGTACACGGCCGCCAGTATCCAGAGTCTTCTGCTTACCGGTGTAGAACGGGTGGCACTCGTTGCATACGTCAGTACCCAGTGGCTTGCACAGGTTCGAACGAGTTTCGAACTTGTTGCCGCAGCTGCAAGTTACTTCGATGGTTTCGTACGCTGGATGGATATCGGCTTTCATGGTGTATTCCTCAGGCTAGTGTGCCGCCACTCAACACTATTGTTGAATACCGCACATAATTAGGCCGCGGATTCTACCAGACCTTTTTCAACGCGCAAGCTTCCCTCCGGCCTTTTCATCAGAAAATTGTCCCGACTTGCCCGCAAGCCGCCGACCACCGCACACCGACCTGACGCGTGTGCAACCGAAGCGCAAAATCGGGGGAATTCAACCAAACGGGATGTATTAATTATAAAACCACGGAGATCTATAACAAAAAAGACCAACTAACTGTCATTTTTATCAGGTGACGCCACTGCATAAATAGCGCGTACTTGTTGTTGCAGCAATACAACTCAAGCACAGCAAATTAATATTGCAGGAGCATATTCATGTCAATATCCGACAAGCCGCAACATAGCCAATCATCGCCAACAAAAAGTATGGCTACCGGAACTTTGACCGGCACAGTCATGATTCTTGGCTCTGGAAAAACTTACCCATTAACAGCTAATGGATTCTACCGCTATGATCAAAGGGTACACCTATCCGGTGACGATCCCGAGGGAATCGAGGATACCTTCCAAATAGAGATTTCTTTCAACACTCCAGAGCCCGCGTCCGGGACCTACAAGGTGGGGCCGAGCGAGGAAATAAATTGCAGCTATAGCCTTTGGCCTAGCGAAAAATGGTTTCATGCGATCGAAGGACAGTTAAACCTAAAAAACTTTTCAAGTGTAAGGCATCTCGAAGGAGAGCTTATCTTTACCACAGTCGCATTCGGCGACATACCCCAATACAAGGTTGATATAGTTTTCAGTATCACTGGAAATTAAACATAACCCCTCACTCTTATTTATAACAGTGAAAACTTTTATCAGGGTGAGGGATATCCAAACCGGCGTCCTTCACTCCATCGCATCCGGTTCAAGAACCTGCAAGATTAAAGAAGCTTAATAGCTTTGTGGCCCAACTCGATTAAAACGTCTTAGAGCAGCGTTCAGGCATAAAGACTCGACCACCTCGCCGTGCAAGCCGCCATTTAAAACAGAGCCCGTCACCCGACAGGGGACACCCCTACCACTCGTCTGCTAGGCTCGCGCCCTTCTTCACCGTCCGCCCAAGATGAGTACCCCCGCGTGCCCGACGCCATTTTGCGCCTCGCCCTGCCTTCGCCGCTGCGCCGTCTGTTCGATTACCGTGCCCCGGCCGGAGTCCTGCGTGCCCAGTTGCAACCTGGCATGCGCCTGCGGGTGCCGTTCGGCCGACGGGAGATGATCGGGATTCTGGTGGAGGTCACCGACACCAGTGAAGTGCCGGTAGAAAAGCTCAAGCCGGCCCTGGCCCTGCTCGATGCCACACCGCCCCTGCCGCCAGCGCTGTTCAAGCTGTGCCTGTGGACGTCTCAGTATTACCAGCACAGCCTCGGCGACACTTTGAGCTGGGCGCTGCCGGTGTTGCTGCGTCAGGGTGAACTGGCCGAAGCACGGCAGGAACGCTTCTGGTCCGCCGCACCCGGCGCCAGCCTCGATGATCCGCGCATCGCTCGCGCCCCGCGTCAACGTGAGGCCCTGGCGACCCTGGCCCAGCATCCCCACGGTGTCGCCCATCAGTTGTTGAGCAAACTGATGTTGAGCAAGGACAGCCTGGATTTGCTGCTGGCCAAGGATCTGGTGCAAGTCGAAATCCGCAAGCACGCCCCCGACGCCCGCCACGAACACTGGCTGGCACAGCCGGAACTGCCGCTCAATCCCGAGCAGCGCGCGGCCTATGAGGCGATTCGCGCAGGTTTCGACAGTTATCACGCGTTCCTGCTGGCCGGCGTCACCGGCAGCGGCAAGACCGAAGTCTATTTGCAGTTGATCCGCGAAACCCTCGAGGCCGGTAAACAAGCGCTGGTACTGATCCCGGAAATCAACCTCGGCCCGCAGACCCTGGCGCGCTTCGAGCAGCGTTTCAATGCGCGCATCGCGCTGATCCACTCGGCGGTCAATGACCGCGAGCGCCTCGAAGCCTGGCTCGCCGCCCGGGACGGTGACGCCGACATCATTATCGGCACCCGCTCGGCGCTGTTCACGCCGATGAAGAACCCCGGCCTGATCATCATCGATGAAGAGCACGACGGTTCCTATAAACAGCAGGAAGGCCTGCGCTATCACGCCCGCGACCTGGCATTGGTGCGCGCCCGCCAGGAAAACATCCCGATTGTCCTCGGCTCCGCCACGCCGTCGCTGGAAAGCCTGCACAACGCCTACACCGGTCGATACGGGCTCTTACGCCTGAATGAGCGCGCCGGCGGCGCCAAGCAGCCGCGATTCCTGCGCCTGGACGTTAAAAGCCGTCCACTGGACAGCGGCATTTCCGGGCCGATGCAGCAGGCCATCGGCCAGACGCTGGCCGCCGGACAACAAGTGTTGGTGTTCCTCAACCGTCGCGGTTTTGCCCCGACCTTGCTCTGTCACGACTGTGGCTGGATGTCCGAGTGTCAGCGCTGCGATGCGCGCATGACCGTGCACCAGCGCTCCGGCGAACTGCGCTGCCACCATTGCGGCTACGTCGAACGCGTTCCTCGGCATTGCCCGAAATGCGGCAAGGTCGATTTGCGACCAGTCGGCGCCGGCACCGAACGCGCCGAAGAACGGTTGGGGATTTTGTTTCCGGACGTCCCGGTGCTGCGGGTCGACCGCGATAGCACTTCGCGTAAAGACGCGATGAATCAGCTGTTCACGACCATTCAGAAAGGCCAGCCGTGCATTTTGGTCGGCACGCAAATGCTTGCCAAAGGGCACCACTTTCCACGGGTGACGCTGGTATCGATTCTCGATGCCGACGGCGGGCTGTTCTCCGGCGACTTCCGCGCCAGCGAGCGCATGGCGCAGTTGATCGTCCAGGTGGCCGGGCGTGCGGGCCGGGCTGAAGAGCCGGGCAAAGTGATTATCCAGACGCACCTGGCCGACCATCCGCTGCTGGTGCAACTGACCGAACAGGGCTATTTCGCCTTTGCCGAACAGGCGTTGAGCGAACGCCGCTCCGCAGGGCTTCCGCCGTTTGCGCATCTCGCACTGCTGCGGGCCGAAGCGCATAAACCGGGGCAGGCCGAAGGCTTCCTCGATGAAGCGTGCAGCGAGGCCGAGCGTTTGCTGGCCGAGCAGAATCTGACCGGGATTGAGTTGCTGGGGCCAGTGCCGGCACCGATGGAGCGCCGGGCCGGGCGTTATCGCGCGCAGTTGTTGCTGCAAGCCACGGCCAGGGCGCCGCTGCATCGATTGCTGAGCAGTTGGTTGCTGGTGTTGGAGCAGATGCCGAGTGGGCGGGCGGTGCGCTGGTCGCTGGATGTGGATCCGGTCGATTTGTATTGAATTCAAGATCGCTATCGCGGGCAAGCCCGGCTCCCACAGGGATCTGCGTTGTTCACTTGCTCTACGTCATACCACTTACCCTGTGGGAGCGGGCTTGCCCGCGATAGCGGTCGATTTGTCACCACATATCCATAACCTGCCCGCTATAGTTGGCAAGCCCGTCTTCGCAACGGATAATGCCCAGTTTTTCCACTAGCGCATCCAGGCGCCGCCGCGCTTGCGGTCGAAAGAGAACACCATGAAAGACACCATTCGCCAGCTGATCCAACAAGCCATCACCCAACTCGTCAACGAAGGTGTGTTGCCTGAAGGCCTGTCGCCGGCGATCCAGGTGGAAAACTCCCGCGACAAGACTCACGGCGATTTCGCCAGCAACATCGCCATGATGCTGGCCAAGCCTGCGGGCATGAAGCCCCGTGACCTGGCCGAGAAAATCATCGCCGCGCTGCCGGCTGACGAGAACGTCTCCAAAGCCGAAATCGCCGGTCCTGGCTTCCTGAACTTCTTCCAGAACACTCAAGCCCTGGCGACCCGCCTGGACGCGGCACTGGCCGACGACCACATCGGCGTGCGCAAAGCCGGCCCGGTGCAGCGCACCGTGGTCGACCTGTCGGCCCCGAACCTGGCCAAAGAAATGCACGTCGGCCACTTGCGTTCGACCATCATCGGCGACGGCGTGGCCCGGGTTCTGGAGTTCCTCGGCGACGAAGTGATCCGCCAGAACCACGTTGGCGACTGGGGCACCCAGTTCGGCATGCTGATGGCTTACCTGCAGGAAAACCCGATCACCAGTGATGAGCTGTCGGACCTGGAAAACTTCTACCGCGCCGCCAAGCAACGCTTCGACGAATCCGAAGAATTCGCCGATCGCGCCCGCGGCCTGGTGGTCAAGCTGCAAGCCGGCGACCCGGATTGCCTGGCGCTGTGGACCAAGTTCAAAGACATCTCGCTGTCGCACTGCCAGAAAATCTACGAATTGCTGAACGTCAAGCTGACCATGGCCGACGTAATGGGCGAAAGCGCCTACAACGACGACCTGATCAACGTGGTCAACGACCTCAAGGCCGCTGGCCTGCTGGTCGAGAGCAATGGCGCTCAATGCGTGTTCCTCGACGAATTCAAGAACGCCGACGGCGACCCGCTGCCGGTGATCATCGTCAAGGCTGACGGCGGCTACCTCTACGCCACCACCGACCTGGCCGCCGTGCGCTACCGTAGCGGCAAGCTCAAGGCCGATCGCGCGTTGTACTTCGTCGACCAGCGCCAGGCCCTGCACTTCCAGCAAGTGTTCCAGGTCGCGCGCCTGGCCGGCTTCGTGACGCACCCGATGGAAATGGAACACATGGGCTTCGGCACCATGAACGGCGCCGACGGCCGTCCGTTCAAGACCCGCGATGGCGGCACCGTGAAGCTGATCGACCTGCTGACCGAAGCCCAGGAACGCGCCTACACCCTGGTGAAGGAGAAGAACCCGGAGCTTGCCGAAGACGAGTTGCGCAACATCGCCAAGGTCGTGGGCATTGGCGCCGTGAAATACGCCGACCTGTCCAAGCACCGCACCAGCGATTACAGCTTCAACTTCGACCTGATGCTGAACTTCGAAGGCAACACCGCGCCGTATCTGCTGTACGCCTACACCCGGGTGGCCGGCGTGTTCCGCAAACTCGGCAAGGACTTCAGCGAAGTCGAAGGGCAGATTGTCCTTGAAGCGCCGCACGAACATGAGCTGGCCGCGAAACTGGCGCAGTTCGGCGAAATACTGAACAACGTGTCCGACAAAGGCACGCCGCACATCCTCTGCACCTACCTGTACGATGTCGCCGGCCTGTTCTCCAGCTTCTACGAGAACTGCCCGATCCTCGGCGCCGACACCCCGGCGCAAATGCAGAGCCGCCTGCGCCTCGCCGCGCTGACCGGCCGCACTCTCAAGCAAGGCCTGGAACTCTTGGGTCTGGAAACTCTGGAGCGTATGTAAGTTGGCTGCCAAGAAAAAACCTGCACCCAAGCGTGGCGCCAGCCGTTACCAAGCTCCTGCAAAGCAACCGATCCCGGGTTGGCTGTGGATGGCCATCGGCCTGACGGTCGGCGCTTTTCTGGTGTTCCTGATGAAACTGGAACCGGGCAAGGGTAGCGAGAGCGTCAAGCGCGAGAAGGTCGAGCAGCAGAAAGCCAAGATCGCCGAGGCCAACAAGACCCCGCCGAGCCCGACGCAACCGGTGAAGCCGAAGTACGACTTCTACACGTTGCTGCCGGAATCGGAAGTCATCGTGCCGCCGGATGCGGTGCCGGAGAAAACCCTGCCGACGCCGCAAGTGCCGGCCATTCCGACGACACCGGTTACGCCCGAGCAAGCGGCGAAGATCGATACCGCACGGGCTCAGGCCGCCCTGGCCGGGATTACCCCGCCGCCAGCGCCACCGGTGTCCAAAGCGGCGCCGGTGACCAAGTTCTTCCTGCAGGCCGGTTCGTTCCGCAAGGAAGCTGATGCGGACAAGGTTCGGGCCCAGATCATCCTGCTCGGTCAGGCGGTAGCGGTTGAATCCGGCACCGTGAAGGACGAAACCTGGTATCGGGTGCTGGTTGGTCCGTTCAGTAATCGCGAACAACTGACCACCGCCCAAAAACAACTGGCTGGCAGCGGGTTCAGCAACCTGTTGTTACAACAACGCCAAAGCCGCTAACCCTCCAGAAACAGCCTGCTTTTGTGGCGAGGGAGCTTGCTCCCGCTGGAGTGCGCAGCACTCCCAAATCCGGCCACCGCGATCCGTCAGACGGACCGTGAAGGCCGGGTTTACGACTGCTTCGCAGCCGAGCGGGAGCAAGCTCCCTCGCCACAGGAACTCACCCGCCCCCTTCTTTGCCACTGACACACCGCTCGTCCCCTCTCCCTTCCTGCAGTTGAAATCGTCTCCACCACCCCCATATGAGTTGGAATAAGGCATTTTCGCCCCGCTGCGTGGAGACTCTCCCTTGACCACCATCGTTTCAGTTCGCCGCCACGGCAAAGTCGTCATGGGCGGCGACGGCCAGGTTTCTCTGGGCAATACCGTGATGAAAGGCAACGCGAAGAAAGTTCGCCGCCTGTACCACGGCCAGGTGATCGCCGGTTTTGCCGGGGCCACCGCTGACGCCTTCACCCTCTTCGAGCGTTTCGAAGGCCAGCTTGAGAAACATCAGGGCCACCTGGTTCGCGCCGCTGTCGAACTCGCCAAAGAATGGCGCACTGACCGCTCCCTCAGCCGCCTCGAGGCCATGCTCGCGGTCGCGAACAAAGACGCTTCTCTGATCATCACCGGCAACGGCGACGTGGTCGAACCTGAAGAAGGTCTGATCGCCATGGGTTCCGGTGGCGGTTACGCCCAGGCCGCCGCCAGCGCGCTGCTGAAGAAAACCGACCTGTCAGCCCGGGAAATCGTCGAAACCGCCCTCGGCATCGCCGGCGACATCTGTGTATTCACCAACCACACCTTCACCATTGAGGAGCAGGACCTCGCTGAGTAAGCCTGTCTTGGCCACCACGCCACGGCTCACTTTTACCTGAGGACCGCCAATTACTATGTCCATGACTCCCCGTGAAATCGTCCACGAACTCAATCGCCATATCATCGGCCAGGACGATGCCAAGCGCGCCGTCGCCATCGCACTGCGTAACCGCTGGCGCCGGATGCAGCTGCCTGAAGAGCTGCGCGTTGAAGTCACGCCAAAAAACATCCTGATGATCGGCCCGACCGGTGTCGGTAAAACCGAGATTGCCCGTCGCCTGGCGAAACTGGCCAACGCGCCGTTCATCAAGGTCGAAGCGACCAAGTTCACCGAAGTCGGCTATGTCGGCCGCGACGTTGAATCGATCATTCGCGACCTGGCCGACGCGGCGATCAAGCTGCTGCGCGAACAGGAAATGACCAAGGTTCGCCACCGCGCCGAAGACGCCGCCGAAGATCGCATCCTCGACGCCCTGCTGCCACCGGCACGCATGGGTTTCAGCAACGAAGACGCCGGATCGTCCGCTGACTCCAACACCCGCCAACTGTTCCGCAAGCGCCTGCGCGAAGGTCAGCTGGATGACAAAGAGATCGAAATCGAAGTCGCCGAAGTGACCGGTGTCGATATTTCCGCGCCACCGGGCATGGAAGAGATGACCAACCAGTTGCAGAGCCTGTTCGCCAATATGGGCAAGGGCAAACGCAAGAGCCGCAAGATCAAGGTCAAGGAAGCGCTGAAACTGGTGCGCGACGAAGAAGCCGGTCGCCTGGTCAACGAAGAAGAGTTGAAGGCCAAGGCACTGGAAGCGGTCGAGCAACACGGCATCGTGTTCATCGACGAAATCGACAAAGTCGCCAAGCGCGGCAACTCCGGTGGCGTCGACGTCTCCCGTGAAGGCGTACAGCGTGACTTGCTGCCGCTGATCGAAGGTTGCACCGTCAACACCAAACTGGGCATGGTCAAGACCGACCACATCCTGTTCATCGCGTCCGGTGCGTTCCACCTGAGCAAGCCGAGCGATCTGGTGCCAGAGCTGCAAGGTCGTCTGCCGATTCGTGTCGAACTCAAGGCGCTGACGCCTGAAGATTTCGAACGCATTCTCAGCGAGCCGCACGCGTCGCTCACCGAGCAGTATTGCGCCCTGCTGAAAACCGAAGGCCTGGTGATCGAGTTCCAGCCGGACGGCATCAAGCGCATCGCCGAGATCGCCTGGCAGGTCAACGAGAAGACCGAGAACATCGGCGCCCGTCGCCTGCACACGCTGCTGGAACGCCTGCTTGAGGAGGTGTCGTTCAGCGCCGGCGATCTGGCCAGCGCCCACGACGAAAAGCCGATCATGATCGACGCCGAATACGTCAACAGCCACTTGGGCGAATTGGCGCAGAACGAAGACCTGTCCCGTTATATCCTGTAGGTCACATTCTGTGTGAGCGGGCTTCTGTGGCGAGGGAGCTTGCTCCCGCTGGGTCGCGAAGCGGCCCCAAAATCGGCGAATGCGGTTTATCAGCAAGACCCCATTCGCCGGATTTACGACTGCTGCGCAGCCGAGCGGGAGCAAGCTCCCTCGCCACAGGATCACCCGCCGACACAGGGCCTCCATTAAGACGGACGACCGGCCCCATGACGACCCAACTCCCCACCGACATCAAACTGCACAAAGCCTCGAAAACCCTGTCGCTGAAATACGCGTCCGGCGAGGAACATCACCTGCCCGCCGAGTTCCTGCGCGTGCACTCTCCTTCCGCCGAGGTCCAGGGCCACGGCAAACCTATCCTGCAATTTGGCAAGATCGGCGTAGGCCTGACCAAGGTCGAACCGGCCGGTCAGTACGCACTGAAATTGACCTTCGACGACGGCCACGACAGCGGCCTGTTCACTTGGGAATATCTGTACCAGCTGGGCGTGCGTCAAGAGGATCTCTGGAACGATTATCTTGCCGAACTCAAAGCCGCCGGAAAGACCCGCGACCCGAACGAATCCATCGTCAAGCTGATGCTCTAACTCGGGCCTCTCGCTCATTAGAAGGCATTTTCTAATTCCATCTGTTTGAATGCTCCGCGTTTGGGCCAACGATTGGCCTGCTTGCGAAAAAAATTAAACTCGGGTAACCAATGGTGCTGGCAAGGTACCTGCAGTGCTCTCTGAACTAAAAAGCAGCGATGCAGAATTAACGGTCACCCGAGCAGTAGTACCTGGCACTGGCTGTGGACTGCACAGCTGGACCCAGGTACTCGTCTCAGGACAATGGAGCGTCGTAGATGAGTAACAAGAATAACGATGACCTGAAACTTCAGGCCTCGGAAAATACCTTGGGGCTGAATCCCGTCGTTGGACTGCGTAGAAAAGATCTGTTGGGCTCTGCCCGTATGGTGCTGACCCAGGCCATCAAACAACCGATTCATAGTGCAAAGCATGTCGCTCATTTCGGTATCGAACTGAAGAACGTGCTGTTCGGCAAATCTGCGCTGCAACCGACAAGCGATGACCGTCGCTTCCACGACCCGGCCTGGAGTCAGAACCCGCTCTACAAACGTTATTTGCAAACTTACCTGGCGTGGCGCAAGGAACTCCACGACTGGATCGGCGAAAGCAATCTCTCGCCCAAGGACGTCGCACGCGGGCATTTCGTGATCAACCTCATGACCGAAGCCATGGCCCCGACCAACAGTGCGGCCAACCCGGCGGCGGTCAAACGCTTCTTCGAAACCGGCGGTAAAAGCCTGCTCGATGGCCTCTCCCATCTGGCCAAGGACCTGGTGCACAACGGCGGCATGCCGAGCCAGGTCAACATGGGCGCGTTCGAGGTCGGCAAGAGCCTGGGCGTCACCGAAGGCGCGGTGGTGTTTCGCAATGACGTGCTGGAACTGATCCAGTACCGGCCGACCACCGAACAGGTGCACGAGCGCCCACTGCTGGTGGTACCACCGCAGATCAACAAGTTCTATGTTTTCGATCTGAGTCCGGACAAGAGCCTGGCGCGCTTCTGCCTGCGCAACAACATGCAGACGTTCATTGTCAGCTGGCGCAACCCGACCAAGGAGCAGCGTGAGTGGGGCCTGTCGACCTACATCGAAGCGCTCAAGGAAGCCGTCGACGTGGTCACCGCGATCACCGGCAGCAAAGACATCAACATGCTCGGCGCCTGCTCCGGCGGCATCACCTGCACCGCCTTGCTGGGCCACTACGCCGCACTCGGCGAGAAAAAGGTCAACGCCCTGACGCTGCTGGTCAGCGTGCTGGACACCACCCTGGACAGCGACGTGGCACTGTTCGTCGACGAGCAGACCCTCGAATCCGCCAAGCGCCACTCCTACCAGGCCGGCGTACTGGAAGGCCGCGACATGGCGAAAGTTTTCGCCTGGATGCGCCCCAACGACCTGATCTGGAACTATTGGGTCAACAACTACCTGCTGGGCAACGAGCCGCCGGTGTTCGACATCCTGTTCTGGAACAACGACACCACACGGTTGCCTGCTGCGTTCCACGGCGACCTGATCGAGATGTTCAAGACCAACCCACTGATCCGTCCTGATGCACTGGAAGTGTGCGGTACGCCGATCAATCTGAAGCAGGTCACTGCCGATATCTACTCCCTGGCCGGAACCAACGACCACATCACTCCGTGGAAGTCCTGCTACAAGTCGGCACAACTGTTCGGTGGCAAGGTTGAGTTCGTGCTGTCCAGCAGCGGGCATATCCAGAGCATTCTGAACCCGCCGGGCAATCCGAAATCGCGCTACATGACCAGCTCCGAAATGCCGGTCAAGGCCGAGGAGTGGCAAGAAAATTCCACCAAGCACACCGATTCCTGGTGGTTGCACTGGCAGGCATGGCAAGCCGAGCGTTCGGGCGAGCTGAAAAAGTCCCCGACCAAACTGGGCAACAAGGCTTATCCAGCAGGTGAAGCTGCACCAGGCACGTATGTGCATGAGCGGTAACTGACACACCTCGCGCCCCTGTGGGAGCGGGCTTGCTCGCGAAAGCGATTGATCATTCAACAGTGATGTCGACTGACCTGACGCATTCGCGAGCAAGCCCGCTCCCACAGGGGATCGGGGGTGAAATTGAGAGAGTGACCCCACAGGGCTTGAAGCATGCCGCAACCGTTCATATTTCGTACCGTCGACCTGGATGGCCAGACCCTCCGCACGGCGGTACGCCCCGGCAAGCCTCACTTGACGCCCTTGCTGATTTTCAACGGCATCGGCGCCAACCTGGAGCTGGTGTTTCCGTTCGTCGCGGCGTTGGACCCGGACCTTGAGGTCATCGCCTTCGACGTTCCTGGTGTCGGCGGTTCGTCGACGCCAAGGCAACCGTATCGCTTTCCGGGCCTGGCAAAACTCACGGCGCGGATGCTCGACTATCTCGACTACGGGCAAGTCAACGTGATTGGCGTGTCGTGGGGTGGCGCCCTGGCGCAGCAGTTCGCCTACGACTATCCCGAGCGCTGCAAGAAACTCGTTCTGGCGGCCACGGCGGCTGGCACGGTGATGGTGCCGGGCAAGCCTAAAGTCCTGTGGATGATGGCCAGCCCACGACGCTATATCCAGCCATCCCACGTGATTCGCATTGCGCCGATGATCTATGGCGGTGCGTTCCGTCGCGATCCGACCCTGGCCGCCAGCCATGCCGCCAAGGTCCGCTCGGCAGGCAAGCTCGGTTACTACTGGCAGCTGTTCGCCGGCCTCGGCTGGACCAGCATTCACTGGCTGCACAAGATCCACCAGCCAACCCTGATACTGGCCGGTGACGACGATCCGCTGATCCCGTTGGTCAACATGCGCTTACTGGCCTGGCGGATTCCCAACGCCCAGTTGCACATCATCGATGACGGGCATCTGTTCCTGATTACCCGGGCCGAAGCAGTGGCACCGATCATCATGAAGTTTCTCCAGGAAGAACGTCAGCGTGCCGTGATGCATCCGCATCCGGCGCCATTGGGCGGCTAATCGGCCCTGGCTTTTGTTACAAAAAGGGGTCGGGAAGACGCAGCGCCGCGCAACAATCCGCAACAGCGTCTATGGTGTTCTGGTTCGGTGTATCTGTATTTGGCCTGAAGACGAAGGAGTGTTGATTCATGCGCGAAAAGCCAGCGAGGGAATTTCTATCCACTCCCGCCGCGTTCATTAATGCGCAAAGTGCAATTACCGGTCTGCGTGGTCGGGATCTGTTTTCGACCCTGCGCAGCGTTGCCGCCCATGGATTGCGCAACCCGGTGCACACCGCCCGACACGCCTTGAAGCTGGGCGGTCAACTGGGCCGAATCCTGCTGGGTGAAACCTTGTACCCGACCAATCCGCAGGACAATCGCTTTGCCGACCCGGCGTGGAGCCTCAATCCTTTTTATCGCCGTAGCTTGCAGGCCTACCTGAGCTGGCAGAAGCAGGTCAAACAGTGGATCGACGAGAGCAACATGACCCCGGACGATCGCGCCCGCGCGCACTTCGCGTTCGCCTTGCTCAACGACGCCATGGCACCGTCCAACAGCCTGCTTAATCCAATGGCGATCAAGGAGATCTTCAACTCCGGCGGCAACAGCCTGGTGCGAGGCATCAGCCACCTGGTCGATGATTTATTGCACAACGACGGCCTGCCCAGACAAGTCACCAAGCAAGCTTTCGAAGTCGGCAAAACAGTCGCTACCACTACGGGCTCCGTGGTGTTTCGCAATGAGCTGCTGGAGTTGATCCAGTACAAGCCCATGAGCGAAAAGCAGTATTCCAAACCGCTGCTGGTGGTGCCGCCACAGATCAACAAGTACTACATTTTCGACCTGAGCCCGCACAACAGCTTCGTCCAGTTCGCCCTGAAGAACGGCCTGCAAACCTTCATGATCAGCTGGCGCAATCCGGATGTGCGTCATCGCGAATGGGGGCTGTCCACGTACGTCGAAGCCGTCGAAGAAGCGATGAATGTGTGCCGGGCGATCACTGGCGCCCGCGAGGTCAACCTCATGGGCGCCTGCGCGGGCGGGCTGACCATTGCCGCCCTGCAAGGCCATTTGCAGGCCAAGCGACAACTTCGGCGGGTGTCCAGCGCGACCTATCTCGTGAGCCTGCTCGACAGCCAGATGGACTCGCCTGCGACCCTCTTCGCCGACGAACAGACGCTTGAAGCGGCCAAGCGTCGCTCCTATCAGAAAGGCGTGCTGGACGGCCGCGACATGGCCAAGGTCTTCGCCTGGATGCGCCCCAACGATTTGATCTGGAGCTATTTCGTTAACAACTACCTGTTGGGCAAAGAACCTCCGGCGTTCGACATCCTCTACTGGAACAACGACAACACACGTTTGCCGGCAGCCTTGCACGGCGACTTGCTGGACTTCTTCAAACACAACCCGCTGAGTCATCCGGGTGGTCTGGAAGTGTGCGGCACGCCGATCGATTTGCAGAAAGTCACCGTCGACAGTTTCAGCGTCGCCGGCATCAACGACCACATCACCCCGTGGGATGCGGTGTATCGCTCGACCCTGCTGCTGGGTGGCGAACGGCGCTTCGTGTTGTCCAACAGCGGGCATGTGCAGAGCATTCTCAACCCACCCTCAAACCCGAAAGCCCACTTCGTCGAGAGCACGAAGCTGAGCACTGACCCACGGGCCTGGTATTACGACGCCAAGCAAGTCGATGGCAGTTGGTGGACCCAATGGCTGGGCTGGATTCAAGAACGTTCAGGTGCGCAAAAAGAGACACGCATGGTGCTTGGCAACCAGAACTATCCACCGATGGAGGCAGCACCCGGTACTTACGTGCGTGTGCGCTGACGTTCAACGAACCATTAAGAAGACTGGATGAAAACCCGCGACCGGATTCTCGAATGTGCTTTGCAGTTGTTCAATCACAAGGGCGAGCCGAACGTCTCCACCATGGAAGTGGCCAACGAAATGGGCATCAGCCCGGGCAACCTCTACTACCACTTTCACGGCAAGGAGCCGTTGATTCTCGGACTGTTCGAGCGCTTCCAGGCCGAACTGGCGCCCCTGCTCGATCCCCCGGCCGATGTGGAGCTGGCACCGGAAGATTACTGGTTGTTCCTGCACCTGATCGTCGAACGCCTGGCCCATTACCGGTTTCTGTTCCAGGACCTGTCGAACCTCGCCGGGCGCTTGCCGAAACTGGCCAAGGGCATACGCAACCTGCTCAATGCGCTGAAGCGCACACTGGCTTCGTTGCTCGCTCGATTGAAGGCTCAGGGGCAATTGGTCAGCGATACCCAGGCGTTGGGGCAGTTGGTGGAACAGATCACCATGACGCTGCTGTTCTCGCTGGACTATCAGCGGATTCTTGATCGCGAGGGCGAGGTGAGATTGGTGGTGTACCAGATCATGATGCTGGTGGCGCCGCATCTGTTGCCGCCGATCAAGGTCGCGACGGAGCAGATGGCCCTTCAATACCTCGAAGAACACGAGTAACCCTGTGGTGTTCATTAATCTGTGCACAAAAAAACGCCCGACCTTTGCAGGCCGGGCGTTTTCTTGAGCCCTGGAATCAGGACTGACTGGTTGGCGTCGAAGGAACTGGCGCGACAGTCGGGGTTGCAGCAGGGGTCGGCGCAGTTGCGGAGTTCGATGCACTGACCGGGGCCGGGGTTGCCGGTTTGGCGGCAGCCGCTGCTGGTTTTGGTGCAGCCGCTTTCGGCGCTGCCGGCTTTTTCACCGCTGGCTTCTTCGCTGCGGCAGGTTTGGCCGCTGGCTTGGTAGCGGGTTTGGCCGCTGCAGTTTTGGCAGCCGGTTTAGCGGCTGGTTTTGCTGCTGCCTTGGCCGCTGCAGGTTTCGCTGCGGCAGTTTTGGCCGCTGGTTTGGCAGCCGGTTTAGCGGCAGCTTTGGCCAGTGGTTTGGCAGCGGACTTGGCTGCAGGTTTGGCCGCCGCGGTTTTCGCCGCAACAGGCGCTACCTTGGCACCGGTGAGTTTTTCGATTTGCTTGGTCAGGGTATCGACCTTGCTGTGCAGTGCCTTGACTTCATTGCGGCTCGGTACACCCAGGCGCGAAATGGCGCTGTTCAGACGCTTGTCGAAAGCCCCTTCCAGCTCATCCCACTTGCCCAGTGCGCGATCTTTCACACCGCTGATGCGCGACTTGGCCGACGTAGCAGAGTCCTTGGCAGCATCGACTTTTTTGCCGACAGCGCTCTTGGTGAGCTTCTCGGCTTTCTCGCCGTCTTTAACCAATGCATCGAAGAGCTTGCTGCCGTCAGTGTCGATCTTCGAGTACACGCCTAAACCAGCCAGCCAGATTTTGCGGGAGTAGTCTTCGACTTTCCCAATCCACGAGCTGCCTTCTTTTTCGGTGTTCTTTTTACCAGCCATCCCGTTCTCCTTAAGATTTACGCGCGACGCGTTCGAGCAATGCCGTCAGCTCATCGAGCTTGGCAGAGAGTGTCTCAACGTCATGTTTAGACGGAATGCCGATACGATTCAAGGTACTTGCGACACGCGAGTCAAAAGCCTTCTCGACCTTGTCGAGTTGAAGTTCGACCTTGCCTTTGAAAGTGCTCACTTCACTCTTGGCTTCATCGATCTCGGCATTGGCCGCTTCAAGCTTCTCGGCAACTACTTTTTTGCCTTTCTTTTCAACAGTTTGACCAGCCTTTACCAACTCTTGAAAGTACTCGCTGCCCTCTTGGCCGACCTTGGTGTAGGCACCCAGGCCTGCCAGCCAGATCTTGCGGGCATAAGATTTAACGTCGCTCAGAGCAGTCGTCGAAGCGTCGATTTTTTTCTTCAAAATAACTTTGGCCATGGTGCACCTCACGCGCAGAAGGTTTGAGGAACTGCCCGCGAAAGCGTCGGGCTCAGGCACAAAGTAGTGAGAATAATTAGAAACGGCACCCTAACAACTGACACAAACCCTTGGGCACACCACAAAACAAATGTGGGAGCCAGCCTGCTCGCGATAGCGGTCTATCAGTCGAAATCAATGTTGACTGACGGACCGCTATCGCGAGCAGGCTCACTCCCACAGGGGAAGGGATTTCAATCAGGCCAACGCTTTATCCAGCGCCTTTTCGATTTCCGATTTGATGGTGCCGCTCATGGCTGACATCAACAGGCCCAGTTCGACATCGACCTTGATCGAGTCCTCGCCCACATACACCGCGCCTTTCACACCGGAACGCTTGAGGTTCAGGGTGTCGCCGGACCATTGCGGCTCCAGGCCATATTGATCGGACAGTTTCTGCGCCAACAGATCAGCCTTCTCGCGGGCCGCTTCCTTACCCAGGCCATGGGCACGCTCAACACTAATACGGGCCATCGAATGACTCCTGCTTTATGAATACTTTCCTGAAGCATCTTGACCGCTACTGCGGCAAAACGTCCCGGCGGTTAGCTATCTTACCTGCAGCCTTGCCAAGACAAAGCAGGCCACCAGGATTAGAATGTCCCGCATTCTCTTTTGGTGACAGCGATATGACTGATCAGCGCAAAGGCAGCGATGCCGAACCCACCACTCACTTCGGCTTCAAAAACGTTCCGGAAAGCCAGAAAGCGGAAAAAGTCGCTGAGGTATTCCACTCGGTAGCCGCCAAGTACGACTTGATGAACGACCTCCTGTCTGGCGGCATGCACCGTCTGTGGAAGCGTTTCGCGATCGAGCTGTCGGGCGTTCGCACCGGTAACCGCGTGCTGGACATCGCCGGCGGCACGGGCGACCTGACCAAGAAGTTCTCGCACCTCGTTGGCCCGACCGGCCAGGTCGTGTTGGCCGACATCAACGAATCCATGCTCAAGGTCGGTCGTGACCGCCTGCTGGACCTGGGTGTGGCCGGCAACGTCGAATTCGTCCAGGCCGACGCTGAAAAGCTGCCGTTCCCGGACAACCATTTCGACTGCGTGACCATCGCTTTCGGCCTGCGCAACGTTACCCATAAAGAAGACGCCCTGCGCTCGATGCTGCGCGTGCTGAAACCGGGAGGCCGTTTGCTGGTGCTGGAGTTCTCCAAACCGACCAACGCGCTGATGTCCAAAGCCTACGACGCCTACTCGTTCGCCTTCATGCCGCTGATGGGCAAGCTGATCACCAACGACTCGGAAAGCTATCGCTACCTGGCCGAATCGATCCGCATGCACCCGAATCAGGAAACCCTGAAATCGATGATGGTCGAAGCCGGTTTCGACCGCGTGACCTACCACAACATGACCGCAGGCATCGTCGCCCTGCACCGTGGCATCAAGCCCTGATGTTGCTGGCCGGCCTGCTCGCCAGCGTTGAACTCGGTCTGAACCGGGTGCTGCGTCTCGACAGCACGGCGTTGCCGCGGCTGGCGCATTTGAGTGGCAAGGTGATTGCCGTCGACTGCCGCAGCCCGGCACTGCAACTGTTCATCCTGCCCAGCGACGAAGGCCTGATGCTGGCTTCCCAGTGGGAAACCGGCGCCGACTGCACCTTGCGCGCACCGGCCTCCAGCCTGTTGAAACTGGCCATGAGCAAGGACAAGACTTCGATCCTGCATGCTCCTGAAGTCGAACTCGATGGCGACAGCGGCGTGCTGCTGGAACTGGCGGCGATCCTTCAGGACCTTGAACTGGACTGGGAGTACGAACTCTCGCGCTGGCTGGGGCCTGTCGCCACGCAACTGCTCGGCGGTCACCTGCGCAGTCGCGCACGCTGGTATCAGCAAGGGTTCGCCAGCCTCAATCAGAACCTTGGCGAATACCTGGCCGAAGAATCGCGCACCCTCGGCGGTCAGCGCGAAGCCGAAGCCCGTTTCAGTGAACTGGACCAGATCAAACTCGATCTGGAACGTCTCGAGGCGCGTTTCGAGCGCCTCTCCCGATCCCTCGACCCAAGCGATAACGCATGAAGCTGCTTGCCGTCCGCCGTTTGTTGCGCATCCAGCGCGTTGTGATTCGCTACCGCCTCGATGACCTGTTGTTCGCCCTGCCACTGCCGTGGTTTCTGTTGGCGTTGCGCTACGCCTTGCCGTGGCGCTGGTTCCCGCGCAAGACGCTGGACCTGAGCCGCGGCGCACGATTGCGTCTGGCGTTGCAGGACCTGGGACCGATTTTCATCAAGTTCGGGCAAATCCTGTCCACCCGCCGCGACTTGCTGCCGGAAGACATCGCCGATGAGCTGATGAAACTGCAGGACCGCGTACCGCCGTTCGACTCGCAAGTGTCGGTCAGGCTGATCGAAGAACAGCTCGGCAAAAAGATCAGCGAAGTCTTCAGCCGCTTCGACGTCGAACCGCTGGCCTCGGCGTCGGTGGCGCAAGTGCATGCCGCGCAGCTGAAAACCGGTGAAGAAGTGGTGGTCAAGGTGATCCGCCCGGGCCTCAAACCGATCATCGCGCAGGATCTGGCGTGGCTGTTCATCCTCGCCCGCGCCGCCGAAAAACTCTCGGCCGACGCGCGCCTGCTGCACCCGGTGGACGTGGTCCAGGACTACGAAAAAACCATCTACGACGAACTCGACCTGTTGCGTGAAGCGGCCAACGCCAGCCAGTTGCGGCGTAACTTCGACGGCTCGGAGCTGCTCTACGTGCCGCAAGTCTATTGGGACTGGTGCCGGCCGAAAGTGCTGGTGATGGAGCGCATCTACGGCATCCAGGTCACTGACCTCGCGACCCTCGCCGACCAGCGCACCGACATGAAAATGCTCGCCGAACGCGGCGTCGAGATCTTCTTCACCCAGGTGTTCCGCGACAGCTTCTTCCACGCCGACATGCACCCCGGCAACATCTTCGTCAGCACCGTGAACCCGTGGAGCCCGCAGTACATTGCGATCGACTGCGGCATCGTCGGCAGCCTGACCCCGGAAGACCAGGACTACCTGGCGCGCAACCTGTTCGCGTTTTTCAAGCGTGATTACCGTCGTGTGGCGCAGTTGCACATCGATTCGGGGTGGGTGCCGGCGGAAACCAAACTCAACGAATTCGAGGCGGCGATCCGCACCGTGTGCGAGCCGATCTTCGAAAAACCGTTAAAGGATATTTCTTTCGGCCAGGTGCTGATGCGCCTGTTCCAGACCGCCCGGCGCTTCAACATGGAAGTGCAGCCGCAGCTCGTGTTGCTGCAAAAAACCCTGTTGAACATCGAAGGCCTGGGCCGTCAGTTGTACCCGGACCTCGATTTGTGGAACACCGCCCAGCCGTTCCTCGAACGCTGGATGCGTGAGCGCGTCAGCCCCAAAGCCTTGATCGGCAACGTGCAGAGCCAGTTCGAACAACTGCCGCACCTGGCCAACATGGCCCGCGACCTGCTCGAACGCATGTCCCAGCCCCACGCCTACGACCCGCCGCCTCCGTGGCACCGGCGCAAGGACGATTGGCTACTGCGACTGCTCGGCTGTGCGCACCTGGCCGGCGGCACCATACTCGCTGCCGGCGGGCCGCTGAACGAACTGGGGCATTGGCCGGCCGGGATCATGGTGGCGGTCGGTTTGTATCTGGTCGTTCGTCGATAGCCAGCGCCCCCACACGCTGGCACACTGTTTCAACGCTTGGGTTCTACTCATGAAGTGTGGAACCGCTGTCGGAGTCGAAGATGAAAAACTGGCTGGACGAGATCAAGTGGGACGCCGACGGCCTGGTGCCGGCGATTGCCCAGGATCACAAGACCGGGCGCGTCCTGATGATGGCCTGGATGAACCGCGAAGCGCTGGAACTGACCGCTGCCGAGAACCGCGCCATTTACTGGTCACGTTCCCGTGGCAAGCTGTGGCGCAAGGGCGAAGAGTCCGGCCACGTGCAAACCCTGCATGAGATGCGCCTGGACTGTGACGCCGACGTGATCATCCTGATGGTCGAGCAGATCGGCGACATCGCTTGCCATACCGGTCGTCAGAGCTGCTTCTACCGCGTCTTCGAGAACGGCGACTGGAAAACCGTCGACCCGGTGCTCAAAGACCCGCACGCCATCTACTGCGCAGGACACACCCATGAGTGACACGTTGATCCGTCTGGCCCAGGTGCTGGAAGAGCGCAAAGGCGCCGCCGCCGACAGCTCGTATGTCGCCAGCCTTTACCACAAGGGCTTGAACAAGATTCTGGAAAAAGTCGGCGAAGAGTCGGTCGAAACCATCATTGCCGCCAAGGATGCCGCCATCAGCGGTGACTGCAGCGATGTGATCTACGAAACCGCCGATTTGTGGTTCCACAGCATGGTCATGCTCGCCCAACTGGGACAGCATCCTCAGGCTGTGCTCGATGAACTGGACCGTCGTTTCGGTCTGTCCGGACACGTCGAGAAAGCCTCGCGTCCGTCCGCCTGAACAACTATTAGAGAGGAGCAGCGACATGGGCATTTTTGACTGGAAACACTGGATCGTCATCCTGGTTGTTGTCGTGCTGGTGTTCGGCACCAAGAAACTGAAAAACCTCGGCACTGATGTGGGCGAGTCGATCAAGGGCTTCAAAAAAGCCATGAGCGATGAAGACAAACCAGCCGATCCGACAGTGACACCGGCCCAACCGGTTCCACCCGCGCAGCCACAGACCACTCAGTCCGTGAACCAGCCGCACACCATCGACGTGCAGGCGCAAAAAGTCGAAGAGCCGATCCGCAAAGACGTGTGAGCACTGACTAATGTTTGGTATCAGCTTCTCTGAACTGCTGCTCGTCGGCCTCGTGGCCCTGCTGGTGCTGGGTCCCGAGCGTTTGCCGGGTGCTGCGCGCACCGCTGGCCTGTGGGTCGGCCGTCTGAAGCGCAGCTTCAACGCGATCAAACAGGAAGTTGAACGTGAAATCGGTGCCGACGAGATTCGTCGGCAGCTGCACAACGAGCACATTCTGTCGCTGGAGCAGGAGGCGCGGAAGATCTTCACGCCGACTCAGCAGGAGGCCACGCCGGTTCAGCCGGTTGAGCCTGTGGCGGAGCAGACGATTCATGCTCCGGCCGCTGCCGAACCTGCACCTGTTGTAGCAGCCGCTGAACCGGCGCCCGTTGTTGCAACCACCCCGGCTGAACCTGTTGCTCCTGCCGCCGCGCCGACAACGCCGGCTCCTCACGACACCACTTTGCCGCCGCGAGTCTCATGAGCGATCTCCCCGAAAACGACCAGCACATGCCGCTGGTTTCGCACCTCACCGAGTTGCGTACCCGCCTGCTGCGCTGTGTAGCGGCGATCTTCATCATCTTCGCCGGGTTGTTTGCCTTCACCCAGCAGATCTACACCTTCGTCTCCACACCACTGCGGCAATACCTGCCTGTGGGCGCGACGATGATCGCCACCGATGTGTCGTCGCCGTTCCTGACGCCGCTGAAGCTGACGATGATGGTCTCGCTGTTCCTGGCGATCCCGGTGATCCTGCATCAGATCTGGGGCTTTATCGCGCCAGGCCTGTACAAGCATGAGAAGCGCATTGCGGTGCCGCTGCTGGTGTCCAGCATCATGCTGTTCTACACCGGCATGGCGTTCGCCTATTACCTGGTGTTCCCGCTGATCTTCAAATTCTTCGCCGCCGCCACCCCGGCCGGCGTGGAAATGATGACCGACATCAGCAGCTACCTCGACTTCGTCATGACGCTGTTCTTCGCCTTCGGCGTAGCGTTCGAAATTCCGGTGGCCGTGGTGCTGCTGGTGTGGATCGGCGTGGTCAACGTCGCTTACCTGAGGAAAATCCGCCCGTACGTGATCATCGGCTGCTTCGTGGTCGGCATGATCCTGACGCCACCGGACATCTTCTCGCAGACCCTGTTGGCCGTACCGATGTGGCTGCTGTTTGAAATCGGCATTCTGTTCGGCGGCCTGATCAGCAAGCGCGGCGAGCACCCTGACGACCAACCGGCCGACGACCCCAACGACCAGCCGCCAGCGACTCAACCGTGAACCTGCTGCTGCTCGAAGAGGCCGACTTCATTGCGGCCGACCGGGCGATCCTGCGTGATCGCCGGTTGACGCACATGCAGGAAGTCCACCGTTCGGTTGTCGGCGACAGCCTGCGGGTGGGGCGTATCGGCGGGCTGATGGGCTCGGCCGAACTGCTGCGCCTGGACGCCGATGAAGCCGAACTGCGCGTCACACTCGACCAGTCTCCACCGGCCAAGCTGCCACTGACCCTGGTGCTGGCCCTGCCACGGCCGAAAATGCTGCGTAGGGTGTTCCAGACCGTGGCGGCCATGGGTGTGCCACGAATCATTCTGGTGAACAGCTATCGCGTCGAGAAGAGCTTCTGGCAAACGCCGTTCCTGGAGCCCGAGGCGATTCGCGAGCAGTTGATCCTTGGCCTTGAGCAGGCCCGGGACAGCGTGCTGCCGCAGATTGTCATCGAGAAACGCTTCAAGCCGTTCGTCGAAGACCGTCTGCCAGCCATTACCGAGGGCACCCTCGGCCTCGTCGGCCACCCCGGCAATTACCCGCCCTGCCCTCGCGGCCTGGACGAAGCGGTAACCCTGGCCATTGGCCCCGAAGGTGGCTGGATTCCTTACGAAATCGAGCTGCTCGGCAAGTCCGGCCTGCAACCGGTGCAACTCGGCGACCGCATCCTGCGGGTCGAAACCGCCGTCACCGCGCTGCTCGCCCGCCTTTTCTAAGGTCAAACACCCTACCTGTGGCGAGGGAGCTTGCTCCCGCTTGGGCGCGAAGCGGCCACCGTTTTTCTCCATAAGAACTCATCCACCGGTTTCACGACGGCTTCGCCGCCGAGCGGGAGCAAGCTCCCTCGCCACAGGTGATTTTGCCTGCCCGTATATGGGCAGCACCTACAGATTCCCGGCTGCCAGCCGACACAGTTCCCATAAAACCAACAAATGGTTCGAGGGAGTTGCAGCATGTACCGATGGCTAGCCGAGAAACTGGGGAACGTCAGCGTCAATCGCAAACTGAGTGTCGGCTTCGGTCTGGTGCTGCTGCTTACCTTGTTGATCACCTTCACCGGTTGGACCGGCCTGAGCGGCGTGATGAGTCGCGGTGACAAGCTGGGGTTTATTGCCAGCCTCAATGACCTGACCAAAGACCTGCGCCTGGCCCGTCTGGATTACGAAATGCGTCGCGGCGACCAAGGCCCCGGTGCGGTCAACGAGCTGCTCGGCCAACTCGATACCGGCTTGAAAACCGCGCGCACGCTGATCGAACAACCGGCCGACGCGGCCATGATCGACCAGCAACTGGCCGCCGTCAGTGAGTACAAACAAGCCTTCACCGCCATGACCCAGGCTGGCGCCCACCGCGAAGACGCCCGCAGCAAACTCGGCGCCACTGCCGACAACGCCGTGGCCCGTGTCGCCGAGGTCGAAAAATCCATGCTGCAAGGTGACAGCGTCGCCGATTTCAACAGCGTGATCGACCTGAGCAAACTGATCCAGCAAGCGCGTTTCCAGGTGCGCGGTTACACCTACAGCGGCAAGACCGAGGCCGAGCAACCGGCGCTGGACGCCATCGACAACGCGCTGAAGAACCTCGAAAGCCTGCCCTCCAAACTGCCGGAACAGCACATCGCCAACCTGCAGCAGGCCACTGACTCGCTCAAAGCCTATCGCGCCGCCGTCAGCCAGTTCCGAGACTCTCAGGTAGCCAGCGCTGCCGCGCTTAAGCGCATGGCCGTGCAAGGCGATCTCCTGCTCGATGTCAGCAAAAAACTCACCGCGTCGCAAACCATCGTCCGCGACACCGACGCCGCGCACGCCAAAAACCTGTTGCTACTGGCCACTGTCCTGGCGCTGGCCTTCGGCATGCTTGCCGCGTGGGCCATCACCCGCCAGATCGTGATTCCCCTGAGCCAGACCCTCAAGGTGGCAGAGCGTGTTGCTGCCGGCGACCTGACCCAAAACCTGATCTCTGAGCGTCAGGATGAACTCGGCCAGCTACAGCGCTCCATGCAGAGCATGACACTGGGCCTGCGCGAATTGATCGGTGGCATCGGTGACGGCGTCACGCAAATCGCCAACGCTGCCGAAGAACTGTCGGCAGTCACTGAGCAGACCCGCGCTGGCGTCAACAGCCAGAAGGTCGAGACCGATCAGGTGGCCACTGCCATGAACGAAATGACCGCCACCGTGCAGGAAGTTGCGCGTAACGCCGAAGAAGCGTCCGAAGCGGCCGTCGCCGCTGACCAGCAGGCCCGCGAAGGTGACAAAGTGGTCGGCGAAGCCATCGCCCAGATCGAGCGCCTGGCCACGGAAGTCGGCAACTCCACCGAAGCCATGGGGCATCTCAAACGCGAAAGCGACAAGATCGGCAGCGTGCTCGACGTGATCAAATCCGTGGCTCAGCAAACCAACCTGCTGGCCCTCAACGCCGCTATCGAGGCCGCCCGTGCCGGTGAAGCCGGACGTGGGTTTGCGGTGGTCGCCGACGAAGTCCGCAGCCTGGCCCAGCGTACGCAGAAATCCACCGAAGAAATTGAAGAGCTGATCGTCGGCCTGCAAACCGGTACCCAGCAAGTCGCGACCATCATGGACAACAGCCGCAGCCTGACCGACAGCAGCGTCGAACTGACCCGCCGCGCCGGTGGCTCGCTGGAAAGCATCACACGCACCGTGTCGGCGATTCAGTCGATGAACCAGCAGATCGCCGCCGCGGCCGAGCAGCAGAGTGCCGTGGCCGAAGAGATCAACCGCAGCGTGCTGAACGTGCGCGACGTGTCCGAGCAGACCTCGGCAGCCAGTGAAGAGACCGCGGCGTCCAGCGTTGAACTGGCACGGTTGGGGACGCATCTGCAGATGCTGGTGGGCAGGTTCAAGGTTTGAGGTGATGTGAATGCCACGGTTCGCAAAGGACCGAGGTGAGACCTTCGCGGGCAAGCCCACTCCCACAGGGGATATGTGTCGATCACAAAGCCAATGTGGGAGCGGGCTTGCTCGCGAAAGCGATCGAACAGGCACTGAGGTAAGAGAACCTGGCGCAAGAAGGCGTGCGCCCGCGGATCCTTCGGTGCATCGAAGAATCGGCCATTGGGCTTCTTTCTGTTTCATGGGTTTAGCAAAATCCGAAAGTTATGTCGCCAGGAAGACCGTCATCGCCAGCAGGCTGGCTCCCACACTGGATCCGTGGCGTACACAAATCCCCTGTGGGAGCCAGCCTGCTGGCGATGGGAGCGACGCGGTCGAACCGATCGAGCCTTATTCCATGTCCTTGAAGGATTTGCTGCCTGATGCCGATCATCAGCGCAAAAAAAACCCCGCTTTCGCGGGGTTTTTTATCAGGCCAACTGAGGCTGCACACTCAGCGGCTTGAGCGGCAACAGCGGCGCATGGGGATCGGCTTTCACCGACTTACGCCACGCTTGCAGCCACTCGGGGTGAGCTTCGTTCCAGACCTGCTCATGCAGGCGACCCAGCGCTACCGGGTCACTGAGCAGTTGCACCCGCTCATCGTTGCTCAAACCCTCTGGCCCGACTTTCAGCGCATGACGCACCCGTTCGATCCGCAGCCATTCGATCGGCTCGGCCTCACGGTGGCGTGAAGTCGCCAGCGAGCATGCCAAGGCATTCTGCTGTGGATCGACCACTGCCCGGACGAAGCCGTCGTTCAGCGCATGCCAACGGTTTTCGTGGGTGTACTGGTCGGTCGCCACCAACGCCTGTGGCGGATTGTATTCCTCAGGGATCAGGAACAGGCTTTCGTCACGGGACTTGAGGCCCAGGCCGACTCGACTGGAGATCACCGACACCGGAATCGATAGCATCAACGAACCGACGATCGGCACCAGCCACCAGAGGAAGCTCGGGTTCAGCCAGATCACCAGCAGGGCCCAGAAGAAGCCCAGCAAGGTTTGCGGACCGTGGCGCTTGACCGCTTCGCTCCACGGCGTGGAGTCGTCGTCACGTTGCGGCGAATTCCAGGTCGCGGCCCAGCCGAGAAACGCGGCGAGCACGAAGCGGGTGTGGAAAATCATCCGTACCGGCGCCAGCAGCATGGAGAACAGCATCTCCAGCAGCATCGACATCGTTACCTTGAACTTGCCACCGAACTCTTTCGCGCCCTTGGCCCAAATCAGGATGATGCTCAACAACTTCGGCAGGAACAGCAGCACGACGGTGGTCGAGAACAGCGCGATCGCCTTGTCCGGGTGCCATTGTGGCCACAACGGATAGAGCTGACGTGGCTCCAGGAAGTACTGCGGCTCCATCAGCGTGTTGGTCGCCAGCAGCGCCGTCGACAGCACGAGGAAGAAGAACCACAACGGTGCCGACAGGTAAGACATCACACCCGTCAGGAACACCGCACGGTGCACCGGGTGCATGCCTTTTACCAGGAACAGCCGGAAGTTCATCAGGTTGCCGTGACACCAGCGACGGTCACGCTTGAGTTCGTCCAGCAGGTTTGGCGGCAATTCTTCGTAGCTGCCCGGCAAGTCGTAGGCAATCCACACACCCCAGCCGGCACGGCGCATCAGCGCCGCTTCAACGAAGTCGTGGGACAGAATTGCACCGGCAAACGCGCCTTTACCGGGCAACGGCGCCAGGGCGCAGTGCTCGATGAACGGCTTCATGCGGATGATCGCGTTGTGGCCCCAGTAGTGGGATTCGCCCAACTGCCAGAAGTGCAGACCGGCGGTAAACAGCGGACCGTACACCCGGGTAGCGAACTGCTGCATGCGGGCATACAGCGTATCCATGCCCGATGCGCGCGGTGCGGTCTGGATGATCCCGGCGTCCGGAGTGGCTTCCATCAAGCGCACCAGACTGGTCAGGCAATCGCCGCTCATCACGGAGTCGGCGTCGAGCACCACCATGTACTTGTAATCACCGCCCCAACGACGGCAGAAGTCGTCGAGGTTACCGCTCTTGCGCTTGACGCGACGGCGACGGCGGCGATAGAAAATCTTGCCGAAGCCCTTGGCTTCGCGGCAGACGTCCAGCCAGGCTTGTTGCTCGGCGACGCAGATATCGGCGTCGTTACTGTCGCTGAGGACAAAGAAGTCGAAGCGATCCAGGTCACCCGTGGCCGCGACCGACTCGAAGGTCGCCCGCAGACCGGCAAACACTCGCGGCACGTCTTCGTTGCAGATCGGCATCACCAAAGCGGTGCGCGCGCTCTTGGGGATCGGCTCGTTACCGGCGCTTTTACCGGATATGCGGTATTTGTCATGGCCGGTGAGCAACTCGAGGAAGCCCATCAGCGCGGTCCAGAAACCGGCCGATACCCAGCAGAACAGAATCCCGAACAAAATCAGGATGCTGGTTTGCAGCGCATACGGCAGCACTTGCGTAGCCGTTTGCGACAGCGGTTGATGCAGCACTTCGTTCAGGTCGACGAACGACCAACCCTGGTACGGCATGATGCCTTTCATGTACCAGCCGGCAACGATGGTCTGGCCGAGCATCAGTACCAACAGAATGTAGCGACGGATCGAACCGACGGTGCGCCAGCGAGCCGCCGGCAGCACATTTTCATCCTTGGGCGGGGCCGGCGGATTGGTGCGACCGGTCAGACGACGCCAGCCACGCACCAGAATATTGGTGCGCCACGGCTCCGGCACGACTTTGGTCCGACGAATCGGCGGGGTCGCCCGCAGGCAAACCCGGCCGCTGGCGTCGAGCATCAGCATTTCAGCGTCGGCCAGTTCTTCGGCAGTGTTCAGGGTCAGGCGACGACCCACCGAAGCTTGAGCAGCCTCGGTCGGCGCGTCGAATGTCGAGGACGAAAGGCGCTCATGCAATTCGCTGAAAGACTGGCAACCCGCGAGTTCCGCGCGCTGCTGGTCGGTCATCGGCAGATGCGCCAGATACTCGGCAAGAGTCTCTGGCTGTACTTGAGAATTACTCATCGGCAGGCAACTGATAGCTCCAGGTCTCGGTCAGGACTTCTTCAGTCGGTACCGATTCCGGTGTGGCTGGGACCGCTTCGGCAGCGACTGGCTGCTTGGCGTCTTTGTTGTCCGTGTCCTTGGAATCTGCGACTGGCTTGGCTTCGGCCGGCTTGGCTTCAACCTGCTTGGCCTCGGCTTGCTTGGTTTCCTTCGCTTCCTTGGCCAGCTTCTCCTGCTGCCGAGCGGCGATCTTGTCAGCCTTGGCGACGGAAGAGTTGGAGGCTGGCGACGATGTCTTGGCCAGGTCGGCAGTCACGGCGTTCTTGACCAGTGCAGCACGCATCTCGGTAGGCTTGCTCGGGTCCTTGATTTTCATCCGCAGCGTCAGGCGCCAGCCCTTGGTTTCAGGGTTGTAACGTACGCTGTTCTCGACCAGCTCGGCATTTTCGCCAACGCTGACCTGGCTACGAACTTCCGTAGTTTCCGGCAATACCGCAAGGGACGGGCCTTCGAAGTCCACCAGATAAGCCACGCTGCCGTCCGGCTGACGAATCAGGTTGGACTGTTTCACGTCACCCGTGGAACGCAGGGTCTGTTGAACCCAGGCGCTGTCCGGTGCGTGAAGCGCGGCTTCGTCGATGGTCCAGTGCATGCGATAAGCGACTTCCAGCGGCTGGCCTGGTTCAGGCAGTTTTTCCGGGCTCCAGAACGCAACGATATTGTCGTTGGTTTCGTCGGCAGTCGGAATCTCTACCAGATCGACGGAGCCCTTGCCCCAATCGCCTTTTGGTTCGATCCAGGCACTTGGGCGCTTGTCATAGCGGTCGTCGAGGTCTTCGTAGTGGCTGAAGTCACGACCACGTTGCAGCAGGCCGAAACCACGCGGGTTCTCGATCGAGAAGTTGCTCACCGACAAGTGTTTCGGATTGTTCAATGGACGCCAGATCCACTCGCCGTTGCCGGCATGGATCGACAGACCGCTGGAGTCGTGCAGTTCGCGACGGTAGTTCAGCACCTTCGACGGCTGATTGGCGCCGAACAGGAACATGCTGGTCAGCGGCGCAACGCCAAGCTTGGTGACCTTGTCACGCAGGAACATCTTGGCCTTGACGTCGACAACGGTGTCGCTGCCCGGACGCAGGGTCAGGCGATAGGCACCGGTAGCGCGAGGCGAATCCAGCAGCGCGAAGATCACCAGGTGCTTGTCACCCGGTTTTGGCTGTTGAATCCAGAACTCGGTGAAACGCGGGAATTCTTCGCCGGACGGCAAAGCGGTATCGATGGCCATGCCGCGAGCGGACAAGCCATAGGTGTGACCCTTGCCGACAACGCGGAAGTAACTCGCGCCGAGCATGGTCATGATTTCGTCTTGCTTGTCAGCCTTGTTGATCGGGTACAGCACACGGAAACCGGCATAACCCAGTTGTTCGGTGGCTTTAGGATCGAACTTCACATCGCCGAAATCGAAACGACTTGGGTCGTATTTGATCTCTTCGACGGTGTTGGCTGTGATTTCGTTGATTTTCACCGGCGTATCGAAATGCATACCCTGGTGATAGAACGACAGCTTGAACGGAGTCTTCTGATCGGCCCACTCGGCTTTTTCAGTCAGGAAGCGGATTTTTTGATAGTCCGCGAATTTCATCTCGCGGAACTCGTTCGGCAGGTTACTGCGCGGAGCTTCGTATTTCTGCCCGGCCAGCTCTTTTGCCTTGACCGATACATCATCCAGATTGAATGCCCAAAGCTGACCGGCGCTGAGCAGGCAGAGCAGTGCAGAGCCCGCTACCAGAGCGCTTCGTAACCGTTTGGCAGACAATTTTGCATTACAGGGACTAACAATCACGAGCAACCCTCGCCGAAAACAGATCAAAAAACCAACGGCCAGTTAAAGTGCCAGTGGGGAATGCGGCATGGAAAAACCGACCCTACAGACCACTCTTGCCAAGTTGGCGAGCATTGTTCCGACTCCTATGGGGCTAAATGATTCCCCAAGAGGTTCAGGACAAGTCTCTACCTAAGTCAAAATGGACCAACGAACGCTGATCCCCGTAGCGCGCGATTATCTAGTAGGCCGCGTTACAACGCATCAGGGGTAACAAAGTATTTATCGCGAAAAACGCCTGTTTATAGTCGAAATGCCCTTAAAAACATGTTTCAAGCGCTTTCAGGTCTGTAACAGGAAGGTTACCGGGCCGTCATTGACCAAGTGCACCTGCATATCCGCGCCGAATCTACCTGATGCCACAGTGCCATGCACCTGTTTCGCTTTGCCTAATAGATAGTCGAAAAGCTCCTCGCCCAAGGCCGGAGGGGCAGCGGTCGAAAAACTCGGACGCAACCCGTTCCTGGTATCGGCGGCCAGGGTGAACTGTGAGACCAGCAGTAACCCACCGCCTACATCCGCCAGGGACAGATTCATCTTGCCCTCGGCGTCACTGAACACACGATAGTTAAGCAGTTTCTGCAAAAGTTTGTCGGCGCTCGCCCGAGTATCCTCGGGCTCAATCGCCACCAGTACCAGCAATCCCTGATCGACGGCACCCACCACCTCCCCCGCTACCTCGACTCGTGCGCCACGCACACGCTGCAGCAGGCCCTTCATGCTTCTTCAGGGGCCAGGTCGAGCATACGATGGGCCATCAGATCGGCGGCGCGAACCAGTGCGTCAGTAATGCCAGGTTCGGAAGCGGCATGGCCGGCGTCACGGATCACCTGCAATTCACTGTTCGGCCAGTTCTGATGCAGTTCCCAGGCATTGTCCAGCGGGCAGATCACGTCGTAGCGACCGTGGACGATCACGCCAGGCAAATGGGCGATCTTGCCCATGTCGCGAATCAGCTGGTTGGGCTCAAGGAATGCATTGTTGGTGAAGTAGTGACATTCGATACGGGCAATCGATAACGCGCGCTGTGGCTCGGAGAAACGATCGACCACCATCGGGTTCGGGCGCAGAGTGGCGGTCCGGCCTTCCCAGGTAGACCAGGCCTTGGCTGCATGCATCTGGGCGATCTGGTCGTTGCCGATCAGGCGCTTATGGAAAGCCGAGAGCAAGTCTTCGCGCTCGTCCAGCGGAATTGGCGCGATGTAGTCCTGCCAGTAATCGGGGAACAGACGACTGGCGCCACACTGGTAGAACCACTCGATTTCCTGCGGGCGGCAGAGAAAAATCCCGCGCAGAATCAGACCGTGCACACGCTCTGGATGGGTTTGCGCGTAGGCAAGTGCCAGGGTCGAGCCCCACGAACCGCCGAACAACACCCATTTATCGATGCCCAGGTGCTGGCGAATTCGCTCAAGGTCGGCGACCAGATCCCAGGTGGTGTTGTTTTCCAGGCTGGCGTGGGGCGTGGAACGACCGCAACCGCGCTGGTCGAAGGTCACAATACGATACAGGTTTGGATCGAAATACCGACGGCTCTGTGCATCACACCCGGCGCCGGGGCCGCCGTGGATGAACACAACCGGCAAACCTTCCGGCGAACCGCTTTCGTCGACATACAGCGTGTGGGTTTCATCGACGGCCAGATCGTGCCGGGCGTGGGGTTTGATCTGCGGGTACAAAGTCTGCATTGCGCGCTCCGTAAGGGGTCGAGGTCATCCCTGGGGGGACTTCTATTATTCTGCCGTCCGGCATCATAAACCCGAATTACGCCAATGAGCATGCCTTGCAGAGTCAGAGTTTTTCAGCCGGTTTTTTCAGACAAATAGCTGAGCAGCGTTTCGTAGAGTGCGTCGACCTCGGCGACCTGCCCCCTAGCCCGCAAACAGCCGTGGACCAAGCCCTCACCGTAACAAAGCGTCGCAGCCACGCCCGCTGCGTTCAATCGCTCGGCGTAGAGCACGCCGTCATCGCGCAACGGGTCGAATTCCGCCACGGCGATCAAGGCCGGCGGTAGCCCAGTGAAATCCTCGGCGAGCAACGGCATCGCATAGGCACTTGGCTGGCCGGTGCCGCGCAAATACAGGGCGTGATAACAATCCACGTCGCTGCTGCTGAGCAAGGGAGCATCGGTGCATTCACTGCGCGACGGCAATCGGTGATCGCCGCCCAACCCCGGATAAATCAGCACCTGCGCCGCCGGCAATGGCTCGCCCGCATCGCGCAGCGCCAGGCACAACGCCGCCGCAAGGTTGCCACCGGCGCTGTCCCCGGCCACCAGCGTTCGCTCGGGATCGAGGCGGAATGGCCCGGTTCGTAGCGCGCGCCAGACACCCAGACAATCCTCGAACGCCGCCGGAAACGGATATTCCGGCGCCAACCGATAATCGACGGCGATCACCAGCACGCCGAGCGTCGACGCCAGTTCGGCGCAGATGAAGTCGTGGGAGTCCAGGTCCCCCACCACCCAACCGCCGCCGTGCAGATAAACGATGCACGGGCAACCGCCGGTCGGTGGCGAAACCGGCGGCTGATAGGACCGCACCGGCACGCCGGCCAATTCGAAATCCACCACATAAAGCCCGGCGGGTCGCGACGGAGTGAACGCCCGGCACATGTCGCTGTAGGCCCGGCGCAAACCGTTGAGGCTGCTGTCGGTACTGTTGAAGCTGACGGTTTTCTCGACGAAAGCTGTCATCTGTGCAGAAAGCGGGTAAGGAGCCATGAGTCAGGTGCCGGTCAGTTCAGCGGTTTGGGATTGGAACTCAGTTCTGTGGCGAGGGAGCTTGCTCCCGCTGGATGCGCAGCAGCCCCCAAACCATTCAACCGAGTTTTATCAGATACACCCGACCAGCCGGGTTTACGACGGCTACGCCGCCGAGCGGGAGCAAGCTCCCTCGCCACAAACAGCGTACATGCCGAGGATTGGTGATCAGTTTTTCAAACTGGCCTGAACCGTCGCCACGCCATCCTTGCCATCGAAGCTGCTGACACCGGCGAGCCAACGCTGCAGATCCTCGGGATGATCACGCAGCCATTGCTTGGCAACATCCTGAGGCGTCTTGCGCTCCATGATCGGCACCATCAACTGGCTTTCCTGGGCGGCGGTGAAGGTCAGGTTTTCCAGCAGGCGATTCACGTTCGGGCAGCGCTGGGCGTAGTCCGGGGCGGTCACGGTGGAGACAGTGGCGGCGCCCTCGTTCGGGCCGTAAACGTCTTCACTGCCGGTCAGGTAGGCGACCTTCATGTTGATGTTCATCGGGTGCGGGGTCCAGCCAACGAACACCACGAATTCCTTGCGATTCACCGCCCGCTGAACAGCGGCCAGCATGCCGGCCTCGCCTGACTCGATCAGCTTGAAATCCTTCAAGCCAAATTGATTGGTCTCGATCATGGTCTTGATGGTGGTGTTGGCGCCGCTGCCCGGCTCGATGCCGTAGATCTTGCCGCCGAGCTGATCCTTGAATCTGGCGATATCGGCGAAGGTTTTCAGCCCCGCTTCGGCGACGTACTCAGGTACTGCGAGCGTTGCCTGGGCGTCGGCCAGACTCGGTTTGTCCATGACTTTCACTTGATTGGCAGCGAGGAACGGCGCGATGTTTTTGTCCATCGCCGGTTTCCAGTAACCGAGGTAGATGTCCAGGCGCTTGTCGCGGATGCCGGCGAAGATGATTTGCTGCACGGCGCTGGTTTGCTTGCTTTCGTAGCCCAGGCCATTGAGCAGTACGTCAGCTACGCCGCTGGTGGCGATCACGTCGGTCCAGTTGACCACGCCCATGCGCACGGCCTTGCAGGAAGCGTCGTCACTGGCCAGGACGCTGGTGCTCAGCACAGCCGTGCCGCAGAGGATTGAGAGACAGCGGGTAAACAGTCTTTTCATTGGGAGGATCTCGTGCGGCAGCGGATTATTGTCGGGCCGGTGTCTTTGTGCACCGTGGGCCAAACATTACGCAGCGTCGAGAGGGCAAAAGCGAACTGTGGCGACCGTGTTTTGCACGGTGGCGACTGTTCGAGTCGATCGTTCCCACGCTCTGCGTGGGAATGCAGCCCGTGACGCTCCGCGTCACTGGACGCGGAGCGTCCCTTGAGGCATTCCCACGCGGGAGCGTGGGAACGATCAGTCAGCGATCAGTCATCCGTAATGCTTTTCGCCCCAGGCCAGCAGCCCTTGCAGCAATTCCTTGAGCACCACCTGCGTCGGTGCCGCCAGGTCCGGGCGATAGCGGAACGGCTCGAACTCTTCCATGTACGTGCACTGGCCCAACTCCAGTTGCACCGCATGGGTGTTCTCGGCGGGATTGCCGTAATGCCGGGTGATGTGGCCGCCCTTGAAGCGACCGTTCAGCACATGGCTGTAATCGCCGTGGCGTGCGCAGATGGCTTCCAGCTGAGTGGCCAACTGTGGATCGCAACTGGCGCCGTTGAAGGTGCCGAGGTTGAAGTCCGGCAGCTTGCCGTCGAACAGGTGCGGGATGATCGAGCGGATCGAGTGCGCATCGAACAGCAGCGCATAGCCAAACTCGGCTTTCAGCCGCGCCAGCTCGTTCTGCAAGGTGCTGTGATACGGCGTCCAGATCTGCTCCAGATAAGTCGCGCGCTCTGCGGCCGATGGCTCATGCCCTTCGCGGAACAACGCAATGCCGTCGAACAGCGTCGCCGGGAACAGACCGGTGGTCGCGCCGGCATACAACGGCTTGTCGTCAGACGGTCGATTCAGGTCGATGACAAAACGCGAGTATTCGGCGGCCAAGGTGCTGGCGCCCAGCTCGGCAGCAAATTCGTAAAGCTGCGGGATATGCCAGTCAGTGTCCGGCAGGCTTTTCGCGTCGGGGATCAACCCGGCTTCGACCGTCGGGGTCAGGCGCAGGCCGGCGTGGGGCATGCTGATCAGCAGCGGTACGCGACCTTGTTTGAAGTTCAGAACCTTATCCACAACTGTTCTCCTAAATGCTCACTTCAACGCCGTGACGCACGACGCGTTTTTCCAGGTCGCCGCCCAGCCAGTACGACAGGTCGGCCGGTCGATCGATTTGCCAGGCGACGAAATCCGCACACTTGCCGACTTCCAGCGAACCGTGGGTTTCAGCCATGCCCAGCGCGGTGGCGGCGTGAATCGTTGCCCCGGCCAAGGCTTCCTCCGGGGTCATGCGGAAACAGGTGCACGCCATGTTCAGCATCAAACGCAACGACAGTGCCGGCGAGGTGCCGGGGTTGAGGTCGCTGGCGATGGCGATTTTCACGCCGTGTTTGCGTAGCGCCTCCATCGGCGGTAGCTGGGTTTCCCGCAGGAAGTAAAAGGCGCCGGGCAGCAACACCGCGACGGTGCCGGACTTGGCCATGGCGATGGCGTCGTCTTCGGTCATGAATTCCAGGTGATCGGCCGACAGTGCGTGATAACGCGCCGCCAGACTCGAACCCTGCAACGACGACAACTGTTCGGCGTGCAGCTTCACCGGCAAACCGAGTTGCTGCGCGGTGATGAACACCCGCTCGACCTGCGCCGGCGAAAAGGCCAGGTATTCACAGAACGCGTCCACCGCATCCACCAACCCTTCGGCGGCCAGGGCCGGGAGCATCTCGGCGCAGATGTGATCGATGTAGTCGTCGGCACGGTCCGCGTATTCCGGCGGCAAGGCGTGGGCCGCCAGGCAAGTGCTGCGCACGCTGACCGGCAGTTCGGCGCCGAGACGGCGGATGACCCGCAGGATCTTGCGTTCGCTGGCCAGGTCCAGGCCGTAGCCGGATTTCATTTCGACGGTGGTCACGCCGTCGCGCATCAGGCTCTTCAGACGCTTGGCGGCGCTGGCGAACAGTTCATCTTCAGTGGCCGCACGAGTGGCGCGCACGGTGCTGGCGATGCCACCACCGGCCGCGGCGATTTCTGCATAGCTGACGCCTTGCAGACGCTGTTCGAATTCACCGCTGCGGTTACCGCCGAACACCGTGTGGGTGTGGCAGTCGATCAGGCCCGGCGTCACCCAGGCCCCTTTAAGATCATTGACTGCCGGGTACTCGCCCGCCGGCAGTTCGGCACGCGGGCCGATCCACTCAATGTGCGCTCCTGACGTCACGATGGCCGCATCCTCGATGATCGAGTAGACGCCTTGCGCCATGGTTGCGACGTGGCAGTGTTGCCAGAGAGTTTTCATCCCGAGTTCCTCGTCTTTGATCGTTCCCACGCTCCGCGTGGGAATGCCTCTAGGGACGCTCTGCGTCCAGTGACGCGGAGCGTCACGGGCTGCATTCCCACGCAGAGCGTGGGAACGATCGGTGGGTGGGGGGTTAGAGGCTAGGCAGCAACTTCGCCGATACCAGTTCATTCAGGCAACGCGTCGCCAACAACTCGGTCGCCGCATTGATGTCCGGTGCGAAGAAGCGGTCTTTCTCATAGAAAGGCACTTCGGCACGCAGTATCCCGCGGGCTTTTTCGAGTTTTGGCGAGGTCTTCAGACCTTCACGCAGATCCAGGCCCTGGCAGGCCGCCAACCATTCCACCGCGAGAACGCCGCGAGTGTTTTCAGCCATTTCCCACAGGCGCTTGCCGGCAGCCGGCGCCATAGAAACGTGGTCTTCCTGGTTCGCGGAAGTCGGCAGGCTGTCCACCGAATGCGGATGGGACAGTGCCTTGTTCTCACTGGCCAGTGCCGCAGCAGTCACCTGGGCAATCATGAAGCCGGAGTTCACGCCGCCATTGGCCACCAGGAACGGCGGCAGTTGCGACATGTGCTTGTCCATCATCAGCGAGATACGACGCTCGCTCAGGGAACCGATTTCAGCGATGGCCAAGGCCATGTTGTCGGCAGCCATGGCGACTGGTTCGGCGTGGAAGTTACCGCCAGAGATCACGTCGCCTTCAGCGGCGAAGACCAGCGGGTTGTCCGAAACGGCGTTGGCTTCGATGGCGAGCACTTCGGCGGCCTGGCGGAACTGGGTCAGGCAGGCGCCCATGACTTGCGGCTGGCAGCGCAGGGAGTACGGGTCCTGGACCTTGTCGCAGTTCTGGTGCGAGTCGGACACTTCGCTACGCTCGCCCAGCAGATCGCGGTAAGCGGCAGCGGCATCGATCTGGCCTTTCTGGCCACGAGCGGCGTGGATGCGGGCGTCGAACGGCGAGCGCGAGCCCAATACCGCTTCAACCGTCATGCCACCAATGGCCAGGGCGCCGGCGAACAGGTCTTCGCCTTCGAACAGACCACGCAATGCGTAAGCGGTGGACACCTGAGTGCCGTTGAGCAGCGCCAGACCTTCTTTTGCGGCCAGGGTCAGCGGGGTCAAACCGGCCACTTTCAGTGCTTCGGTGGCTTCCATCCACTCGCCTTTGTAGCGAGCCTTGCCTTCGCCCAGCAGCACCAGCGACATGTGGGCCAACGGCGCCAGGTCACCGGAGGCACCGACCGAACCTTTCAATGGAATGTGCGGGTAAACCTCGGCGTTGATCAGGGCGATCAACGCGTCGATCACGACGCGACGAATGCCGGAGAAACCACGGCTCAGGCTGTTGACCTTGAGCACCATGACCAAGCGAACCAGCGCGTCGCTGATCGGCTCGCCGACACCGGCGGCGTGGGACAGCACCAGCGAGCGCTGCAGGTTTTCCAGGTCTTCGCTGGCGATGCGGGTCGAAGCCAGCAGGCCGAAACCGGTGTTGATGCCGTAAGCGGTGCGGTTCTCGGCGAGGATCTGTTCCACGCAGGCAACGCTGGCTTCGATCTGCGCCGAGGCACTGTTGTCGAGGGTGATTTTGACCGGTTGCTGATAGATATCACGCAGTTGGGCAAGGCTCAGTTGGCCGGGAATCAAATTAAGCGCAGTCACATCATTCTCCTTTTGAGAGTCTTTTATTAACTCACCAGACGCTCCGGAAATGTCCGTTGTCCGTCGCGTCTCGCCTTTTGGGGAGCCGCGCCTTGGCACGCTGGTGTGGTGGGAATCAGTTCAGGTTCGGTAATACCTTGCTCAGCAAAATCGGGTCTTTCAAAACGGCGGCGGCACTGGCGATGTCCGGTGCCAGCCAGCGGTCCTGATCGTAGGCCGGGATCCGCTCGCGCAGCACACGCCAGGCGGCACCAGTGCCGACGCCAAAGCGTTGCTCTTTCAAGAACTCAAACGCCTGAGCCGCCAACAGGTACTCGATGGCGAGGATCTGCGTGCAGTTTTCCAACGCGCGGTGCAGCTTCAGCGCGGCGTTGGTGCCCAGGCTCAGATGGTCTTCCTGCAAACCCGAGGTGACGTAGTTGTCGAGCACCGCCGGTTGCGCCAATTGGCGGTTTTCCGCACACAGCGAAGCGGCGACGTACTGGACGATCATCATTCCGGAGTTCACTCCCGGATTCGCCACCAAAAAGGCTGGCAGACCGCTGACATGCGGATTGATCAAGCGGTCCAGGCGACGTTCGGCGATGGACCCGATTTCGGCCATGGCGATTGCCAACAAGTCAGCGGCCAACGCGACCGATTGACCGTGCGGGTTGGCTTGGGACATCACCCGGAAGTCGTCCGGCGTGCCCAGCAACATCGGGTTGTCGGTGACCGAGTTGAGTTCGGTTTCGATCTGCTTTCTGGCGTGCTCAAGCTGATCGCGAGCGGCACCGTGAACTTGCGGAATCGAACGGATGCTCAGCGCATCCTGGGTACGAATGCCTTTGCTGCTGGCAATCACTTCACTGCCATCGAGCAACGCACGCAGGTTGATGCCGACTTGCTGCATGCCCGGGTGAGGCTTGAGCGCGATGATCTCGGCATCGAACGCGGCAATCTGGCCGCGCTGGGCTTCAAAGCTCATGGCACCGATCACGTCGGCCCATTGCAGCAGACGCGTCGCGTCGGCCAGCGCCAGGCAGCTGAGGCCGGTCATGCACGGCGTGCCATTGACCAGGCACAGGCCATCTTTGGCGCCCAGTTGAACCGGTTGCAGACCTTCTTCGGCCAGGGCCTGCTGCGCGGAAACGATCTGACCGCGATAGCTGACATTGCCGACACCCAGCAGCGCGATGCTGATGTGGGCCATGTGGGTCAGGTAACCCACCGAACCCTGGGACGGCACTTGCGGGGTGATGCCGCGATTGAGCAGCGCCAACAGGGCTTCGACCACCCGGCGATGAATGCCGGATTTGCCGTGGCTGTAGTTGCGAATGGCGGCACAGATGATTGCGCGGGTCTGTTCGTCGGCCAAGGGGGCGCCGACGCCACAGGCGTGACTGAGCAGGGTGTTGCGCGACAATTGGCTGAGTTGTTCGTCTTTGAGCGAGACGTTGCACAGCGCGCCGAGGCCGGTGTTGACGCCATAGGCGCGCTCACCGCTGACGACGATGCGCTGGACGATGGCCTGGGCGTTTTCGATCCGCGCCCAGACCCGGGGTGACAGCTCAAGCTGTGCGCCATGGCGAGCGACGGCAACCACATCCTGCCAACGCAACGGGGCGTCGGCGATAACGATTTTTTCAGCCTGGGACATCTTCAACCTCTTGAACTTGATCGTTCCCATGCTCTGCGTGGGAATGCCGCCTGGGACGCTCCGCGTCCCGTTGTCAGCGCAAGGCTCAAGCCCTGCGCATGTGTGACGCGGAGCGTCACGGGATGCATTCCCACGCAGAGCGTGGGAACGATCGGCCTTTAAACCACCGCAGCCCGCCGCTGTACGAACCGGTCCACATACTCATCCGCCGGCGAATGCAGGATCTCTCTTGGCGTGCCCACCTGGATCAGGCGGCCATCCTTGAGAATCGCAATGCGGTTGCCGATGCGCACAGCCTCGTCGAGGTCGTGGGTGATGAAGACGATGGTCTTGTGCAGGGTCTTTTGCAGCTCCAGCAACTGGTCCTGCATTTCCGCGCGAATCAGCGGGTCGAGGGCACTGAAAGCTTCGTCCATCAGGATGATGTCAGTGTCCGCCGCCAAGGCGCGAGCCAGGCCCACACGCTGGCGCATACCACCGGAAAGTTGATGCGGGTATTTGTTTTCGTAGCCCTTGAGGCCCACGGTGTTGATCCAGTGCAACGCGCGCTCGGCGCACATCTGCTTGCTCTCGCCACGCACTTTCAGGCCGTAGGCGACGTTATCCAGCACGGTCTTGTGCGGCAGCAGGCCGAAGCTCTGGAACACCATGCTGATCTTGTGCCGGCGAAATTCGCGCAGGGCTTCCATGTCGTATTGCAGGATGTCCACGCCGTCCACCAGGATCGCGCCGCTGGTCGGGTCGATCAGGCGATTGAAGTGGCGCACCAGGGTCGACTTGCCGGAACCCGACAGGCCCATGATCACGAAGATCTCGCCGGTGCCGATGCTCAGGGACAAATCGTTCACGCCGACCACGCAGCCGGTTTCGGCCAGTACCTGGTCTTTGGTCTTGCCCTGGCCAATCATGGCCAGCGCATCCTTGGAACGGTTGCCGAAAATCTTGAAGACGTTTTTGACTTCGATCTTGCTGATGGCTGCGTTGTTCATTTGCTCACCTCATGCCGTGGCCGACCATACGCCTGAGTAATGCGGTCGATGACCACTGCCAGAATCACGATCGCCAGACCGGCCTCAAGACCACGTCCGACGTTGAGGGTCTGAATCCCCACCAACACGTCTTCGCCCAAGCCACGGGCACCGATCATCGAGGCAATCACTACCATCGACAGGGCCATCATGGTGGTCTGGTTGATCCCGGCCATGATGCTCGGCAGGGCCAGCGGCAGTTGCACGCCAAACAGTTGCTGCCAGCGGTTGGCACCGAAGGCGTTGATCGCTTCCATCACTTCGCCGTCGACCTGGCGAATACCCAGATCAGTCAGGCGGATCAGCGGCGGCGCGGCGTAGATCACCGTGGCGAAAATCGCCGGGACCTTGCCCAGGCCGAACAGCATCAGCACCGGGATCAGGTACACGAAACTCGGCATGGTCTGCATGATGTCCAGCAGCGGCATCAGCACCGAACGCAGGCGATTGCTGCGCGCCGAGAGAATGCCCAGCGGAATGCCGATCAATACCGAAATGACCGTCGCTACCATCATCAGCGCCAGGGTTTGCATCAGCTTGTCCCAGAGGCCGACCGCGCCCACCAGGAACAACAAGCCAACGATCACGGCGGTGGTCACGACTTTGCGGGTCGCGTGCCAGGCAACGCCCGCCACGATCGCCAGCATCAGCCACCAGGGCGCCGCACGCAGCAGCCCTTCAAGATTGACGATGGCCCACAACAGGGTGTCGGAGATGCTGCGGAACACATCGCCGTAGTTGGTGACCAGCGAATCGACCCAACTGTTGACCCAGTCGGCGATGGAAAAGGTAAAGCTTTCGGGAAACATAAGAGACTCTCAATCAAGGGGTTGCGATCAAGCATCCGACTGCCGCTGCCGACAGTCGGAGACACTCGACCTACAAGGCCGCGTCGATCTTTTTGGCTGCGTCTTCGCTCACCCATGCGTGCCAGACTTCAGGATGTTCCTTGAGGAAGATTTTCGCCAGTTTTGGTGACTCGATCCGCTCTTTGGCCATGCGCCCGAGGTTCTGGTTCAGCAGGTCGATTGGCAGGTTGACCTTTTCCAGCACAGCCACCAGTTCCGGGGCTTGCTCGTGGAAGGTCTTGGACAGGCCGACCTTGATGGTCACGCTCTTGTCCACGCCTGGTTTCTCTTCGAGTTTGACCAGATCAACCTGGCCCATCAGCGGGGTTGGCGACCAGTAGTAGAACAGGATCGGCTCGCCACGCTTGTAGCTCGACAGCACCGCGGCATCCAGTGCCGGACCGGTGCCCGGGCGGAAGTTGGTGTAGGTGCTTTCCAGGCCATAGCTTTTGAGCATTTCGCTGTTGTCCAGTTCACAGGTCCAGCCGGCCGGGCAGTTGTAGAAACGGCCCTTGGATGGCTCTTCCTGATCCTTGAACACGGCAGCGTATTTGCCCAGATCGGCGATCGCTTTCAGGTCCGGGGCTTTAGGCTCCAGCTTGCGCTTGGCGTCGCCTTCGATCACGTAACGCGGCACGTACCAGCCTTCGATCGCGCCAACGACCGGAGCGCCGACACCGACGACCTTGCCGGCCTTCTCGGCCTTGTTCCAGACCTCGCTACGACCGACCCACTCTTCGGCAAACACTTGAATGTCGTTGCTGCTCAGGGCGTTTTCCATGGTGATGGAGTTGCCTGGCAGGCTGTCGACCTTGCAGTCGTAACCTTTCTCCAGCACGACTTGCATCACGTCGGTTAGCAGCATGCCGCTTTCCCAGTTCAGGCCGGCGAATTTCACCGGTTTGCCCGACTCGCACCATCCCGCCGCCTGAGTGGCTCCGGCGCCGGCCAGCAGGCCCATGGAAAGTAATGTGGTCAGCAGGGTCTTGTTCGATTTCATTGTGTGACGCTCCTAATCATGAGTTGGCTTACGGCAGTCAAGAGGCATCCAGCCCTGTCCACGTCCAATCAGGCCCGCGCCGCAGCGCGACTGGCCCCGCTTGTTATAGGTGCTGCATCGCTGTCCTGCTCGACTGGCAGGATCAGGTGATCGGGTACCGCGCTGTGCCATTTTTTCGCGCAGACGTAATACAGGCCGGCGGGAAGCACCAGACCGATGATCCAGGAAATATCCACACCACCCAGAACGTCCACCAGCGGACCGGTATAGAACTTGGTAGAGATGAACGGCAGTTGCACCAGCACACCGAAGACATAAACGCTGATACCGAGGGGGTTCCAACGGCCGTAGCGACCGTTCGGATCGGCCAGCGCCGGCACGTCATAGCGCTCGCGAGTGATGCAGTAGTAGTCCACCAGGTTGATCGCGCTCCATGGCGTGAAAAAAGCCAGCAAGAACAGGATGAAGGACTTGAACGCACCGAGGAACGAGTGCTGACCGAGCAACGCGATCAGGGTCGCAGTGCCGACGATGACCAGCACGAAGACCAGACGCTGCAAGCGCGTTACTTTCAGATCACCACGGAAACCGCTGATGACCGTCGCAATGCACATGAAGCTGCCGTAGGAGTTCAGCGTGGAGATGGTGACCTTGCCGAACGCGATGCTGAAATACAGCAGCGCAGCGGTGGCACCACTACCGCTCAAACCAACGATGTAGGCCACTTCGTGACCGGCGAATTGTCCGTTGGCCATGGCCGCGGCAAACACACCGAGGATCATCGCCACCTGTGCACCGATAACCGAACCCGCGCCAGCGGCGAAAAAGGTTTTCACCGAAGACGTGCTGCTCGGCAGGTAGCGTGAATAGTCCGCTACGTAAGGACCGAAGGCGATCTGCCAGGACGCCGCGAGCGACACCGCGAGCAGGAAGCTGGTCCAGCTGAAATGGCGGATTTGCAGGAGTGCGCCAACGTCCGTCTGGCTCATCAGACGACTGAACAGGTAAACGAAGGCAATCACACCAATGACGCTGGCGACTCGGCCGATGAAATGGATCACCCGATAACCAAGCACCGTGACCAGCACGATGACACTGGCGAAGATGAGGATCCCGACGCTGTCGCTGACGCCAAACAACTGGCCCAGCGCCTGGCCGGAAAGCACGGTGCCCGTTGCGGTGAAACCCAGGTACATCAGACACACCAGCACGATCGGGATGGCCGCGCCATACACGCCGAATTGCACCCGGCTGGAGATCATCTGCGGCAGGCCAAGCTTGGGCCCTTGTGCCGCATGCAGCGCCATTACGCCACCGCCGAGCACTTGACCGATCAACAAACCGATCAACGACCAGAACACATCACCGCCCAGCACCACGGCCAGGGCCCCGGTGACAATTGCGGTGATTTGCAGGTTGGCACCCATCCACAGGGTGAACTGGCTCAACAGACGACCGTGTCTCTCCGCTTCCGGGATGTAGTCGATCGAACGTTTCTCGATCAACGGTTTACTGCCTGCACGATCGCTGTTAACAGCCATGATTCAACCTCTGTGGATTGTTTTAATTGTTCTATCCGGTTTACCTGGACCCTGTGGGAGCGGGCTTGCCCGCGATGACGTCGGCACCTTCAACATCAATTCCAGCATTGCCGCCGCTATCGCTGGCAAGCCAGCTCCCACAGGGATTTGCGTTATTTGCCGGTAATCATCGGCAGGTTCAGACCCTGCTCCTTGGCACAGTCGATTGCGATCTGGTAACCCGCATCGGCGTGACGCATGACACCGGTGGCCGGGTCGTTGTGCAGCACGCGAGCGATACGCTCGGCCGCTTCGTCAGTACCGTCGCAGACAATCACCATGCCCGAGTGCTGGGAGAAGCCCATGCCGACGCCGCCGCCGTGGTGCAGGGAAACCCAGGTCGCGCCGCTCGCGGTGTTGAGCAGAGCGTTAAGCAGTGGCCAGTCGGACACGGCGTCAGAACCGTCCTGCATCGATTCGGTTTCGCGGTTCGGGCTGGCAACAGAGCCGGAGTCCAGGTGGTCGCGACCGATCACGATTGGCGCCGACAATTCACCGCTGCGAACCATTTCGTTGAACGCCAGACCGAGCTTGGCGCGCAGGCCCAGGCCAACCCAGCAGATGCGTGCCGGCAGACCCTGGAAGCTGATGCGCTCGCGCGCCATGTCCAGCCAGTTGTGCAGGTGGGCGTCGTCCGGGATCAGTTCTTTGACCTTGGCGTCGGTTTTGTAGATGTCTTCGGCATTGCCCGACAGCGCAGCCCAGCGGAACGGACCGATACCGCGGCAGAACAGCGGACGGATGTAAGCCGGTACGAAACCCGGGAAGTCGAATGCGTTCTCGACGCCTTCTTCCTGGGCCATCTGACGGATGTTGTTGCCGTAGTCGAAGGTCGGAATACCCATTTTCTGGAATTCGAGCATCGCTTTAACGTGCACGGCCATGGACTGCTTGGCGGCTTTGACCACGGCAGCCGGCTCGGTCTTGGCGCGAGCGCGGTACTCTTCCCAGGTCCAGCCGGCGGGCAGGTAACCGTTGAGCGGGTCGTGGGCGCTGGTCTGGTCGGTGACCATGTCCGGGCGCACGCCACGCTTGACCAGTTCCGGCAGGATTTCCGCCGCGTTGCCCAGCAGGGCGATGGAAATCGCTTTGCCTTCCTTGGTGTATTTGGCGATGCGGGCCAGCGCGTCGTCGAGGTCGGTGGCTTGCTCATCGACATAGCGGCTGTTCAGGCGGAAATCGATGCTGACCTGCTGGCATTCGATGTTCAGCGAGCAAGCGCCGGCCAGGGTCGCGGCCAATGGCTGAGCGCCGCCCATGCCGCCGAGGCCTGCGGTCAGGACCCAACGACCTTTGAGGTCATCGTTGTAGTGTTGGCGACCGGCTTCGACGAAGGTTTCGTAAGTGCCCTGGACGATGCCCTGGCTGCCGATGTAGATCCAGCTGCCGGCAGTCATCTGGCCGTACATGGCCAGGCCTTTGGCGTCGAGTTCGTTGAAGTGTTCCCAGCTCGCCCAGTGTGGCACCAGGTTGGAGTTGGCGATCAGTACGCGCGGGGCGTTGCTGTGGGTCTTGAACACGCCGACCGGCTTGCCGGATTGCACCAGCAGGGTCTCGTCGTCGTTCAGGTTGGTCAGGCTTTCGACGATCTTGTCATAGCATTCCCAGTTACGCGCCGCACGACCGATGCCGCCGTAAACCACCAGTTCTTTAGGGTTCTCGGCGACTTCCGGGTCGAGGTTGTTCATCAGCATGCGCAGCGGCGCTTCAGTCAGCCAGCTTTTGGCGGTCAGCTTGTTACCGCGTGCGGCACGGATTTCAACGTCACGATACTTCGTAGGTTTCTGGGTATTGTCAGTCACGAAAAAGACTCCTCAGCGATCAATCCAAACCAACCCTGGCGGTGGGTAAGCCAGCCTGTGCGCGTCAACGCGACACAAGCGAATCAGTGGACGTTGCGAGGAGCCTCGATCGACTCATACGCATACGTCTTTACTTGTACATACAAGCATATGCAATCAAGCGGCCAACTTGCTGGATGAGTGTTCAAGAAAAGTTTTTGGAACGCTGGAAGGCCCTTGGATCAAGGGTTTAGACAAAGATGAAATTTTTCGCGGGGGATTTTTCGGAGGAGAGGCAGCTGTTACTTGAGCGCGGTTTTGCGCCACGCTGGGGCGTTCAGTAACAAAGTGGTGCGCGATGGGAAACAGGATGTGGATTGCTTTTGTGGCGAGGGGGTTTACCCCCGTTCGGCTGCGCAGCAGTCGCAAAATTGGATGTGAAAATCGGGGGCGGCTTCGCCACCCAACGGGGGCAAGCCCCCTCGCCACAGAGATTTTGTAAACAATTGGATCAGCGTGCGGTCAGTTCGATCACGCAGCACAGGCCATTACCGGAGACTTCCAGCAGTCCGACATTACCGACGAGTTGCAGGCAATCATGGCGACCCAACTGCGAGGCACTGTTACCGACCTTCACTTCAAGCTCATCGGTGATACTGAACACAAGCACGGTGCCGGCCGAACTGAAAAACCGCTGCTCGCCGTCCAGCCACTGCAACCGTGCGCTATAACGCTGCGGTGCATAAATCAGGTTGAAGTCGCGGATCGGCCCACCAAGCAATGTGCAGGAAACCTGGCTCTCGCCGCTGAAAGCAAACGGGTCCAGCGGTAACAATGGCCGAGTGTCCTGACCATCAATCCGCAAGGTCATGCCGTCGCCTTGCAATACGGTGATCACTCGCTCATAGCCGGCGAATGTCGAGAAGCCGCCCGACTCGCCGATGTCGGCAATCGACAGGCGCCAGCCGAAACCCTCAAGGCCGGCACCTCCATCACGGGTGATTTCTTCAGTGCTGCCGCCGCCGTTTTTCCACGGCATGCGCGGGTAATCTTTTGCGCGTAGAACCTTTACTTGATTCATTTATGAAACCGACCTTCCAGACGATGACGGGAACCAGGGTGGATCAATCGGGCGGCGGTCACTGGCTGACGGCCGGACCAGGTGCGGCGACGAATCAGCAGGCACGGCTCGCCCTTTTCAATCTGCAGCAACTTGCATTCGGACGGCTCGGCGAGAATCGCTTCGACCACATGCTCGCCTTCGGTCAGCGGCGCGACCTGGTTCAGATAGGCGTAAGGCGTTTGCAGGGTGAAGTCTTGCTTGAGGTACTCCGGCGCCACCAGTGCGTTGACGAAACGGTCTTCGATTTGCACCGGGATATCGTTTTCGAAATGCACGATCAGCGAGTGAAAGACTTTCTGCCCTTCACGCATGTCCAGGGCCAGTGCGCGCTCGGAACCGGCGGCCTCTTCCTCGAGGGTGATGACCTTGCAGGTGTGGCGATGGCCACGGGAGGCGATTTCGTCGGCGATGTTGTGGACTTCAAACAGGGCGGACTGGCTTTTCGGTTCGGCGACGAACGTGCCGACACCCTGCATGCGCACCAGCAGACCATCGGCGGTCATCTCGCGCAGGGCGCGGTTGATGGTCATACGGCTGAAACCCAGCTGGCTGACCAGCTCGCTTTCCGACGGAACGCGGTAGTGCGGCGGCCAGTTTCCACTGTCGATCTGCTGGGTGATCATCTGTTTGACGCGGGCGTACAAGGGCGCCGGACTGTCGCCCAGATTGGCGCTCAGATTGGCATTCGGCGGCAATGTGGCAGAGGGAGTCGGCACGGTTAATCCTTGTTCGTTTAGTAAAGGTTGCTAGCTTGCCGGAGTTTACCGAGCAGGCAAACGTCTGTATATGTATATACAAATAACACACGATGGGGTGCTGAACCATGTCCGCCTTCTTTGCCGAACGCGCGCTGCTGCCTAGTGGATGGGCCAACAATGTACGTCTTGAGGTCAGCGCCGATGGCGTGTTGACCCATATCCAGGCCGATTCCAACGCAGATGGCGCCGAACGGCTTAGCGGTCCGCTGCTGCCGGGTATGCCGAATCTACACTCCCACGCCTTCCAGCGCGCCATGGCCGGGCTGGCGGAAGTGGCGGGTAATCCGAATGACAGTTTCTGGACCTGGCGCGACTTGATGTATCGCCTCGTCGGAAAAATCAGCCCGGATCAACTCGGCGTCATCGCCCGTCAGCTGTACATCGAAATGCTCAAGGCCGGTTACACCTCGGTCGCGGAATTTCATTACGTACACCACGACACCAACGGCCAGCCTTACGCGGACCCGGCCGAACTGGCGCTGCGCATCAGCCATGCCGCCAGCTCCGCCGGGATCGGGCTTACTCTGCTGCCGGTGCTCTACAGCCATTCCGGTTTCGGCGGCCAGGCCCCGAACGAAGGTCAGCGCCGCTTTATCAACAGCACCGAAAACTACCTCAAGCTTCAGTCGCGCTTGCAGCCGATCCTGGCGCAGCAACCGGCGCAGTCTCTGGGTTTGTGTTTCCACTCGTTGCGCGCGGTAACACCGCAGCAGATCAGCGAAGTATTGGCGGCCAGCGACAAGCAGTGCCCGGTACACATTCACATTGCCGAACAGCAGAAGGAAGTCGATGACTGCCTGAGCTGGAGCGGCCGCCGTCCGCTGCAATGGCTGTACGAAAACACTGAAGTCGATCAGCGCTGGTGCCTGGTTCACGCCACCCACGCCAACCCGGAAGAAGTCACGCTGATGGCCAAGAGTCGCGCCATCGCCGGCTTGTGCCTGACGACCGAAGCCAACCTCGGCGACGGGATTTTCCCGGCGGTGGATTTCCTCGCTCAGGGCGGGCGCATGGGCATCGGTTCCGACAGCCATGTGTCATTGAGCGTGGTGGAAGAATTGCGTTGGCTGGAATACGGCCAGCGTCTGCGCGACCAACGACGTAACCGTTTGTATGGCGCGGATCAGCCGATGGTTGGCCGCACGCTGTACGACGCGGCACTGGATGGCGGCGCTCAGGCGCTGGGTCAGCCGATTGGTGCGCTCGAAGTTGGCAAACGTGCGGATTGGCTGGTGCTGGACGGCAACGATCCGTACCTGGCGACGGCCAGCGGCGACGGGATTCTCAATCGTTGGTTGTTCGCCGGTGGCGATCGCCAGGTGCGGGATGTGCTGGTCAATGGCCAGTGGGTTGTGCGCGATGGGCGGCATGCTGGCGAAGAAGAAAGTAACCGCGCCTTCACCCAAGTCCTGCGCGATTTGTTGGGTTAACCCCCCCGCCGATCGTTCCCACGCTCTGCGTGGGAATGCAGCCCGGGACGCTCCGCGTCCCAACAGCAGACGCAGAGCGTCCATTGAGGCATTCCCACGCGGAGCGTGGGAACGATCAGTAGCGCAGTGATCAGTTCGACGTCTTGGCCATCTGCGTATCTGTCGCGCGCCAGATCAGCCGTGTGGTGTCGTAACCTTGCTGACGCGCCTTGCTCAGCAGTTCCTCACGCACCACGCCATTGACCGTCGGGGTCCGTGACAGCAGCCACAGATACTTGCGGCTCGGGTCGCCAACAATGGCGGTCTTGTAGTCATCGCTGACGTACAACACCCAGTACTCGCCCTTCGCCACACCCGGAATCAGCCGCGAAAACCAGGTATCGAACTCGACCCACAGCTTGTCGGTCTTGCCCGGTTCCTGTGGCCAGGCCACGCCTTTGGCCTCTTCCCATTGCCAGTCCGCTGTCAGGCAGCGATTGAGCACCAATACCTTGCCGTCGGGCTTGAGCGTGTAATGGGCTTCGGATTGCGCGCAGTTGCGCTGGAAATACATCGGCAGACGAGCCAACTCGTACCAGGTCCCTTGGTACTTCTTGAGATTGACGCTATTGGCAGTTTTCGGTGCCAATGGATCTACGCCAGAGGTGGCGCAGCCGGCCAAAAACAAGCCGGCTAAAAGGACTATCAGTAACCGCTTCATTGTTTTTCTCCCGTGGGCGTATAACCCCGGTTTACTTCAGGCCTTGGCCGGAAAACATCAGCACTTTGTCACCGGCGTACTGCACGCTGATAAAGCTGTTCTTGTCACCCCAGGTGCAACTGGACATGCCGAGCGCGCCGGAGCAATCGGCGGGTTTGCCCAGCAAGTTTTCTACTTCGGCCTTGGGCATGCCTGACGACAGCTTCGAGTAGTTTTCCTGATTAACCTTGCTGCAAGCGGCCAACAACACGCAGAACGAAAGCAGGGCAATAGAGCGCAGCGACATGGTGTAGCTCCTGGGGCAAAGGGGATGGCATGGCTGCCAAGCTGAAGCTTAGAAGAGAAAACCCCAATCTGGTTCCCTGGCCTCCCGCCTATTTATTTGGCCGTTCGTCTGCCTTATTTGGAAAATCTGCAACTTTACTTTCGCTATCGGGTATTTCGTCGGTTTTCGCAAAAACCGCCTAATCTTTGGCGCCGGCCAGTCGACATAAAAGCAGCGCAACGCCCACGACTGTGGCAAATTGACGCCCCTTTGTTGACCAGTCCCTCCGCGGTAGTTCATTTAATGACCAGAAACATGAAGTTCAGCCACAAGATCTTGTTGGCTGCCGCCCTCGTGGTGGCCGTTGCATTCGCTTGTTTCATCCTTTTCAACGACTACCGCCAGCGGCAAACCCTGCGCAGCAGTACCGAATCCTCGATGCAGGAACTCGGCAGCCTGACCAGCAGCAACATCCAGACCTGGCTGGAAAGCCGCATTCAATTGCTGCAATCACTGTCCCAGCAGGTCGCCGTGGACGGTAGCGCTGCGGCCAGCCTCAAGCGCGCCATCGACTTGCCGGCCTACACCACTAACTTTCAGCTGAGCTATTTCGGTGGCACTGACGGTGTGATGTTCTCGGTCCCGGCCGGCAATCGTGCCGCGGATTACGATCCCCGTGCCCGTGGCTGGTACAAGGCGGCGAACACTGCGCAACAGACCATCGTCACCGAACCTTATATCGCTGCTTCGTCGGGCAAACTGGTGATCACCGTCGCCACACCGGTGAAACATCAGAATCAAATGATCGGCGTCGCCGGCGCAGACATCGACCTGTCCAGCGTCAGCGCGATCATCAACTCGCTGAACTTCGGCGGCCACGGCCATGCGTTCATCGTCAGCGCCGACGGCAAGATCCTGATTCATCCAGACAGCAAACTGGTGCTCAAGAGCCTGGCCGACGCCTACCCGAACGGTGCGCCGAAAGTCAGCCCGGGCATGAAAGAAGTCGAGATCGACGGCAAGACCCAATTCATCTCCTTTACCCACGTCAACGGTGTGCCCTCGGCAGACTGGTACGTGGCGCTGGTGCTGGATCAGGACACCGCGTTCTCGATGCTCAGCGAGTTCCGCACCTCGGCGATCATCGCCATGGTCATTGCCGTGGTGATCATCATCGCGTTGCTGGGCATGCTGATCAGCTTCCTGATGCAGCCACTGCTGACCATGGGCCGCGCCATGCATGACATCGCCGAAGGCGAAGGTGACCTGACCAAACGCCTGACCATCCACGGCCAGGACGAGTTCGGTGCGCTGGGCACCTCGTTCAACCGTTTTGTGGAGCGGATTCATACGTCGATTCGCGAAGTGTCCTCGGCCACCGGCCAGGTCAACGAAGTCGCCTTGCGTGTGGTGGCGGCGTCGAATTCGTCGATGTTCAACTCCGACCAGCAAGCCTCGCGCACCAGCAGCGTAGCCGCCGCCATCAACGAACTGGGTGCTGCCGCCCAGGAAATCGCCCAGAACGCCGCCCTCGCCTCTCAGCATTCGAGCGATGCTCGCGCCTTGGCCGAGGACGGTCAGCAAGTCGTGGATAAAACCATCGCGGCGATGCAGCAGCTCTCGGCGAAGATCAGCGATTCGTGCGGCAACATCGAAACACTCAACAGCAATACCGTGAACATCGGGCAGATTCTGGAAGTGATCACCAGCATCTCCCAGCAAACCAACCTGCTGGCACTCAACGCCGCCATCGAAGCGGCCCGTGCTGGTGAAGCCGGTCGCGGTTTTGCCGTGGTCGCGGACGAGGTGCGCAACCTCGCGCACCGAACCCAGGATTCGGCGCAGCAAGTGCAGAAGATGATCGAGGAACTGCAAGTCGGCGCCCGGGAGGCCGTGATCACCATGACCGACAGCCAGCGCCAGAGCGAAAGCAGCGTCGGCATCGCCAATCAGGCGGGCGAACGTCTGGGTAGCGTGACCCAGCGCATCGGTGAGATCGACGGGATGAACCAGTCGGTGGCCACTGCGACAGAAGAGCAGACGGCGGTGGTGGAGTCGATCAACGTCGACATTACCGAGATCAACACGCTGAACCAGGAAGGCGTGGAGAATTTGCAGTCGACGTTGCGTGCTTGTTCAGACCTTGAACAGCAGGCGGCGCGGTTGAAGCAGTTGGTGGGTAGTTTCAGGATTTAACTGCCAGTCACTGATCGTTCCCACGCTCTGCGTGGGAATGCCTCAACGGACGCTCTGCGTTCGGCTCTGGAAGGGACGCGGAGCGGCCCGGGCTGCATTCCCACGCGGAGCGTGGGAACGATCAATGTGGGAGCCAGCCTGCTGGCGATAGCGGCATCAGCTACAGCAGAAAACTAAAAGCGAGAACCAGGCCCCGAAAGAAACGCCAACTCCTCAGCCGTAGATTCCCGGCCCAACACCGCATTGCGATGCGGAAACCGTCCAAACCGCGCAATGATCTTCTGATGCCGCTCGGCATAATCCAGGTTGTCCGCAAACACCGCCCGATCCGCCTCGGGTTGCTGTTCAACCAGATCGATAAACCGCGAAACCGCCTCGTTCTGCACCGCCAGATTCTCGCAATGCTCAAACACCAGGTAGATGAACACTCGCTGGATCGGCCGCAACTGCCGATCGAGATCCGCAGCAATGCCTTGCGCCACCAGTGCCTGGGCCCTGAGATCGCCTGAAAAGGATTTGGGAGTGTCGCGATAGATCATGCGCGGCAGTTGATCGAGCAACAGCACCAGGGCCAGCCAACCTTCAGGGCATTGCGCCCATTCGGTCAATCCGCCGGCCAGTGCCTGCTCGACCTGGTCCCCGAAACGCGTGCGCGCTTCGAGGTCCTGGCTGTCACGCTTGCCAAACCATAACTTGCCCTTCTCAGCCGCTATTTCGTTGGGTGATTCGAAAGATCCAAACCACCATTCGAGCAACGGCTGCCAGGGCGCGGTCATGTTTATTCCTTGTGGTAAGCCGTGACGCGCTCGACTTCTTCTTTCGAGCCGAGGAACACGGCGACACGCTGGTGCAAGCCGTCAGGCTTGATGTCGAGGATGCGCTGATGGCCATCGGTGGAAGCGCCGCCAGCCTGTTCAACCAGGAACGACATCGGGTTGGCTTCGTACATCAGACGCAGTTTGCCCGGCTTGGATGGCTCGCGGCTGTCGCGTGGGTACATGAACAAGCCACCACGGGTCAGGATGCGGTGCACGTCCGCGACCATCGCGGCGACCCAACGCATGTTGTAGTTCTTTTTCAACGGGCCTTCTTCGCCCGCCAGCAATTCGCTGACGTAGCGTTGTACCGGCGCTTCCCAGTGACGCTGGTTGGAGGCGTTGATCGCGAATTCCTGAGTGGACTCCGGGATCTTGATGTCTTCATGGGTCAGCACGAAGCTGCCCATTTCGCGGTCCAGGGTGAAGCCTTTTACGCCGTCGCCCAAGGTCAGGATCAACATGGTCTGTGGACCGTAGATCGCGTAACCGGCAGCCACTTGCTCAGTGCCTGGCTGCAGGAAAGCCTTTTCATTCAAGGGCTCGTTTTGGCTCAGGTATTCGTTCGGGCAACGCAGCACCGAGAAGATCGTACCGACCGGTGCGTTGATATCGATGTTCGACGAGCCGTCCAGTGGGTCGAAAACCAGCAAGTACGCGCCTTTCGGGTATTTGCCCGGAATCTGGTAGGCGTTGTCCATTTCTTCGGACGCCATGCCGGCCAGGTGACCGCCCCATTCGTTGGCTTCGAGCAGGATCTCGTTGGAGATCACGTCGAGTTTCTTCTGCACTTCACCTTGGACGTTTTCAGTGCCCATGCTGCCCAGAACACCGCCGAGGGCGCCTTTGGACACGGCGTGGTTGATCTCTTTGCAAGCACGCGCCACCACTTCGATCAGGAAACGCAGATCGGCAGGGGTGTTATTGCTACGGGTCTGCTCAATCAAATAGCGACTCAGGGTAACGCGGGACATGGAAGGCTCCGGTGGAATGGGGGGCTAAAAACCCGCGCAGTTTAACGCGAGTCAGGGCGCATTTCCTCCTATCAGACGTGTTACACCCAATAGAGTTCATGCGCCCGGTTTAGCGTAGTTGGAATCCAGGTTCTTTTCCGACCGATAAACCGTCTTCGCGAGCAGGCTCGCTCCCACAGGGTCCGCATTCCACTGTGGGAGCGAGCCTGCTCGCGATTGGGTGCGCAGCACCCGCCTTCAAGGCTTGACCGGCGGCTTGCGCAACAGACTGAACGCCATCGCGCCCAGAAACAAAACACTGAGCAACAACACCGCCCACAGCCCGAACTTCTTCCAGTTGGTGTCCGTCGTCGCCGTCGTTGTCACGGTCGATGCCGGCGTGGCCACCAGCCCGCCGTCCACCGTAGCCTTGCCCAACGTCGCCAACTTTGCAGCGCTGTAATCCGGAATCAACGTCGACAGCGGCAGGCTCGCCGCCTTCACCGTGGCACTTCCCAGCGCGAGCGTATAAGGCCCTGCCCCGCGCGCCAGGAACACCAGATGAATGGAGCGCACGGCGAATCGCACAGTCGGTGCCTCGGCACCCAGACCGCCGCCGCGCTCGTCCACCGTCAGCTTCAACTGCTGTACGGTTTGCCCCGGCAGCTGCAATTCGTTCTGCACCACATCCTGGCCATTCTGGGTCAGGCGGTACAGCAAACCGCTGCTCAACGGCTGCCACGGCAGGCTGCTTTCCCGACGACCGGACAAGGTCACGGGCGCCAAACTGTTGGGCTGACTCAATTCGACCTGCAAGCGCTCGACATTCAGTCCCATCGGTAATTGCCAGGTGTATTCACCCGCCTTGACGCTGCTGCCGGCCAGCGGCTGCGACCAGACAAGCGGTAGCGGCAGGCTGCGGGTCTTGGCGCTTTGCAGTTGCGCCGAGGTCAATGTCGGGGCCGATTGCGGCGTGTTCCACAGCAAGCGCAGATAACGGGCCGATTGACCCGGCAGCGCGACTTCATGCTGCTCGACCTGTTCGTCGGCAAACGTCAGGCGCGCCACCTGACCTTCACCCCACGATTGCCAGTGCTGCAGGTCGTCGCTCGCTTCGATGGTGAAACGCTGGAAGCCATCGCGTTCGCTGGTCCAGTCGAGGATCAACTGTTGCAACGGTGCTTTGATGCTGCTGGCGTCGAGCAACCAGCCGCGCAGCACTTCTTCGCCCGCCTCCAGTTGACTGGATGGCTGCACTTCGACCAGCGTGCCGTTGGCGCTCGATTGCACCCGCACGCTCGGTGCACGCTCAGTGGAGTCCGCCGAGTTGTATAGCGGGAACCATTTCACATCCGTCAGGGTACGGTTGTCGCTGGTCTGCGCCGGCGCACGCGCCAAGGAATACGCCTGGGCCTCACCGGCGGCATTGAACACGCGCACATCGCTGAGATCGGTTTGCCGCGCATTCAATTGCACGCTCAACGGCAATTCGAGGCGATACCACGGACCTTCACCGCTGACCGACAACGGCACCTGCGTGGCGAAGTCCGCCAGTTTTTCCTGGGCACTGGCCGACAGCGCCACACCCAGGGCAACAGCGCCCAACCAGACCCGGTTCAGCTTCTGACTCAAGACGACACTCCTTCGGTTTGCGGGGCCGGTTTTTCAGCCTCCGGCTCAGCATCAAAGCGCTTGGGCGGCAACGGGGCGAAATAGCCCACCACCAACAGCAATACGCCAACGCCGATAAACGAGACGATCCGGGCGAGTCCGCCGCGGTTACTCAATTCGACAAAGAACAGTTTGGCCACCACCACACCAATCAGCGCCGCACCAATCAGCCAGACTTCGCGGCGATGACGCAAATGACCGCCGATCATCAGACTCAGGGCCATCAAGGTCCAGACGATGGACAGACCGGCCTGCACCAGCATGGATTCGAGCAATAGATCCAACTCGAACGGCACACCGCCCCAATGGTGCGCCGTGCGCATTACCAGCGCAGTGAAGAACACAAACAGCGAGGCGCCAGCGATCAGTTGCGTGGCGTGTTCGGCATAGTCCTTGCGGATCGCCAGTTGTGTCATGGCGCTGCGGGACCATACGTAGACGCCGAACAGCGCAAACAGCAGACCCAACTCCAGCGGGTTGATCAGCGGCACGTAAGGCAACGGCTCGGCGGTGCCGTCGCTGACGACGTTCGCCAGCCAGAACCAGCCGAGCATCAGCAACGCCAACGGTGCTGCCGCGTACACGCGGTATTCGCGCGAATAAGCCGACACCGGCCATGGCCAGGCACGGGGTGCGGCCATCAGTACCAGATACAGGCTCGGCAGGATCGCCCAACCCAACCAGCGCCAGGCGTTGTACTGCTCGGACAACAGCAGCAAACCGTAACGCAGCTCCAGGGCCAACACACCGATCAACAGCCAGCAGCCGAGTACGTGCGCGGTACTGAGCGCGCGCGCCGGCAACATCGGCGCCAGACGCCGCAGGGAGATGAAGTGCACGACGAACACGGCCGCCCATACCAGCCAACCAACATTGGCCGCTGGGTGATAACGCGAGTGCCACGCAGCCAGCAACACCAAACCGGACGCAAGCATCAGCAAGGTGCAGAGCAAGCCCAGCGACGACCATTTCAAACGCAACGCCAAGACTGTCCACAGCGCCACACTCGCTGCCGCAACCACCAGCAACAACGTCGCTTGCAGGTTCAAAGGTGCGAAGCGCAGCACCTCACTGACCCACGCCAGCGCCCACCAAGCCGCGCCCCACACCAGCAACACTTCGGACAAACGCTGCAAGCTCAACACATCGAAGGCCGAAGCATGGTTGCCGAGCTGCAAGCGCCAGGCGCCCACCATCGCAGCCAAACCCAACACCAGCGGCGTCCAGAAACCGCTATGAGCCAGAGGTTTCAACCCTTCGCTCGCCAGCGGGCCGAGTAAATCCGGCCCGGCCAGCAGGAACGCCGCGCCACCGATCACCTGCAACAGCAAACCGAAGACAAAACTCACGCGCTGTTTGAGGTACAGGCTGAGCCAGATGATGAACAAACCGCTGGCCGCCCATACCGCACTCGCTGTTTGCCAAGGCAGGACGAACAGCACCGCCAGATTGATCAACACCAGACCGGCCAGCAGCACCACCGACAAGCCGCGCAGCAAGCGCACGTCGCTTCGGACCATCTCATCGCGCGCCGCCAACAACATGCCAGCGATCAGCGCCAGGCCGATCAACGACGCACTCAACAAACCGCTCCAACCCGCGTTGAATACAACGCCGGACTCACCGCTCGAACCTTGCAGCCGCAGCAGGAACAACGCACCGCCGAGCAACTGCACGGCGAATGCGGTGAACAGGAAGGTGCGCGATTGCAGACGCAAGCCAACGAACAACGTCGCCAACCCCGCCAGTGCCCAACTGATCGCCGTGCCATGAGTGAAGAAAAACAACGGCGCCAGTAGATAAAGAAAGGTCAAACCGAGGCAGGCCAATACCGGCAGCCCTTTACGCTCCCAGTCCGACGTCTGCTCGGGCAAGGCTTTGCGCAACTGGTAGAAACTGAACAACAACGCTACGCCGAGCATCAACGCGCCGAGCGGCGCACCCTCGAGCAGGCTGCTTTCGCCAATTCGCAATTCGCTAATAAACGCCAGGGCCGAGCCCAGTTGCAGCAGCAAGGCAAAGGCTCGGGCCAGCGGTCGTTGCTGACGCAGACCCAGCCAGAAGATGCCGGCGCCTTCGACGGCCCAGGCAGCAGCGGTCCAGCGCGCATCGAGCCCCAAGGGAATCGCCAGGCTGGCGAAGATCACCCCCAGCGCCAGGCAGGTTTCCGCCAGCAGCAACGCGCGTCCGCCCATCAGCAGCCGCGCCAGGCCCATGTAAATCATGCCCAACGCCAACGCGCTGAAGGCTGCAGCGAACTCCAGGTGCTGGACCAACGCGAACTGCAAACCGAAACCCACCAACGGCGGGCCGAACAGCATCGTGCCGTCGACGTAATCGCCCTTGCGCGCCGACCAGTGCAGAAGCGCTTCACGACTGCCATCCTCCGGCGCATCGCTCATCTCCAGCAACTTGCGCCGGGCGAACAGCAGACCGATGGCCAAATACATCAGGAAGAACAGAATCAGGAACGGCTCGGTGCTCCACAACAGTTCCGGCGTGTAGGAACGCAGGCCCCAGGCGAAACCGATGCCGAAGGTGCCGACGAAGCCGATCAGGTTGAGCAGCCGCCAGGCCTTGAACCAGGCGATGGCGAGGATGCCGGCGTTGAGCAAGGCGAAGTAGCTGAACAGCGCGACATGATTGCCGGCACCGGTGGAGGTCAGGATCGGCGCCGCAAAACCCCCGAGTGCCGCAGCGGCAGCCAGGCCCAAGGCATCCTGGGTGATGGCGAGAATCGCCGAGAACACCGTCACCGCGACCAGCAGACCCAACGCCGCCGTAGGATCGAGCAGTGGATGCAGGCGCATCGCGGCAAACACGGTCAGGTACAACACCGCGATCCCGGTGCCTTGCAGCATCAACGCGTAATGGCTGTTGCGTGTTCTAAGCCACCAGCCCAGCCCCAGAAGCCCCAATGCCGCCGCCGCAACACCGGCATAACGCAACTCGATCGGCACCACCATGCCTTCGGTGGCGTAACGCAACAGGAAGGCCAGGCCGAGAAACAACAGCACCACACCGACCCGCAGCACCGTGTTGCCGCCGAACAGCCAGTTGCGGGCGCCACTGATGGCGCGATCGATGAAGTTCGGGCCACGCGGGATGGCGGGTTGTTGCGGCTCGCGGGCGACCGGCTGGGGTTTCCAGGCATCGACGGGCACTGGGCGGCTCGCTTCAGCGGCGACCACGGTGATCGGTTCGAGTTCGGGGGGGAGCTCCCAGATCAGCTCCGGGGCTTCGACAGGGATTTCGTCGAGCGTAAATTCAGGAGCCGGCTCGGGCTCGTGGGTTTCCGGCGTCTTGACGCCTGACACTTCCAGCAGTGACAACCGTTGCTGCACTGCATTCAGCGCAATCTGAGCCTGATCGAGTAGCTTGCGTTGCTCGGCAGCCTGAGAACTCAGGCGGCCAATGCGAATGGCCTGGCCAATACCCAGCCCGAGCAGCGCGCCCAGCAGCGCATCGCTGAACGACTCGTCGAGTACCCAGCCCAGCACCAGCCCAATCAGCATGAACATCCATTGCATGGTCGATATCCCTAAGCGGCCCCGCTGCGGGGCGAATCCGGGTAAAGCGGCATCTGGCTGAGTTTAGTGTGAAACCACACAAACCTGTGGGAGCGAGCCTGCTCGCGATGAGGCCTTAACATTCAGCATTGATGTTGAATGTCAGTCCGCTTTCGCGAGCAGGCTCGCTCCCACAATGGATCGCGATGCATACCGCCCGGTGTAACCGGCGCTTAGTATATCGATCAGGCCCAACAACCGTCGGGCCTTGCTCGCAATTATTGCTAAAAGTTACTCCAAAGCTTTCCAGATATCCGTGGCGTACTCGCGAATGGTCCGGTCGGACGAGAACCAGCCCATCCTGGAGGTGTTCAACACCGCCGAACGCCACCATTCTTTCGAATCGTGCCAATGGGCTTCTACCCGCATCTGCGCTTCCCAGTAAGAGTCGAAATCGGCGCAGACCAGGAAGCGATCGTAGTCGATCAACGAATCGATCAATCCTGTGTAACGGGAAGGATCATCCGGCGAGAACACCCCGCCGCGTATCGCTTGCAGCACATCATTGAGCCGATGGGAGGCCGCAATATCCGGCGTCGCGTTGAACTCATGGTTCTGCTTGCGCGCTTCAACCTGCTGGGCGCTGAGGCCGAAGATGAACATGTGTTCAACGCCGATGCGTTCGCACATTTCCACGTTCGCCCCGTCCAGGGTGCCGATGGTCAGCGCGCCGTTGAGGCCGAACTTCATGTTGCTGGTGCCCGATGCCTCGAAGCCTGCGGTGGAAATCTGCTCCGACAAATCCGCGGCCGGAATGATGCTTTCCGCCAGACTGACGTTGTAGTTGGGCAAGAACACCACTTTGAGCAAACCGCGCACGGTCGGGTCGTTGTTCACCACCCGGGCGATGTCGTTGGTCAATTTGATGATCAGCTTGGCCTGGTGATAACTGGCCGCCGCCTTGCCGGCGAAGATCTTCACCCGGGGCACCCAATCGACTTCCGGTTCGGCGCGAATCGCCTGATACAGCGCGACGGTGTGCAAAAGGTTCAGCAACTGACGTTTGTATTCGTGGATCCGTTTGACTTGCACGTCGAACATCGCGGCCGGGTTGACCGCAACGCCAAGTCGCTCATGAATGATGTACGCCAGGGCTTTCTTGCTGTGCAGGCGCTGCTCGGCGAAGGCCTTGCGGAACGCGGCTTTCTCGGCGAAGGGTTCCAGGCCGAGCAGACGCTCTTCGGCGTTGTCCAGCAGATCCGGGCCGAGGGCGTCGACCATCATCGAGGTCAGCTCAGGGTTGGCCTGGTAAAGCCAGCGGCGGAAGGTGATGCCGTTGGTCTTGTTGTTGATCCGGTCCGGGTAGAGCTTGTGCAGTTCGGAAAATACCGTTTTGCGCATCAGCTGCGTGTGCAGCCCGGACACGCCGTTGACGCTGTGGGAACCAAGGAACGCCAGGTTGCCCATGCGCACACGGCGGCCGTTGTCTTCTTCGATCAGCGACACCGCGCGCAAGACCTCGAAGTCATGGATACCCTTGGCCCGCAACGAATCGATGTGCTGGGCGTTGATCAGGTAAATGATCTGCATGTGCCGTGGCAGCATCCGCTCCATCAAACCGACCGGCCAGGTTTCCAGCGCTTCCGGCAGCAGCGTGTGGTTGGTGTAGGACAGCGTGTCGACGGTGACCTGCCATGCCGCATCCCACGCGACGTCATAGACATCGACCAGTTGCCGCATCAGTTCGGCCACGGCAATCGAGGGGTGCGTGTCGTTGAGCTGGATCGCGGCATGATCGCCCAGGGTCAGGACCGAGGTGTGCATGTTGCGATGGCGGCGCAGCAAGTCCTGCAAGGACGCGGCGACGAAGAAATACTCCTGACGCAGGCGCAGTTCCTGGCCGGCTTCGGTGCTGTCCGCCGGGTAGAGCACCCGGGAAATACTTTCGGCCCGGGCGACTTCTGCCACGGCGCCCAAGTGGTCGCCGGCGTTGAAGCGTTCCAGGTGCAAATCTTCCATGGCCCGGGCGCGCCACAGGCGCAACGTGTTGACGCTCGCTCCGCGCCAGCCGACGACCGGCGTGTCATACGCAATCGCGCGAACGGTTTCCGCTGGCGTCCAGACTTGCTTGGACTTGCCGGCTTCGTCGGTGACGGTTTCGACACTGCCGCCGAAACCGATCGGGTAAACGACCTCTGGCCGTTCGAACTCCCAAGGGTTACCGAAATCCAGCCAGTGTTCGGTCTGTTCCTGTTGCCAGCCGTCGACGATGGCCTGGCGGAACAAACCGTGTTCGTAACGAATACCGTAACCGTGGCCGGCGATGCCGAGGGTCGACATGCTTTCCATGAAGCACGCGGCCAGACGACCGAGGCCGCCGTTGCCCAACGCTGCGTCGGGCTCCAGCAGGCGGATGCGCTCAAGGTCGACGCCGAGTTCAGTCATGGCCTCGCGGGCGACGTCCAGCAGACCAAGGTTGCTCAGGCTGTCGTAGAGCAGACGGCCGATCAGGAATTCGAGGGAAAGGTAATAAACCCGCTTTTGACCTTTGCGGTAAATCTGCCGGGTGTGATCCATCCAGTGCTCGACCATGTGATCGCGCGCCGCCAGGGCAATGGCTTCGAACCAGTCGTGGTCGAAGGCGTGATCCGGGTCTTTGCCCACCGCGTAGGTGAGTTTGGTCAAGACGGCGTCGCGAAATGCGGCCACCTCTGCTTCGCGAACAAGTGGTTCTTGAGTCATTGAAAGGACCTCGAGCGAGCGTGGAGTTGTTGAGCCTAGACGGTCTGACAGGCCGTTGGAACTCTGGTTCGGCAGTTTTTCCCGTTAGTGTGAGATAGATCGACATTACCTTGCCGCGCACCGGAAAGAATGCAGGGGCCGTGCCGGGTTACAGGTGTTATCGGGCGAAATACGAAAAAATCTGGCGAAAGGTTGTTCAAAAATCCACCAGTCCCGGTATGATCGCGCGCCCTGATGCACGCTGGTAACAACCGATGATGAAGTCCAACCTGATCGCCGCCGCGGAGATCGATCGCCTCGATACCTGGGCCAAGTACTCCGCCCCGATGTGTGGTTCGTGTGTTTCCAGCTGCTGCACCCTGCCGGTCGAGGTCAAGATCAAGGATCTGATCCGTATCGGCATCGTCGATGAATTCGAGCGCGGCGAGCCGCCAAAGAACATCGCCAAGCGCCTGCAGAAGGAAGGGATCGTCGAGCGTTACAACCAGAAGTCCGAGATCTTCACCCTTCAGCGCATGAGCAATAACGATTGCCTGTACCTGGATCGTAAGAGCCGTCTGTGCACTATTTATGAAAAGCGCCCGGATACTTGCCGCAACCACCCGAAAATCGGGCCGCGGCCGGGGTATTGCGCGTATAAGCCCAAAGAAGTGGCGCGCGAGACCAGCGAGAGCCGTCGCACCCTCGAAAAGTTTTAACCCAACCCTGATCGTTCCCACGCTCCGCGTGGGAATGCCTCAACGGACGCTCCGCGTCCGCTTTAGGGACGCGGAGCGTCCCGGGCTGCATTCCCACGCAGAGCGTGGGAACGATCTTCAAACCCCAGACAAACAAAAACGCCCCCGACCTTGCGGTCGGGGGCGTTTTTTTAGCAGCTAACTAAGTCGAAACTCAGTTACCGGCTTTCTTGGCAGCGCGGGTACGCTCGCTTTCGCCCAGGATCTTCTTACGAAGACGGATGGACTTAGGAGTGACTTCGCACAGTTCGTCTTCTTGCACGAACTCAAGAGCTTGTTCCAGGGTGAAACGGATAGGCGGAACCAGAGCGATGGTTTCGTCTTTACCCGAGGCACGCATGTTGTCGAGCTTCTTGCCTTTGGTTGGGTTAACGCCCAGGTCGTTGTCGCGGCTGTTGATGCCGACGATTTGACCTTCGTACACGTCTTCACCGTGACCCAGGAACAGTTTGCCGCGAGCTTGTAGGGTTTCCAGCGAGTAAGTCAGAGCCTTACCGGTAGCAACCGAAACCAGCACGCCGTTCTGACGGCCGGACATGTCGCCGGACTTCATCACGTCGTAACGGTCGAAGATCGAGGTCAGGATGCCTGCACCGGAGGTCAGGGTCAGGAACTCGTTACGGAAACCGATCAAGCCACGAGCCGGGATGTTGTACTCAAGGCGCACACGGCCCTTGCCATCCGGAACCATGTTGGTCAGGTCGCCCTTACGGATACCGATCTGTTCCATGATCGAACCTTGCGATTCTTCCGGCAGGTCGATGGTCACGTTTTCGTACGGTTCGTGCTTGACGCCGTCAACCATGCGGATGATCACTTCCGGACGACCAACACCCATTTCGAAGCCTTCGCGACGCATGGTTTCGATCAGTACCGAGAGGTGCAGCTCACCACGGCCGGAGACTTTGAACTTGTCGGCGGTGTCGCCTTCTTCAACGCGCAGGGCAACGTTGTAGAGCAGTTCTTTGTCCAGACGTTCCTTGATGTTACGGCTGGTGACGAACTTGCCTTCTTTACCGCAGAAAGGCGAGTCGTTTACCTGGAAGGTCATGGAAACGGTTGGTTCGTCAACGGTCAGCGGCTTCATCGCTTCGACGTTCAGTGGGTCGCACAGAGTGTCGGAGATGAACAGCTGGTCGAAGCCGCTGATGCAGACGATGTCGCCGGCAGCTGCTTCTTCAACGTCGATACGGTGCAGACCGTGGTGACCCATCAGCTTCAGGATACGACCGGTACGCTTCTTGCCGTCGGCGTCGATAGCGACAACCGGAGTGTTCGGCTTGATGCGACCACGAGCGATACGGCCAACGCCGATAACACCCAGGAAGCTGTTGTAGTCCAGAGCGGAGATTTGCATCTGGAACGGACCTTCACGGTCGACTTTCGGCGCAGGTACGTTGTCGACGATCGACTGGTACAGCGGGGTCATGTCTTCAGCCATGTCGGTGTGTTCCAGACCGGCAATGCCGTTCAGGGCCGAGGCGTAGACAACTTTGAAGTCCAGCTGTTCTTCGGTAGCACCGAGGTTGTCGAACAGGTCGAAGATCTGGTCCAGAACCCAGTCCGGACGCGCGCCTGGACGGTCAACCTTGTTGATCACCACGATTGGACGCAGGCCGGCTTCGAAAGCCTTCTTGGTCACGAAACGGGTTTGCGGCATAGGGCCGTCTTGAGCGTCAACCAGCAGCAGAACGGAGTCAACCATCGACATTACGCGTTCAACTTCGCCGCCGAAGTCGGCGTGGCCCGGGGTGTCCACGATGTTGATGTGGTAGCCGTTCCAGTTGATGGCGGTGTTTTTCGCCAGAATGGTAATACCGCGCTCTTTCTCCTGGTCGTTGGAGTCCATCACGCGCTCGTCGTTGAGCTCGTTGCGCTCCAGGGTGCCGGATTGACGCAAGAGTTTGTCTACCAGGGTGGTCTTACCATGGTCAACGTGAGCAATGATGGCGATGTTGCGTAGATTTTCGATCACTTGTGTATCTCGATCAGAGGATTCGGTGTGCTGACAAGTCTTGGCAGCGATTTACAGTAGAGTCAGGCCTTGCCGTTACAGCTTGACGGCAGGGTCGGGGGGCCGGTGACGCAGGCCACAGGCATACAGCCCCGGGCTCTTAGCTCGGTCGATAAACGCGCACATTGGCATGCCCCTCACTGAGCAAATGGTGGGCATGCAGGCGACTCATCACGCCTTTGTCGCAATACAGCAGGTACTGGCGAGTAGGGTCCAGTTCCTTGAAACGAGCGTTCAATGCATAAAACGGCATCGTCTGCACCTCAATGCCAGCGAGTTCAAGCGGCTCGTCTTCAGCGGCATCCGGATGACGGATGTCGATGATGATCTGGCCCGCCAGAGCTTCGCTGACTTCTTCGATCTGCAAATCCTGGCCCAATTCGTCGATTACGCGATCGATCGGCACCAGTTTGGCGTTTTCGAGCGCACGCTCGAGCACTGCCATGTCGAACTGTTGTTCTTCGTACTCCACGCGTGGACGCTTGGCGTGGGTCTTGGGGTTCACCGAGATGACCCCGCAGTATTCCGGCATGTGCTTGGCGAAATCGGCAGTCCCGATTTCGTTGGCCAGGTCGATGATGTCCTGCTTGTGACTGGCGATCAGCGGTCGCAAGACCAGCTTGTCGGTCACGCAGTCGATCACGGACAGGTTCGGCAGCGTCTGGCTCGACACCTGGGAAATCGCTTCGCCGGTGACCAGCGCTTCGATCTCCAGCCGATCGGCAATACGGGAAGCAGCGCGCAACATCATACGCTTCAAAACTACGCCCATATGACTGTTATCGACTTTCCCGAGAATTTCTCCCAGTACTTCCTCGAAAGGCACACTGACAAATAACACGCGTTGGGAGCTGCCGTACTTCTTCCAGATGAAGTGCGCGACTTCCATAACGCCCAGTTCATGGGCTCGTCCGCCCAGATTGAAGAAGCAGAAATGGCTCATCAGCCCGCGGCGCATGATCTGGTAGGCAGCTACAGTGGAATCGAAGCCGCCGGACATCAGTACAAGCGTCTGTTCCAGGGCCCCCAGCGGATAACCGCCGATGCTGTTGTGCTGGTTGTGGATCACGAACAACCGTTTGTCGCGAATTTCGAGACGAACTTCAATTTCCGGCTCTTTCAGCGAGATTCCGGCGGCGCCGCACTGACGACGCAGTTGGCTGCCGACGTATTTCTCGACATCCATCGAGCTGAATTCATGCTTGCCGGCACGCTTGCAGCGCACCGAAAAAATCTTCCCGGCCAACGCATCACCGAAGTGCTGCTTGCACTTGGCGACGATGTCGTCGAAGTCGCCCAGCGGGTATTCGTCGACTTGCAGGAAATGCGCGATGCCCGGCATGCAGCTCAGGCGCTCGGTCATCTCCTTCAGGGCTTTCGGCTCGCTGACGCGGGTTTCCAACTCGAGGTTGTCCCACACACCGTTCACCACCACAGCCGGGTCCAGGTCGCGGAGCACGGTACGGATGTTTTTGGCCAACTGGCGGATGAAACGCATCCGTACCGGGCGGCTCTTGATGGTGATCTCGGGGAAGACTTTTACGATTAGTTTCATGAAAACAGCGCGCGCTGGGCCAGCCGAAAAAGGGGGGCGCGGATTATAGCGGAAATTGCTCAAGGTTTAACCAGTTAATGTGCAGAAGGTTTTGCGCGCACCAAAACAGGTCATTTGTTGAATATGACGCTACATTACAGGGCGCTATTTCCAGCTTTGCTGCGCTTTACCTCTATATAAGCGTGAAAATGGGGCAAAAAACCCATGGTGGGGCACTGGCATGCAATTTGCTCCCTTGTGAGGCAGGTTGCCTTGGCAGAGTATTCGCGCCGGCATCACCCACATTCTAAGGGCATCCACTACTAAGCCCGAAGCCACCCGGAGGACACTATGTCGAAGTCGGTTCAACTCATCAAAGATCATGACGTCAAGTGGATTGATCTGCGCTTCACGGATACCAAAGGCACTCAGCATCACGTGACCATGCCGGCTCGCGACGCGCTGGATGAAGCTTTCTTCGAAGAAGGCAAAATGTTCGACGGTTCCTCCATCGCTGGCTGGAAAGGCATCGAAGCCTCCGACATGATCCTGATGCCGGACGACAGCACTGCCGTTCTCGACCCGTTCACCGAAGAGCCAACCCTGATCCTGGTTTGCGACGTGATCGAGCCTTCGACCATGCAAGGCTACGACCGTGACCCACGTGCGATCGCCAAGCGTGCCGAGGAATACCTGAAGTCGACCGGTATCGGCGACACCGTATTCGTTGGTCCAGAGCCTGAGTTCTTCATCTTCGACGAAGTGAAGTTCAAGTCCGACATCTCCGGCTCGATGTTCAAGATCTACTCCGAACAAGGTTCGTGGATGTCCGACCAGGACGTGGAAGGCGGCAACAAAGGCCACCGTCCAGGCGTCAAAGGCGGCTACTTCCCTGTTCCGCCGTTCGACCACGACCACGAAATCCGTACCTCCATGTGCAACGCCATGGAAGAAATGGGCCTGGTCATCGAAGTTCACCACCACGAAGTGGCGACTGCCGGCCAGAACGAAATCGGTGTGAAGTTCAACACCCTGGTCGCCAAGGCTGACGAAGTTCAGACCCTGAAGTACTGCGTACACAACGTTGCTGATGCATACGGCCGCACCGCGACCTTCATGCCTAAGCCGCTGTACGGCGACAACGGTTCGGGTATGCACGTTCACCTGTCCATCGCCAAAGATGGCAAGAACACCTTCGCTGGCGAAGGCTATGCCGGCCTGTCCGACACTGCCCTGTACTTCATCGGCGGCATCATCAAGCACGGTAAGGCGCTGAACGGCTTCACCAACCCGTCGACCAACTCCTACAAGCGTCTGGTCCCAGGTTTCGAAGCACCAGTAATGCTGGCCTACTCGGCTCGCAACCGTTCCGCTTCGATCCGTATTCCTTACGTGTCCAGCCCTCGCGCTCGCCGTATCGAAGCTCGCTTCCCGGATCCGGCAGCCAACCCGTACCTGGGCTTCGCTGCACTGTTGATGGCTGGCCTGGACGGTATCCAGAACAAGATCCACCCTGGCGATGCTGCTGACAAAAACCTGTACGACCTGCCGCCTGAAGAGGCGAAAGAGATCCCACAAGTTTGCGGCAGCCTGAAAGAAGCCCTGGAAGAGCTGGACAAAGGTCGTGCGTTCCTGACCAAAGGCGGCGTTTTCAGCGACGACTTCATCGACGCTTACATCGCCCTGAAAAGCGAAGAAGAAATCAAGGTTCGTACCTTCGTACACCCACTGGAATACGAGCTGTACTACAGCTGCTGATCCGGTAGCGCCAGCACACGCGGCGTAACAAATGAGGCCTCCTTCGGGAGGCCTTTTTTGTGGGCGTAAGTTTTCAGGCAAAACATTTTTTGAAAATAGTTCTGTGAAACTTCCAGGCAATTTTCATTTACTGTCCCGGGACTTTTCGGAAGGACCATCAGATGAAATCAGCATCGGCCTCTATTTATTCACTAGCGTTGTTTCTTGCGGCGCTGACACCTGCCTGGGCCGCATCGGATAGTTCCCATACCACTGGTCAGGGCAAACACTGGCTGGTGGAAAAATCTTCCGATGACAGCCGGTTTCAAATTGCCCTTCTCAGCGGAAATACACGCTATGACGGCAAAACCGGCGAGGCCCTATTGGCGATAAGTTGTCATCCTGATAACCCGATGAGAATGTCCCTGACTATCCCGACCCAGCGACTTGGCTTCAATGCCGATGATTATGAAGGCCCGGGCGCGCCGGCAAACGGTCCATTGCGCCTGACAACCGGCACACGCGCGCCCATCAGCTCTCTGGTCAGCGGTTCGGGCTCGGTAAGGAGCCTGCAAGAAGACGGTTGGGTATTCGAGTTTGGTACGAGCATCGACAAGCGCGAGTTGCATTACTGGCTCACTGACACAGCCCGTGGTCAACCTGTAACGTTGACACTGCCTTCGCTCAAGAGTGATACCCCACTGATTGCAGAGTTTGTATTGCCAGAAGACGACAGCGGGTTGCGCAAGGTTATCGGGCCTTGCATGGAAGCATCCGGATGAGCCGCTCTGCAATTTCTGACAAGCAATCGATCCATCTCCCATGACATTCACAGTTTCGTCTGGCATCAATCCATTTGAGTTGCTCGTAGCCTGTACCGACTTGCCTGCACTCAACGGATGGAACGATGAAGATCTACATGCTTACAACCCTGCTTGGCACCTTGACCGCAGGTGCCCTGTCGGGCTGCAACCCAGCAGCATCGACGGCGGCAATCGAACGTAAAGTTCTACTTCAAAGCAGTGCATCCTGGGACGACACGCCTTACATCGCCTACCCGAAGGCAGCACCTGAGCTGTCGCTCCTGAAACTCAAGATACCTGCGAACACTGCACTCGACTGGCACACCCATCCAATCCCCAATGCCGCGTACATTCTTGCCGGCGAGCTGACAGTCGAGAGCAAGGACAGCGGCCAGATCCGACGCTTCAAGCAGGGCGATGCGGTGGCTGAAATGGTTAACATCACCCATCGCGGCAAAACCGGTGACAAGCCGGTAGAACTCATTGTGTTCTATGCTGGCAGCCAAGGTATTCCACTGTCGGAGTAACCTTGATACCCACAGGGAGTCTGGATGCGGTCACTTTTGATATTTCTGCTGCTGTCTTTCGCTTGCCCTGTGATGGCGCAGATCTACAAGTACACCGACGCCGACGGCAACACCGCCTACAGCAATCAACCGCCCGATGGCGTGAAGGCTCAACCGGTCGAGTTGCCACCGCTGAACAGGGTTGAGCCCCAGGCGCCTCCTGCGCCACCGGCTGAAGCCAGCAGTCGCGAACAGCCGCGCAGCGCTTACGAGGTGCTGGAACTGACCAACTTGCCCACCACCGAAGCGCTGCGTGCCAACAACGGCACTTTCACTGTCAACGTACTGATCAAACCCCGCCTGCAAGGCCCACATTTGTTCAGGCTGTTGCTGGACGATCAGCCTTACGGCCAGCCGAGCAACGTGCCAATCCTGCAACTGGTCAATATTGATCGCGGCACGCACAGCCTCGCGGTGCAGGTGATCGACGGGGAAACCATCGTTCAACAAAGTCCCACCGTGACGTTCACCGTACAACGGGTGCATAAGCCGTGAGGCTGTGGCTGCTGATCATCTGCTTGATCGCCCTGCCGGTGACGGCCGAGGTATTCACCTACATCGACGCCCAGGGCAATCGGGTTTACACCGACCAGCCAGGCTCCGGCAATGCCAAGCGTGTGCCGCTGGCGCCGAGTAACCGCATGTCCGCCAACCCTGGCGGCGCAGTACCGGTAGCTGGAAAGAAGGCCGAAACAAAACCACTGTTTCACTACGACATGCTGAGAGTACTGGTGCCGGAGCCAGACGCCACGGTACGCAGCAGCGCTGGAGAGATTATTGTCAGCGTCACCAGCGAACCCGGTCTGCAACGTGGCCATCGCTACCGATTGCTCCTCGATGGCCAACCCACCGCAGATCCCGGCTTGAGCCCGGTGTTCGCCCTGAGCAACATCGATCGCGGCAGCCACAACCTCTCGGTGGAAATCCTCGACGAGCAGGGCCGCACGGTCGAGCGCACCGCCAACCAGCCGTTCCACATGCTGCGCATCTCTCTGGCGCAGAAGCGCCAGGTCAGACCCTGCACCCTCCCCGATTACGGCCAACGGCCGGAATGTCCGCTTAAAGACAAGCCCGCAGAGGAAAAAAATCCCTTCCTGCGCTTCTTCTAACGCCATTCAGGTTTGCGCACTATATTGGTGCAATTGGTTGCACCATACCCATATACCAACCCATTTTGGTTCGAAAGTACCCGTCAAAGCTGGCAGAACGCCACGCAAACGAGCGTCAAACGCCCGTTTCAGGCCTTAAACGCTTCTTTTCGGAGCCTTGGTTTGGTTTTTGCATTTTCCTCGCATCAGCGCTTTATTCATGCGCGCGCCCTGCTCCAAAAGAGGTCCTGATGACCATTAGCGACGCACTGCATCGATTGCTACTCGACAACCTGACCACCGCCACCATTCTGCTCGACGCCGAACTGCGCCTCGAGTACATGAACCCGGCGGCGGAAATGCTCCTGGCCATCAGCGGTCAGCGTAGCCATGGGCAGTTCATCAGCGAGTTGTTCACCGAATCCACCGAGGCGCTGAACTCCTTGCGCCAGGCGGTCCAGCAAGCCCATCCGTTCACCAAGCGCGAAGCGATGCTCACCGCCCTCACCGGCCAGACGCTGACCGTCGACTACGCGGTGACGCCCATCCTGGCCAACGGCGCCACCATGCTGCTGCTGGAAGTCCACCCCCGCGACCGCTTGCTGCGAATCACCAAGGAAGAGGCGCAGCTGTCGAAGCAGGAAACCAGCAAGATGCTGGTGCGCGGCCTCGCTCACGAGATCAAGAATCCCCTCGGCGGGATTCGCGGCGCGGCGCAATTGCTCGCTCGCGAACTGCCGGAAGAAAGCCTGCGCGACTACACCAACGTGATCATTGAAGAGGCCGACCGCCTGCGCAATCTGGTCGATCGCATGCTCGGCTCCAACAAGCTGCCGTCACTGGCGATGTGCAACATCCATGAAGTGCTGGAACGGGTTTGTCATCTGGTGGAAGCCGAAAGCCAGGGTTGCATCACTTTGGTGCGCGACTACGACCCAAGCATTCCCGACGTGTTGATCGACCGCGAACAGATGATTCAGGCCGTGCTGAACATCGTGCGCAATGCGATGCAGGCCATCAGCAGCCAGAACGAGCTGCGCCTTGGCCGCATCAGCCTGCGCACCCGCGCCATGCGCCAGTTCACCATCGGCCACGTGCGCCATCGCCTGGTGACCAAGATCGAAATCATCGACAACGGCCCGGGCATTCCCGCGGACTTGCAGGAAACCATCTTCTTTCCCATGGTCAGCGGCCGCCCGGACGGTACCGGGCTGGGCCTGGCCATTACCCAGAACATCATCAGCCAGCACCAGGGCCTGATCGAATGTGACAGCCATCCAGGCCACACCACCTTCTCGATCTTTCTGCCACTGGAACAAGGAGCCACATCGACATGAGCCGTAGTGAAACCGTGTGGATCGTCGATGACGACCGTTCTATCCGTTGGGTCCTGGAAAAAGCCTTGCAGCAGGAAGGCATGACCACGCAAAGCTTCGACAGCGCCGATGGCGTGATGAGCCGCCTGGCGCGCCAGCAGCCGGACGTGATCATCTCCGACATTCGCATGCCGGGCGCCAGTGGTCTGGACCTTCTGGCGCGGATTCGCGAACAGCACCCACGGCTGCCGGTGATCATCATGACTGCGCACTCCGATCTGGACAGCGCTGTCGCGTCCTATCAGGGCGGCGCGTTCGAATACCTGCCGAAACCGTTCGACGTCGACGAAGCGGTGTCGCTGGTCAAACGCGCGAACCAGCACGCCCAGGAACAGCAAGGCCTGGAAGTCCCGGTCGCCTTGACACGTACCCCGGAAATCATTGGCGAAGCGCCGGCGATGCAGGAAGTGTTTCGCGCCATCGGCCGCTTGAGCCATTCCAACATCACTGTGCTGATCAACGGCGAATCCGGTACCGGTAAAGAGCTGGTGGCACATGCACTGCACCGTCACAGCCCGCGTGCGGCTTCGCCGTTCATTGCGCTGAACATGGCGGCGATCCCGAAAGACCTGATGGAATCCGAGCTGTTCGGCCATGAGAAAGGCGCGTTCACCGGCGCGGCCAACCTGCGTCGCGGGCGTTTTGAACAGGCTGACGGCGGCACGCTGTTCCTCGATGAAATCGGCGACATGCCGGCAGACACCCAGACTCGTTTGCTGCGAGTGCTGGCGGACGGCGAGTTCTACCGCGTCGGCGGCCATGTGCCGGTGAAGGTCGATGTGCGAATCATCGCCGCGACGCACCAGAATCTGGAGACCCTGGTGCACGCTGGGAAATTCCGTGAGGACTTGTTCCACCGCCTCAACGTGATTCGTATCCACATTCCACGGCTGTCGGACCGTCGCGAAGACATCCCGACCCTGGCCAAGCACTTCCTCAGCCGCGCCGCGCAAGAACTGGCGGTAGAGCCAAAGCTGTTGAAAAGCGAAACCGAGGAATACCTGAAAAACCTGCCGTGGGGCGGCAACGTGCGTCAGCTGGAGAACACCTGCCGCTGGATCACGGTGATGGCTTCGGGTCGCGAAGTGCACATCAGCGACCTGCCGCCGGAGCTGCTGAACCTGCCGCAGGATTCGGCGCCGGTGACCAACTGGGAGCAAGCGCTGCGCCAGTGGGCCGATCAGGCGTTGGCTCGTGGCCAGTCGAGCCTGCTCGACAGCGCTGTACCGGCATTCGAGCGGATCATGATCGAAACCGCCCTCAAACACACCGCCGGCCGCCGCCGCGATGCCGCCGTTTTGCTGGGCTGGGGGCGTAATACCCTGACGCGCAAGATCAAGGAATTGGGGATGAAGGTTGATGGTGGGGATGATGATGAGGGGGATGAGGGTTAATCCCCCCACCTGATCGTTCCCACGCTCTGCGTGGGAATGCCTCAATGGACGCTCTGCGTCCGCTTCGGCAGGGACGCGGAGTGTCCCGGGCTGCATTCCCACGCAGAGCATGGGAACGATCCTCACCACTCTTCCGTGCACCGCAGCAATGCACCGTGAACCGCAATCGCGCATGGCAACCGATCCAAAACCCCGCCTTCATCTGCAAGAAAATCCCTATCACAGAAACACGAAAGCCCCGGAATACGGGGCTTTCGACGTTTCAGCGCGACATTCTGTTTCAACTTGTTAAAACCTGGCACGCCCCCTGCAATAGTCCATTCAGTGATTCGATTCACTACCCGGTTTCGGGGACCTTGGTACAGGCAGGCCGGGGATTCCCCTCTTTTACATCGGGCTCACACCGCACAAGCGACGAGCCCAAGCAGTTTTGGGGCCCTTGATACAGGCAGGTCAGGGGTTCCTTCTTTACACCGGGCTCACGTCGCAATGCGCGAGCCCTGCCGTTTTGGGAACCTTGGTACAGGCAGGCCGGGGATTCCCTCTTTTATTGCTCCCGGAGATGGATCTCCAGCCGCCAGCGGTCATCGACCTCGCTACCGGCCCACTCGCCCTGCAGTGGCCGGGCCGCCACCACCGTCAGCAACAACCCCCCATCGCTCAAACGCACGCGCCAGTTCGCGTTCTTGTCGTTGATTTTGAGCTGACCTTTCTGTGACTTTCCTTCAGCCTCGAACAGCAACGCGAGGCTACCGTCGACGAACTCGCCGTGAGCCTTGGGTTCGTTGTTGAACCACACCACCAGCCCATCGTTCGTCACCTCGACCTGCTGCAATTCGCTGGGGTCGGGAGTGGTCAGGCGACCGATCATCAGCCCCACCATCACCCCGACAATCGCCAGCGAAGCCATCACCCGCGGGAATAGTTTCGAACGGTTGTCCACAGGCGGCGTAGAATGCCGCTCATCTTTACCTTCGGAGCCGTGCATGTTTCACGTCATCCTTTTCCAACCAGAAATTCCGCCGAATACCGGCAACGTTATCAGGCTGTGCGCCAACAGTGGCTGCCACCTGCATTTGATCGAACCGCTGGGCTTCGAGATGGACGACAAGCGTCTGCGCCGGGCCGGCCTCGATTACCACGAGTATGCCACCCTGCAACGCCACGCAGACCTCGCCAGCTGTCTGGAAAGCCTCGGGCATCCTCGGTTGTTCGCCTTCACCACCAAGGGCTCGCGGCCGTTCCACGATGCCAGCTTCGCCGAGGGCGATGCGTTCCTGTTCGGCCCGGAAAGCCGTGGCTTGCCGGCAGAAGTACTCGATGCCCTGCCCAGTGAACAGCGCCTGCGCCTGCCGATGCGTGAAGGCTGCCGCAGCCTGAACCTGTCCAACACCGTGGCGGTCGCCGTGTACGAAGGCTGGCGCCAGCTCGGGTTCAAGTAACCTCGTGACTGATCGTTCCCACGCTCCGCGTGGGAATGCCTCTAGGGACGCTCCGCGTTCCAGCAGCACCACTGGCGTCGAGCCTGGCACCGGTTGACGCGGAGCGTCACGGGCTGCATTCCCACGCAGAGCGTGGGAACGATCATCGCAACGCACCCAGCAGCATCATTCCGCCCATGAAAAAAGCGCCTGTTATGGCGCTTTTTTCGTTACTGCATCGAACGCTTACTGAACGGTTGGAGTCTCGCCAGCCGCCTGCATGCGTTGCAGCTCTTGTGCGTACAGCGCGTCGAAGTTCACCGGGGCCAGCATCAGGGCCGGGAACGAACCGCGGGTCACCAGGCTGTCCAGGGTTTCGCGAGCGTAGGGGAACAGGATGTTCGGGCAGAACGCGCCGAGGGTGTGGCTCATCGAAGCGTCGTCGAGGTTCTTGATCAGGAAGATCCCGGCCTGTTGCACTTCAGCAATGAACGCCACTTCTTCACCGTTTTTCACGGTAACGGACAACGTCAGTACGACTTCATGGAAGTCGCCTTCCAGAGCCTTTTGACGGGTGTTCAGATCCAGACCGACGCTCGGTTCCCACTGCTGGCGGAAGATTGCCGGGCTTTTCGGTGCTTCGAAGGACAAGTCACGTACGTAGATGCGCTGCAAGGAGAATTGCGGTGCGGTTTCTTCTTCGCTAGCTGCAGTGTTCTGTTGGTCAGTCATCTCAGATCCTTTCTGATCTTGGGGTCTTATAGGGAAGGCATTCAGGCCTTGAGCATGGCGTCGAGCTTGCCGGCGCGCTCAAGGGCGAACAAATCATCACAACCACCCACGTGGGTGCTGCCAATCCAGATCTGCGGCACGGATGTACGTCCGGCCTTCTGAGCCATGGCGGCACGCACCTGCGGCTTGCCATCGACCTTGATCTCTTCGAAGGCCACGCCTTTGTTCTCGAGCAGGTACTTGGCTCGCGAACAGTAAGGGCAGTAATCGCTGGAATAGACGACGACGTTGCTCATTTCACTTCACCAGCGGCAGGTTATCGCCTTTCCAGCTGGAAATACCGCCGGAGAGCTTGGCGGCAGTAAAGCCGGACTTCATCAGTTCGCGGGCATGAGTACCAGCGGTCTGGCCCATGGCATCGACCAGGATGATGGTCTTGGCCTTGTGCTTTTCCAGTTCGCCGACGCGAGCGGTCAGTTTGTCGTGAGGAATGTTCACTGCGCCAACAATGTGACCGGCGGCAAAGTCCTTGGTCGAACGAATGTCGATCACAACGCCCGCGTCCTTGTTGACCAGCCCGGTCAGTTCACCGGTGCTCAGGCTGCGGCCGCCGCCTTGCATCTGATAAGCGATCAGCAACGCCAGCAGTACGACGAAGATACCGACGAGCAGATAGTGGTTAGTGGCAAATTCAATCAGGTGAGCAACCATCGAAGGAGGTTCCAGGGCGTTAAAATGTCGGCCAGTATACACAGCCACTATGGTGGGCCAAACCCCGTCCGGCGGTGACGCCGTCGGAACTTAGCTTTAAACTGCCACTCCCTTTTCCATCGCCCTCTTTTAACTCAGCCACGAGTGGAATCCATGACTACCACGCCTAAACCTTTGGTCCTGATTATTCTCGACGGCTTCGGTCACAGTGAGAGCCCTGAATCCAACGCCATCTTTGCGGCGAAGAAGCCCGTACTGGACCGTCTGTGGGCCACCGTGCCGAACGGCCTGATCTCGGGCAGCGGCATGGACGTCGGCCTGCCGGATGGCCAGATGGGCAACTCCGAGGTCGGCCACATGAACCTCGGTGCCGGCCGCGTGGTGTATCAGGACTTCACTCGCGTGACCAAATCGATCCGCGACGGCGAGTTCTTCGAGAACCCGACCATTTGCGCCGCTGTCGATAAAGCCGTCGCTGCCGGCAAAGCCGTGCATTTCATGGGCCTGCTGTCCGATGGCGGCGTTCACAGCCATCAGGATCACCTGGTGGCCATGGCCGAACTGGCTTTCAAGCGCGGCGCCGAAAAAATCTATCTGCACGCCTTCCTTGATGGTCGCGACACGCCGCCGAAAAGCGCCCAGTCGTCCATCGAACTGCTGGATGCGGCCTTCCAGGCTCTCGGCAAAGGCCGGATCGCCAGCATTATTGGCCGTTACTACGCCATGGACCGCGACAACCGTTGGGACCGTGTATCCCAGGCTTACAACCTGATTGTCGACGGCAACGGCGAATTCAACGCCGCCACCGCTCAGGAAGGCCTGCAAGCCGCGTACGAACGCGGCGAGAGCGACGAATTCGTCAAAGCCACCAGCATCGGCGAGCCGGTGAAAGTCGAAGATGGCGACGCTGTGGTGTTCATGAACTTCCGCGCAGACCGTGCCCGCGAACTGACCCGCGTGTTCGTTGAAGACGATTTCAAGGAATTCGAACGCGCCCGCCAGCCAAAACTGGCCGGCTTCGTCATGCTGACCCAGTACGCCGCCAGCATTCCTGCGCCATCGGCCTTCGCCGCGGGCAGCCTGGACAACGTGCTGGGCGACTACCTGGCGAAAAACGGCAAGACCCAGCTGCGCATTGCCGAAACCGAGAAGTATGCCCACGTGACCTTCTTCTTCTCCGGCGGTCGCGAAGAACCGTTCCCGGGTGAAGAACGCATCCTGATCCCGTCGCCAAAAGTCGCCACCTATGACTTGCAGCCCGAGATGAGCGCCCCGGAAGTCACCGACCGCATCGTCGATGCCATCGAAAACCAGCGTTACGATGTGATCGTGGTCAACTACGCCAACGGCGACATGGTCGGCCACAGCGGCGTGTTCGACGCCGCGGTAAAAGCCGTTGAATGCCTGGACCTGTGCGTCGGTCGCATCGTCGACGCGCTGGAAAAAGTCGGCGGCGAAGCCCTGATCACTGCCGACCACGGCAACGTCGAGCAGATGTCCGACGAGACCACCGGCCAGGCGCATACCGCACACACCACCGAGCCGGTGCCGTTCATCTATGTCGGCAAGCGTGACTTCAAGGTTCGCGACGGCGGCGTGCTGGCAGACGTGGCTCCGACCATGCTGATGTTGATGGGTCTGGAAAAACCGGCCGAGATGACTGGCACGTCGATTCTGGTGTAACCCGCCCTATCAAACACCGCCAAAACCTTGTGGGAGTGAGCCTGCTCGCGATAGCAATCTGATAACCAACATCGATGTTGAATATTAGGACGCCATCGCGAGCAGGTCGAATCGTCGCACCGTCGCTCCCACATTGGTTTTGGGTGGTTTGATAGAACAATTTTCTCCGCAACCCGGTCCAGTCATCACACAGCCCCAATTGGGCGTTTTTTTTGCAGCGCTTGGCGGGCATACTAGGCCGTCCCTTTCCCTGGTGTCGCCCGCCTCTATGCTTCGCGTCCTGATAGCCCTTGCCCTGACTTGCCTGCTCCAACCGGCCTTTGCTGACGAGCGCGCGCAAACCCAACAACAGTTGGACGCCACGCGTCAGGACATTGCCGAGCTGAAAAAACTGTTGGGTAAACTCCAGGAAGAAAAAACCGGAGTGCAGAAAGAACTCAAGGGCACCGAAACCGAGATGGGCAAGCTCGAGAAGCAGGTCGAAGCCCTGCAAAAAGAGCTGAAGAAAAGCGAATCCGAGCTGCAGCGACTCGATGCCGAGAAAAAAAAACTCCAGAGCGCGCGCATTGAACAGCAACGACTGATCGCCATTCAGGCCCGCGCGGCCTATCAGAACGGCCGTCAGGAGTACTTGAAGCTGCTGCTCAACCAGCAGAACCCGGAAAAATTCGCCCGCACCCTCACCTATTACGACTACCTGAGCCAGGCCCGCCTGGAGCAGCTGAAGAATTTCAACGAAACCCTGCGCCAACTGGCCAATGTCGAAAAAGACATCGCCATGCAACAGGCGCAATTGCTGGTGCAGAAAAGCAGCCTCGACAGCCAGCGTGACGAACTCGACAAAGTCCGCAAGGAGCGCCAGCAAGTCCTGGCCAAGCTCAGCGACGACGTGAAGGCCCGCGATCAGAAGCTGGCGGCCCGCGAGCAGGATCAGGCAGACCTGTCTAAAGTCCTTAAAACCATCGAAGAAACCCTGGCCCGCCAGGCTCGAGAGGCAGAAGAAGCGCGGCAAAAAGCGCTGATCGCCCAGCAGGAAGCCGAAAAAAAGCGTTTACGTGAGGCCCAGGCTGCAGCAGATGCTGACGCCACTGACGCCCCACGCAAACCCGTTAGATCGACACCCGGCGCCCTGGTATCAAGTTCAGGCGAGACCTTCGGCGGTCCCTTTGCTTCAAGTCGGGGAAAACTTCCCTGGCCTGTTGATGGTCGACTGCTGGCACGCTTTGGCGAATCCCGTGGCGACGACGCCCGCACCAAATGGGACGGTGTGATGATCAGCGCCTCCGCCGGCAGTCAGGTGCACGCCGTGCATGGCGGTCGCGTGGTGTTCGCCGACTGGTTGCGCGGTGCCGGGCTGCTGGTGATTCTCGACCACGGCAACGGCTTCTTGAGTCTTTATGGTCACAACCAGACGCTGCTCAAGTCTGCGGGTGACGTGGTTAAAGCCGGTGAGTCCATCTCCACTGTGGGTAACAGTGGCGGGCAGGACACACCAGCGCTGTATTTCGCTATTCGTCAGCAGGGTCACCCGAGTGATCCAGCGCAATGGTGTCGCGCGCAAGGATAAGCACGCGACCTAATTCAGGAGTTCGTTAGACATGCTGCATTTGTCCCGCCTTACCTCGCTGGCCCTGACGATCGCCCTGGTGATCGGCGCGCCTCTGGCGTTTGCCGCTCAACCGGCCCCGGTGATCGCGCCTGCGGGCACTGCTGCGACCACCAAGGCGCCGTTGCCTCTGGAAGAGTTGCGCACCTTTGCCGAGGTCATGGATCGGATCAAAGCCGCGTATGTCGAGCCGGTGGACGACAAGACCCTGCTGGAAAACGCGATCAAGGGCATGCTCAGCAACCTCGACCCGCACTCCGCCTACCTGGGCCCGGAAGACTTCGCTGAATTGCAGGAAAGCACCAGCGGCGAATTCGGCGGCCTGGGCATCGAAGTCGGTGCCGAGGACGGTTTCATCAAGGTGGTTTCACCGATCGATGACACGCCGGCCTCCAAGGCTGGCATTCAGGCCGGCGACTTCATCGTCAAGATCAACGGCCAGCCGACCCGCGGCCAGAGCATGACCGAAGCCGTGGACAAGATGCGCGGCAAGATCGGCCAGAAAATCACCCTGACCCTGGTGCGTGACGGCGGTGCGCCGTTCGACGTGACCCTGACCCGCGCCATCATTCAAGTGAAGAGCGTGAAGAGCCAACTGCTGGAGTCCGGCTACGGCTACATCCGCATTACCCAGTTCCAGGTCAAGACCGGCGACGAAGTCTCCAAGGCCCTGGCCAAGCTGCGCAAGGACAACGGCAAGAAGCTCAAAGGCATCATCCTCGACCTGCGGAACAACCCGGGCGGCGTGCTGCAAGCGGCGGTGGAAGTGGTCGACCACTTCATCACCAAGGGCCTGATCGTTTACACCAAGGGCCGTATCGCCAACTCCGAACTGCGCTTCTCTGCCACCGGCAAGGACGAAAGCGAAGCGGTGCCAATGGTCGCGCTGATCAACGGCGGCAGCGCCTCGGCCTCGGAAATTGTCGCTGGTGCCTTGCAGGATCAGAAACGCGCGGTGGTCATGGGCACCACCAGTTTCGGCAAAGGCTCGGTACAAACCGTGCTGCCGCTGAACAACGACCGCGCACTGAAGATCACCACGGCGCTGTACTACACGCCGAACGGTCGCTCGATCCAGGCTCAGGGCATCGTCCCGGACATCGAAGTGCGCAGGGCCAAGATCACCAACGAGCAGGACGGCGAGTACTTCAAGGAAGCCGATCTGCAAGGTCACTTGGGCAATGGCAACGGCGGCGCCGACAAACCGACCGGTTCCGGCGGCAAAGCCAAGGCGATGCCGCAGGATGACGATTACCAGTTGGCCCAGGCCCTGAGCCTGCTCAAAGGACTGAGCATCACCTCCGGCCGCTGAGATGAGCTTGCGGTTGCTCCTCGGCCTGCTGTGCTGTCTGGTGGGTGTCGCTCACGCGGCGCCTGCCACAACAGCAGCCACACCTCACAAGGCTTATCTGAGCCTGATCATCGATGACCTGGGGCAGAACCTGCCCCGGGATCGTCGCGTGCTGGCCCTGCCCGGCCCGGTCACCGCAGCAATCATGCCCGACACACCCCACGCCAGCGAATTTGCCCGCGAGGCCCATCGCGCCGGCAAGATTGTCATCCTGCACATGCCCATGGACCCGGCCACCGGCCCGTTCGCCTGGCACCCCGACCTGCCCATCGACGAACTTGAAAAACGCCTGAACGCAGCGTTCAAGGTCGTGCCCTACACCGCCGGCATCAACAACCACATGGGCAGCCGCATGACCTCTCAGCCGGCGGCCATGGCCTGGTTGATGGCGGACTTGCAGCGTCGGCACAAGCTCTTCGTCGACAGCCGCACCAGTGCGCAAACCGTGGCCGCCGCCGAGGCGCAGAAGATTGGTCTGGCAAGTGTTTCGCGGGATGTGTTCCTGGATGACGAGCCCACTGAAGCGGCAATTTTCACTCAGCTACAGACGGCTATCAGCCTGGCGCACAAGCAGGGTTCTGCGGTGATGATCGGGCATCCGTATCCGCAGACATTAGCGGTGCTTGAACGTGAATTGCCCAAGCTCAAGGCTCAGGGCATTGACTGGATCGACATCAAACAGATGGTCAGTGTGCGCGGCAATCGCGCTACAGCCGCACACGGCAAGGATGGGCTTTACCGCACCCCTCCTGCCCGCTGATTGATCGGAACTTCTGATTTCACGATAACTATATATGTCTCTTGGTACTCAGCCTAATGCCACGATAGTGCTTATCTGAATTCCCGAGGAACAGTCATGAGAAATAAACTTACGCTAATTAAATACTGCACTTTTTTGATACTTTTGCTGTCCCAAGCCTCGCACGCAAGTGATCTAGGCGAGGGACTGACCAACCAATCAAATCCGATACTTTTGAAAAACAAGGATGCTAAATACAACCATTGGAATGGTGTTGGAAAAATTTTCAAAGACAGCAAACCACTGTGTACAGCCAGCCTGTTAGATACCCGAGACGAAGACAACAATGCACTGGGCCCGGCTTATCTGCTCACGGCAGGACATTGTGTAGCCCAAGGTCTGGAACACCCTGTCACCAATATACCTTTTGAGGCAAGCGTAACATTTAACTTCTTCATCGATACCTCGGATGAATACAAGAGCTACAAAATTCATAAAGTAAACTGGGCTAGCATGTCCACCACCGACATTGCTATTTTGGAGCTGGACACCCCTCTGTCTACGCTACTTGAAGATGGGGTGACACCACTGAAGCTGGCATACAGAGCCTCCAAGATAGCTAACGATATACTCGTTGTCGGCGCACCAGATAATCTTCCAGAATCCGGTCTGCGCCTAGCTGCTTGCTATCAGGAATCAACAGAAGCAACGCTTGTGTTGAAATGGTGGGCCTTTCCGAACACCCTGAAAAACAGGTGCAAGGGTATTCGTCATGGCGCTTCCGGGAGCCCTGCCCTTGATCGTGAAACAGGAAGTATTGTCGGCGTGTTATTTGCTTCTACATTTGTATCGTCACTAGATGAATTATGTTTCAACACCGCTTGTGAAGTGAAAAATGAAAAAACCGAATTGTCTCCTGAAACCAATTACAGCCACACGGCCGATTACTTACCAAGTTGTTTTGCAAAAGGAATTTTCAGCACCACATCTAGCTCTTGCACGCTGGAACCAACTTTCAATTTAGAACTGAACGATTACGCTCCATTGAGATACGCCACCGTACCATCTACTGGAAACCCGACGGTGCCTACATGGGGTCTGGATTTTTCGATGGACAAGCCTTACTACCGCTTTAAAACTGTCCGCGACGCCAGGGACTGTTTGTCCCCTCACTACTACAGCGACGTAATAAGCACCATCGGCGCTTTGATCAATACTCCTACAGGTCGCAAAGCAGGCATGTATTTTCTCTGCGTACTGGGCGTTGAATCAGCAGAGCAGACTCCGACAGCAGGGCTACTGAGAACCGTCTGGATTTCTCCAGCACAACTCGTAGAGGCAGAACCCGTCAGAATGGCAGAACCCATTATTACGTTGGGAGCCGACTGGAATTACAACGTCACATGGCGTCATTCGTTACCTTTGTATTTTAATAGCTTCTACTACGCCGGCCCGACAGACAAAACAAACTGCGGCGACATAAAGCGTGAAGATTATATTTATGCTTATGAAAATAACGCAGTGACTTTTACTGCCGAGCAGCTTCCTCTAACACTGTGCAGCTACAACAACAGCCTGGACTCCCGGTCCTCTGCGGTACGCACCGACTTGCTGACACTGCCTTGACACGATCTGACAGCTTCAGCTATCCATATAACCGACCGCCCCACTACGCACCGAAATTAACCAAATTAAATATATCGCCAAGGAATGGCCATGAACTACACACGCACCGTACTAATCGGTTGTTTATTCAGCAGCTTCCTTAGTCCTGCCCAGGCAGCCCCAAGAGATATTGGTGAAGGACTCAGAAATAATTCCATATCGAAAGCACTGAAAAATAGCGAACAACAATATTCGCTCTGGAGTGGTATCGGCTACCTGACCACTCAAGACAGTGCTTGCACGGCGACCCTTATCGACACCAGAAATTTTGAGAACAAAGCTGTTGGACCTGCTTATTTAATCACCAGCGGTCACTGCGTAACAGCTGAAATCGGAACGACCAAGTTAAACCAGACATTTGATGCGAGCATAACTTTCAATTATTTCTATGACACGCCCGACAATCACAAGACATATAAAGTTCGAACAGCCAATTGGACCAGCATGGTCGGCACGGACATGGCTTTACTTGAAGTCGATAAACCTCTTGCACTGCTAATTGAAAACGGAATTGTCCCGCTCAAACTTGCACCCCTCCCGCCCCTGGACAGGCATGACGTACTCAATGTGGGCGCACCTGGAAAATTCGTGGAGAAGGGGCTGCGCTTGAGCGCATGTACTCAAGAGGTTTCCAGAACCATGTCCGACAGCATCTCAAGATTCCCCGGGGGCTTAACGAATCAGTGTGCTGATTTACACCCAGGAAGTTCCGGGAGCCCGATGCTGGATCGTCGTACAAACGAGATCATCAGCATTACCTCAGAAAAAGGCTATAGCTACGGGGCAAATTTTATCTCCGACTGTTTTATTAATGGAGTCTTCACAAACAACTCAGAAAACTGCACATTACGGGAAGTTGATATTACTATCGACCTACCGAGTCTTTTCACAACACATACATACTCTCATTGGAATTCAGCGGGGAAAGAAATTTTACCGACATGGGATTACAAGTTCAGTATCAACAGCCCTTACTATCGCTACAAAACCACACGCGACGCCATAAATTGCCAAGACCCCAACCGGTACAGTGCCGCTATTAGTTCGACAAGTCCTCACATAAACAGCGCTATTGGCCCTCAGACTCGCATGCACGTCTTGTGCATTATTGGTGTGGAGTCACAAGAGCAGAAGCTCTCCAGTGGATTACTACGAAATACTTTCACGCACGCTGTCTATCTGGCAGAGCCGGCTCCTGTACCGAATATTACTCTGAACTCCAATCGGCACATCAACATCACATGGGAAAATTCATATCCAGAATACACCTCCCACTTTTTTCACTTAGGCCCGGCCGACTCCACACAATGCGGCAATCATGATGACCCGCGTTACAAAACCATAGCCGACAGCGGAGTTTTATACTCATTCTCACCTGTCAAACTCTGCAGCTACGCCCGCCGAGATACTGAACCACACCTATCCGCGATACGCTTTGACGTGATCACCCTTCCTCCAATCGAGCGGAATACAACATCCACTACAAGTACCGCGCCATGATGTCGTCGACCACGCCTTCCTTGCGTAGCTGATCCAGCGCGGCTTGCAACTTGGCCACGACGTCATCCGACACATCCTTGTTCAACGCCAGGTACAACTCGGCGCTGTTGAAGCGCAGCACGGTCTTGAGCCCGTTCACGCCGTCCTGACGCGCCAGATAGCGGCCTGCCGGATCACCCGTGGCCCACAGGTCGATCTGGCCGTTGACCAGTTTTTTTGCGTTGTCCTGATCGCGCAGCACAACGATCGGTTTCAGTCCTTGTTTGGCCAGCGTCTCGGCAATTGCATCACCCTTGTAGGCGCCAATCTTGTACTTGCGCGCCTGATCCAGCGTCTCGAGGGTGATCTTGCTATCGGCCTTGGCCAGCATGATCCAGTCATCCGGACCAATCGGACCGACCCACTTGAAGAGTTTCTCGCGGTCCGGCAACCGCGCCATCACGAACACGCCATAACCGGGTTTTTCCAGGGCGAGTTTGTAGATTCGCTCCCATGGGAAACGCAGCGTCAGGCTGTAGGGGATGTCGGCGCGCTTGAACATCTCACGGACAATGTCCACGGCAATGCCGTCGATGTTCTCGTCCTGAGCGAAGTTCTTGCCGTTCTTTGCCATGTTGTACGGCGGGAAGTTTTCCGTCAGTAACACCAGACCGGTGCCCTGATTTTCTGCGGCGTGAACTCCGTTGATGAACAACAGAGAAGCGCTGGCGAAGGCAAGAAGAAGACGTTTAAGCATGTCGGGCTACCGGAATCCATGGCGTGTCCAAGAGTGCCTTGAGCCCGCCATGCTGTCCACTGGCCTGTACCGTTTGTTTAACGCATCACGATGCCGCGATGAGCCATGTAGGCCTTGGCTTCCTGCACGGTGTATTCGCCGAAGTGGAAAATACTCGCCGCCAATACCGCACTGGCGTGGCCTTCGAGGATGCCGTCGGCCAAATGCTGCAGGTTGCCGACACCGCCCGACGCGATGACCGGAATCCCCAGCGCATCGCTGATGGCGCGGGTGACACCCAGGTCGAAGCCGTTTTTCATGCCGTCCTGGTCCATGCTGGTCAGCAGGATTTCACCGGCACCGAGGCCTTCCATCTTCTTCGCCCACTCAACGGCGTCGAGACCGGTTGGCTTGCGACCGCCGTGGGTGAAGATTTCCCAGCGCGGGGTTTCGCCCGGACCGGACACTTTCTTGGCGTCGATGGCGACGACAATGCACTGCGAGCCGAAATGCTGAGCCGCTTCGCCGACGAATTCCGGGTTGAACACCGCAGCGGTGTTGATCGAAACCTTGTCCGCGCCGGCATTCAGCAGATTGCGAATGTCCTGCACGGTACGCACGCCGCCACCCACGGTCAGCGGGATGAACACCTGGCTGGCCATGCGCTCGACGGTATGCAGCGTGGTGTCGCGACCGTCGACGCTGGCGGTGATGTCGAGAAAGGTAATCTCGTCGGCGCCCTGCTCGTCGTAGCGACGGGCGATTTCCACCGGGTCGCCGGCGTCGCGAATGTTCTCGAACTTGACGCCCTTGACCACCCGGCCGTTATCCACGTCCAGGCAAGGGATGATGCGTTTGGCCAGCGCCATGGTCAGTCCTCAGCCTTTGTACGAATCGCAGAAAGCTTGCGCTTCGGCGACATCGAGGGTGCCTTCGTAAATCGCCCGACCGGTGATGGCGCCGATGATGCCTGGCGCCTTGGCGTCGAGCAGCGACTTGATGTCACCCAGATTGTGGATACCGCCGGAAGCGATCACTGGAATCTTCGTCGCAGCGGCCAGGGCGGCGGTGTACGAAACGTTGCAGCCCTGCATCATGCCGTCTTTGGCGATGTCGGTATAAACGATCGCGGACACGCCGTCGGCTTCGAATTGCTTCGCCAGGTCGATCACCTGAATGGTGCTGATTTCAGCCCAGCCGTCAGTGGCGACAAAACCGTCTTTGGCATCCAGGCCGACGATCACTTTGCCCGGGAATGCGCGGCAGGCTTCAGCAACGAAAGCCGGATCTTTCACGGCTTTGGTGCCGATGATCACGTAGCTCACGCCCGCTTTGACGTAGTGTTCGATGGTTTCCAGGGAACGGATACCGCCGCCGATCTGGATCGGCAGGTTCGGGTAGCGCTTGGCGATGGCGGTGACCACTTCGCCGTTGACCGGCTGGCCTTCGAAGGCGCCGTTCAGGTCGACCAGATGCAGACGACGGCAACCGCCCTCCACCCACTTGGCAGCCATGCTCACCGGGTCATCGGAGAACACCGTGGAATCTTCCATGCGGCCCTGGCGCAGACGAACACAGGCACCGTCTTTAAGATCGATAGCGGGAATAATCAGCATCTGGCAAACCTTCAAATTCGATTGTTCAGCTTCGCTCGGAAATCAGTTTTTCTCGAGCGCCCACAGGTCGCTTTCGATGCTTTCGAACCTCTCTTTGAGGTGCGTCTGCACATCGAAAATCGCCCTGTTGTAATAGTGCGGCGCAATTTCACGGGTAAACAGCTCAAGGATTTCAGCCGCTTCGAACGAACCCAGGTCCAGTTCGAAGCGATCTTCCATAAAGCGTTTGATCTTGTGATTAGCCTCGTTCTCCTGTTCAGGAGTGAGGGTCAGGATCGGCGGCTTTTTCTTGACAGCCATTTACCAGCGACCATCCCACGCAGCGAAGTTCTGCAGCAATTGCAGGCCATGGGTATGGCTCTTCTCCGGGTGGAACTGCACGGCGAAACGCGAGCCATCGGCCAGCGCCGCGGCGAAATCAACACCGTAGTGACCGCCACCCACCACTTGCCGCGGGTTGCCGGCAGCGATGTAGTAGCTGTGCACGAAGTAGAAACGCGCCAGGTCCGGAATGTTGTGCCACAGCGGATGGGTGACCGTCTGCTTCACTTCGTTCCAGCCCATGTGCGGGACTTTCAAATGCTCGCCATCTTCGTGCAAATCCTTGCCGAAGAACTTCACCGCGCCAGGAAACAGGCCGATGCAGTCGACGCCGTCGTTCTCTTCGCTGCTGTCGAGCAAGGCTTGCATGCCGACGCAGATGCCGAGGAACGGGCGGTCCTGGCTGACTTCGCGCACCAGCGAATCGAAGCCCAGGCGGCGGATCTCTGCCATGCAGTCGCGAATCGCGCCGACGCCGGGGAAAACCACCCGGTCGGCTTCGCGAATCACATCGGCATCGCTGGTGATCAAGACCTTGCCGGCACCCACGTGCTCGAGGGCCTTGGCCACCGAGTGCAGGTTGCCCATGCCGTAATCGATAACCGCGACCGTCTGCATTACAGAACGCCTTTGGTCGACGGCATCTGACCGGCCATGCGGTCATCCAGCTCTACGGCCATGCGCAGGGCGCGGCCGAAAGCCTTGAACACGGTTTCGATCTGGTGGTGAGTGTTGGTGCCGCGCAGGTTGTCGATGTGCAGGCTGACGAGTGCGTGGTTGACGAAGCCCTGGAAGAATTCCTGGAACAGGTCAACGTCGAAGCCGCCAACGGTGGCGCGGGTGTAGGGAACGTGCATCTGCAGGCCAGGGCGGCCGGAGAAGTCGATCACCACGCGCGACAGCGCTTCATCGAGCGGCACGTAGGCGTGGCCGTAGCGACGGATGCCTTTCTTGTCGCCGATGGCTTTGGCAAAAGCCTGACCCAGGGTGATACCGACGTCTTCCACGGTGTGGTGGTCGTCGATATGCAGGTCGCCCTTGCTGACAATATCCAGGTCGATCAGCCCGTGACGGGCGATCTGGTCCAGCATGTGCTCAAGAAAAGGAACACCGATATCAAATCGGGCCTTTCCGGTGCCATCCAGGTTGATCGAGGCTTTGATCTGGGTTTCCAGAGTGTCGCGCTCGACTGACGCCTTACGTTCGGCCATCACCAGCTCCGCAAAATCATTGGGCGAAAAAGGCAATCATTATAGGGGCGCGGGGCCGAAACAGAAACACGCGACGTGATATCCCTGACGGGCTGAACCCGCTGTTGTCGGGGATAGACATGTCCATACAACTCATTTCGGCCCCTCCAAAAACAACTGTAGGAGCGAGCCTGCTCGCGATGGGGACCTCACATTCAACATCTCTGTCGACTGTCAGACCGCTATCGCGAGCAGGCTCACTCCTACAAGGGGTAATGCGCTTACTTAACTTAGTGGAACAAAACTGCAGTCTTCTGCAGGGTCACCCAAACACCCCACGCCAACGGAATCCCCACCACCAGCCACGCAGCCACTGCCAAAGGCTTGGTGCCCGGATCCGCTTTCCACTCCAACACGGTGCTGCTGTCAGCCCCTTTGTCGTGGCCCAGCGCCTGTTCGGCGGCCAGTTCAGCGTCGGTCATGAAGTACTTGTCAGCCACCGGACGCACCAGCAGGTTGCAGATGAAACCCAGCACCAGCAGGCCCGCGAGAATGTATAGGGTGATGTCGTAAGCCGCGGCGCGTTCAACGCCAATGCTCAACTGATACTCACGCAGGTAGTTCACCAACACCGGACCCAACACGCCCGCCGCCGCCCAGGCCGTCAGCAGACGACCGTGGATCGCGCCGACCATTTGCGTACCGAACAGGTCCGCGAGATACGCAGGAACCGTCGCAAAACCACCGCCGTACATCGACAGGATGATGCAGAAGGCCGCCACGAACAGCGCAACGTTGCCCAGGTGACCGAGGTTCGGGATCAGCGCGTACAGGGCAAAACCCAGGGCGAAGAACACGAAATAGGTGTTTTTGCGACCCAGGTAGTCCGAGAACGAGGCCCAGAAGAAGCGGCCGCCGATGTTGAACAGACTCAACAAACCAGTGAAACCGGCAGCAATCGCCGCGATCGAGGCCAGTTGCGAAGCATCCAACTGACCGAATGTCAGGCCGTTACCCAACAACGTGCCGGCAAACACTTCCTGCAACAGCGGCGAAGCCATGCCGAGGATGCCGATACCTGCCGAAACGTTCAGGCACAGCACCAGCCACACCAGACGGAATTGCGGAGTTTTCCACGCCACGTTCACGTGGACGTGACGGTGGGTGATCATCGAGTTGGAAGCTTTCTTCGCCGGAGCGGTCCAGCCTTCAGGCTTCCAGCCGGTTGGCGGAACGCGATAGGACAGTGCGCCACCGATCATGAACACAAAGTAGATCGCGGCCATCACCAGGAAGCTCTGCCATACGCCGACGCTGGTTGGCGAAGCGAAGTGGCCCATCAAGGCTGCAGCCAGCGGAGCACCGACCATCGCGCCACCACCGAAACCCATGATCGCCATGCCGGTCGCCATGCCGCGCTTGTCCGGGAACCACTTGATCAGGGTCGAGACCGGCGAGATGTAACCCAGGCCCAGGCCGATACCGCCTATGACACCGGAACCGATCCACATCAGCCAGATCTGGTGGGTATAGACCCCCAGCGCTGAAATCAGCAGACCGCCACACCAGCACAGGGCCGATACAACGCCAGCCTTGCGAGGCCCGGCGTGTTCCAGCCAGCCGCCCCAAATGGCTGCCGAGCAACCGAGGAAGATAAAGAACAGGGTGTAGATCCAGCCGAGCATCGAGATCGGCCAGTCACATTCGGACGAGAAGACTTGCGAGATGAAGCTCATCTCCGGCGCGCAGGCCACGGCCTTGGTCACGCCCAGGGCTTTGGACAGTGGCAACCAGAACACCGAAAAGCCGTAGGCCATGCCGATGCACAAGTGGATGGCCAGGGCGGCCGGTGGTACCAGCCAACGGTTGAAACCGGGCTTGGCGATGATGCGCTCCTTGGACAGGAACGCGGGCTGGTCGGCTTTCAGGCCGTCCGCCGTGATGCTCGTGGTCATTATGTATCCCCCAATTATTAGAATGGTTCGTCAGCGCTCCTCACCCCCAGCCTTTATGCGCACGCATGACTGTTTTTGAGGTAAGGCTTCATTTTGGTGCGACTTCACGTCGCAGAAGGACGGACGAACGGGCAAAGGTTACCATCTGTACGTGACAGAAAAATCAAAGTGATATCACCTTTTGTATGTCATCAGTTCTCGTACCACCGAAGGAGCCCTCATGCCGATCATTGTCGAGCCGCTAAACGAAGCCACTTATCAGGATCAGCAAGATCTGCAGAAGATCTACCGCGATGCTCCGGACTGGCTGTTTGCCCCGTTTGCCGGGGAATTGCAGCTGATCGAAAGCTGTCTGCTGGACGGTTCGCTGATCGCCGGCCGCTTCAACGATCGACTTTTGGGCGCGGCACGTCTGCAACGGCACTCGGATGTCTGGCATTTGTCCCAATTATGCGTACGAAAAATTACCCGTCGTCGTGGCGTGGCCGAGCGCCTGGTGAACGAAGCGCAGAAAATGGCGTCGCAAGCGGGTGCGACATTGCATTTGTTGGCGCCTGCCGGGCATCTGGAGGCACAAGCGCTGGCGGCCAAACTGAAAATACCGCTGGATGAGTGGCCGACGTGATCGCTGACCGATCGTCCGCTGCGGGGCGCTATACTCCCCGGCTAAATTTCGAATTCGATTAACTACAAGGACTCGCCCATGAAAGCGTTCGGCAAAATCCTGGGTCTGGTACTTCTCGGGCTGTTGCTGATCATTGTGGCGCTGGGCTTTGCCCTGACCCACCTCTTTGATCCCAACGACTATAAAGACGAGATTCGCCAGATAGCCCGCGACAAGGCCCACATCGAGCTGACGCTCAATGGCGACATCGGCTGGAGCCTGTTCCCGTGGTTGGGCCTGGAATTGCACGAAGCCAGCGTCGCGACCCTGGCCAAGCCCGCTGAGCCCTTCGCCGATTTGCAGATGCTTGGTCTGTCGGTCCGCGTGCTGCCGCTGCTGCGCCGCGAAGTGCAGATGAGCGATGTGCGCGTCGAAGGCCTGAACCTGCGCCTGAACCGCGACAAGGATGGCCACGGCAACTGGCAAGACATCGGCAAGGTACCGGCGCCGGCTACCCCAACCACACCGTCCGCGACCACTGCTGAACCAGCGACCGAGACCACTGCCCAAGCGGAAAAACCGGCCCAGCCGATCCGCCTGGACATCGACAGCCTGACCGTCAACAACGCCCGCGTTGAATACAGCGACGAGAAAACCGGCAAGCAATTCAGCGCCGAAAGCATCCAGCTGAGTACCGGCCCGGTGCACGACTCCACGAATATCCCGGTCAAACTCACCGCATTCCTGGGCACCAATCAGCCGGTCTTGCGTGTGCGCACCGAGCTCAACGGCGAGTTGCGTTTCGAGCGTGCCCTGCAACGCTACAAATTCGAAGACATGAAACTCTCCGGCGAAGTGGCTGGCGATCCGCTGCAAGGCAAAACCATGACCTTCGCCGCACAAGGTCAGTTATTGCTGGATAAAGCAGCGAACGTCGCCGAATGGACCGGCATCAAGATCTCCGCCAACCAACTGCGCGCACTGGGCGAATTGAAGGTCAACGACCTCGACAAAACTCCGCAAATCAGCGGCGGCCTGTCCATCGCCCAGTTCGATCTGGCGAAATTCATCGACAGCATCGGCCAGAAGCTTCCAGCGATGGCTGAAGGCAGCCTGAGCAAAGTCGAACTGGTCAGTCGCCTTGCCGGCACGCCGACCAGCGTTATCCTGGACAACATCAACCTCAAAGTCGACGACAGCACCTTCAGCGGTCGCATCGCCGTCGAGGACTTCGCCAAACAATCGCTGCGGGCGACCCTCAAGGCCGACACCTTTAACGTCGACCGTTATCTGCCACCAAAATCCGCAGAAGCCAACAGTGCGACGCAGGTGCGTAAAGCCGAAGTGGCCAACACCGAAGCCGAAGCCATGGCGGGCGCTGGCAGCACACCGCTGCCGCCAGCACCGACCAAAGAGGCATGGAGCACCGAGCGCCTGTTGCCGGTGGAGCGCCTGGCCAAACTCGACGTAGACGCCGACCTCACCTTCGGTCAGTTGACCCTCGATAAATTGCCGATCCAGAACGCTGCGCTCAAGGCCACAGGCCAGGGCGGCCTGCTGACCCTGGAAAGCCTTCGCGGCGACCTGTACGACGGCAACTTCGACGCCAAAGGGACGCTCGACGTGCGCCAACAGGTGCCCGCGCTGAACATGCAGACGAGCATCACCAAAGTACCCGTGGAAAAAATCCTCGAAAGCCAGGGTAAAAATCCGCCGGTCAAAGGCCTGGTGACGCTCAACAGCAACCTGACCGGCAGCGGCAACAGCCAGAAAGCGCTGATCGAAACCCTCAACGGCAACGCCAGTTTCATCATCAACAACGGCGTGTTGCTCAATGCCAACCTCGAACAACAGCTGTGCAAAGGCATCGCCACCCTGAACCGTAAATCCCTCAGCGGCGAACCACGGGGCAAGGACACACCGTTCCAGGAACTCAAGGGCAACCTGACCTTCCGTAACGGCGTGGCCAGCAACCCGGACCTGAAAGTGCGCATCCCGGGCATGACCGTCAACGCCGACGGCGATGTCGATCTGCGGGTGCTGGGCATGGATTACCGCGTGGGCGTTATCGTCGAAGGCGACAAGAGCGACATGCCGGACCCGGCCTGCCAGGTCAACGAGAGGTTTGTCGGCATCGAGTGGCCGCTGCGCTGCCGTGGCCCGCTGGAACTGGGCGCCAAGGCTTGCCGCCTGGATAACGACCGCATGGGCCAGGTCGCAAGCAAACTGGCTGGCGAACGGATCAGCGAAAAAATCGATGAAAAGCTTGGCGACAAAGTCAGCCCTGAGCTGAAAAACGCGTTGAAGGGGCTGTTCAAGAAATGAGAGCCGAGCAGTTTTCATCGGCGGTGCTGGACTGGTACGACCGCCACGGCCGCCACGACTTGCCCTGGCAACAAGGCATCACCCCGTATCGGGTGTGGGTCTCGGAAATCATGCTGCAGCAAACCCAGGTCAGCACGGTGCTGAACTACTTCGATCGGTTCATGGCCTCTTTGCCGACGGTCGAAGCCTTGGCCGCTGCGCCGGAAGACGAAGTCCTGCACCTGTGGACCGGCCTCGGTTACTACACCCGTGCGCGCAATTTGCAGAAGACCGCGAAGATTGTCGTCGCCGAGTACGGCGGCGATTTTCCGCGGGATGTGGAAAAACTCACCGACCTGCCGGGCATCGGCCTGTCCACGGCCGGCGCCATCGCCAGCCTGAGCATGGGCTTGCGGGCACCGATCCTCGACGGCAACGTCAAACGGGTGCTGGCGCGCTTTACCGCGCAAGAGGGCTATCCGGGCGAGCCCAAGGTCGCCAAACAGCTGTGGGCGAACGCTGAGCACTTCACGCCACATGATCGGGTCAACGCCTACACCCAGGCGATGATGGATCTGGGCGCCACGCTTTGCACTCGTAGCAAGCCGAGCTGCCTGCTCTGCCCGCTCGAAAAAGGCTGCGAAGCGCACATGCTCGGCCTGGAGACGCGCTACCCGATCCCCAAACCGCGCAAAGCCGTGCCACAGAAGCGAACGCTGATGCCGATGCTCGCCAACGGTGACGGCGCGATTCTGCTTTACCGCCGCCCTTCCACGGGCTTGTGGGGCGGCCTATGGAGCCTGCCGGAACTCGACGACCTCGACGACCTGCAACATCTGGCTTCGCAGCATTCGCTGGAGCTTGGCAGCCAACAGGCGCTGCCGAGCCTGGTACACACCTTCAGCCATTTTCAGTTGTCCATCGAACCCTGGCTGGTTCAGGTCCAGGAGGCCGGCCATCACGTGGCCGAGGCCGACTGGCTCTGGTATAACCTCGCCACCCCGCCGCGCCTGGGCCTTGCCGCCCCGGTCAAAACCTTGCTCGAACGCGCGGCTGCCGTATTGAACGCAGGAGAGTCGTCATGACCCGCACCATCATGTGCCGCAAGTACAAAGAAGAACTGCCCGCCCTGGAGCGCGCTCCATTTCCTGGCGCAAAAGGTCAGGACATTTTTGACCACGTCTCGGCCAAGGCCTGGGCCGACTGGCAAAAGCACCAGACCCTGCTGATCAACGAAAAACGCCTGAACATGATGAACGCCGAAGACCGCAAATATCTTCAGGGCGAGATGGACAAGTTCTTTTCCGGCGAGGAATACGCCAAGGCTGACGGCTACGTTCCGCCGGCAGAATAATCCCGCTTTTTCGAGGGTCGGAACGTAAGCGACGGTAATAATTAAAATTTTTTTGAAAACTTTCTTGACGACCCCCTGAAAAACCAGTTTAATGCGCCCCGTTGCCCAGATAGCTCAGTCGGTAGAGCAGGGGATTGAAAATCCCCGTGTCGGCGGTTCGATTCCGTCTCTGGGCACCAAATACCGAAAACCCTGAATCGCAAGATTCAGGGTTTTTTTATGCTCGCGATTTGATCAGGTATCGTGCAAGCGTCTCTCTTCGGCTAGTTTTCAGTATTCCAGTGGAAAACCAGATTGCGAGCGGCACCACTTCCTACCTCCGCCGTATCACGCCGTTCCTCACCATTGCGTGTCGCGACGACGGTGTACTTGCCTGGTGGCAGCTGTACGTAAACCAACGGGCCAACCTCGCTCAGCGTCAGCACGGGTTGCCCCGGATCTTTCTGAATGACCAGATTTACATCCGGAACATATTTGCCCTCCGCCCCGATGGAGAAAGTCATGTGCAGGTTATAGCCCTGCGCTTGCTGGATAGCTTTAGCCTCATCCTCTCCGATACCGCCAGACAGGTAAGTAATCCCGTTTTGCTGTTGCTGTTGCACTTGCACACCTGTGCTGTCGATCGGTTCAAGACTGGCGGCGTTAAGCACGGCAGGCAACATCAGTACGCCGACGGCGGCGATAGGCAGCATGAATGAATGGACGTTCTTCATGATGGCGACTCCCGGGTTGCTTGGAACCCAATCGTTACTCCTTTTTAGATTTGTTACCGAATGTTCAAGTTTTAGATCGATTAGCACTTGAGCTCACTGCGAATCGGACTACGAGATGTACTCCTCTTACACGGGCTATCGTCGGCCTGGTCCTGCAAAGCAAACTCGCCTTTCCTTCCGATTTACCAGCAACGCCCGGCATCGCGGACTACCACTCTTTTGCCATCCTTTTCCGCCTGTTTCCTTCAGCCGCGGAAAATGTCATGAGTCCTCTCAAACCCGATAACACTCAAGATTCACAGATCATTTCACTGCTCGGAAATCTTGGCGAGTTGATCCGTGAAGCCCGCCAGAAAGTGTTGCGAGCGGTCGATACCGTCCAGGTGCAAACCTGTTGGCAGATCGGACGGTATATTGTGGAGTTCGAGCAGGAGGGGGCCCGGCGGGCGGGATATGGGAAGCAGTTGCTGGCGACGCTGGCGAAGAGTCTGACAACAGAGTTTGGCAAAGGCTTTGACATCTCCAACCTTCGCTACATGCGCCTGTTCTATCAAGCATTCCCAATTCGTGACGCACTGCGTCATGAATTGAGCTGGACCCACTACCGCAGATTGCTACGAGTCGAGAACGATCACGCTCGCCATTGGTACATGAACGAATCAGCGATGCAGAACTGGTCAAGTCGCGCCCTCGAGCGCCAGATCAATACCCTCTATTACGAACGCTTGCTGGCGAGTCGCGACCGGCCGGCCGTCAAACAGGAAGCCGCCACCCATATCGAGCAGATGAACGCCAGCCCTCGGGATTTCATCCGCGACCCCGTGCTACTGGAGTTTCTCGGCCTGCCCAATGCGGGCTTGGTCCAGGAAAGCGAACTTGAACAAGCCTTGATCAATCAACTACAGGGCTTCCTGCTCGAACTGGGCAAAGGCTTCGCCTTCATCGCTCGCCAGCAACGCATCAGTACCGAGAGCAAAGACTTCTACATCGACCTGGTGTTCTACAACTACCTGCTCAAGTGCTTCGTCATCTTCGACCTCAAGCGCGGCGTACTGACCCACCAAGATGTCGGCCAGATGGACATGTACGTGCGCATGTACGACGACCTCAAGCGCGGACCGGAGGATGGTCCCACTGTCGGCCTCATTCTCTGCGCGCAAAAAGATGAATCGGTGGTGCGCTATTCAGTGCTGCAAGGCAACGAACAACTGTTCGCCAGTACCTACAGACTGGTACTGCCGAGCGAGGAGGAACTTCGCGCGGAGCTGGATCGGGAATGGGCGGTGCTTGAGGAGCGAATACTCAAGCACAGGCTCCGATAAGCACGGGTGGATTGTTCATGCGCTGCGCGAAGACTATCGTTGGCAGCTACCCGCAAAGGTCCGACGCCGATGAATTTGCAGGACATGACCTCACTGGCACCCACTCAAGCCGAGTTGCCACCGCGCATATCTACGGCAGGCGAACCGTTCAAGGAGCCCGCCGCAGATGGCTACAGCCTCGGCGGCTTTACCTGGCGGCCCCCCCGTCACGACGCTACCCGCTCGGTGGTCATCATCAACGCCGCCACCTCCGTCCGCTGCCGCCACTACTCGCGATTCGCCGATTACCTGTTCGCCAACGGTTTCGACGTGATCACTTACGACTACCGTGGCATCGGCGAATCGCGACCCGCATCGCTGAAAGGGTTACGGGCTTCATGGTCAGATTGGGGCGCGCTGGACTTTGAGGCGATGCTCAAGCGCGCTCAGCGTGAATTCCCCGGGCAACCCATCGATGTTGTAGGCCACAGCTTTGGAGGCTGTGCAGCGGGCCTGGGAGCTTCCGGGCATTTGATTCGACGTCTGCTGACCGTCGGTGCGCAATTTGCTTACTGGCGCGATTACGCACCCGCCCATCGCTGGCGGATGTTCGGCAAGTGGCATCTGGCGATGCCGTTGATGACATTGCTTTGCGGCTACTTCCCCGGCAAACGTCTCGGCTGGCTAGAGGACACCCCCGCTGGCGTGGTTCGCGACTGGAGCATGCCCACCGCGCACTACGAGAAACGCCCCAGCGGTCGCGTTCTTCACGCAAAGACCGGGCGCCTGCCCTTCTCATCCGTCACCGCACACACCCTGGCCATCAGCATCAGCGACGATCCTTACGGTACGATTCCAGCCATTGAACGGCTGCTGGGTTACTTCACCAACAGCACGAATGCCCACTTGCGAATCGCCCCCGAAGACATCGGCGAACAAGAAGTCGGACATTTCGCCTTTTTTCGTAGCCCATACCAAGCCACACTATGGCCCATTGCATTGTCCTGGTTGCAGACCGGCAAACTGGCCCCCGACACACCCGGGCGGCTAGTGCCACGCAACTGACTGATGCTCCCACTCATCGGAATACGGAACGAGCCCATGGCATCCGCCAACAAGCAGAACAAACGCGCCACCCGCGCCAAAGCCAAGGCCAAGCAGAACCGCACCCAACGGGCCGCCGCGCCGGTCGAGTTGGACCCGAACGACGACCGCATCGACTTTGAATCGGTGGACCTGACCGACCTGTTCAAAGAAATGATCGACGCGCAAAAGATCAGTCAGCAAGCCATGTGCAAGGCATTCCTTGAACACCCGCTGCTCGCGCTGGTGCTGGAGCAGGAGGGCGAAGAAACAGCGACAGATTTCATCATCGCTGCGCTGATCGAGTACCGCCAATGGTCCACCGAAACGGACGAAGCCAGTGCCCTGGCCTGGATTGAGTCCCCGGCCTTCCAAACTGATTACGTGGCAGCTTCCGAAGCTATCGCGGCCCAAAACCAACAGAAACCGAACTGAGTTCCCATGGCCTCCCTGAACAAGCAACAGAAACGCGCCAAACGCGCCAAGATCAAAGCGAAGCAAATCAATATCCACGGCAGAAAACCCGCCGCACTGGACGATGACCTCGGCGAAATCGGCGAGCCGATCCCGGAATACACCCTGGCGATGTTCAGCAAAATGCGCGATGCAGAGGCCACCAGCCGCAACGACATGCTGCTGACCCTACTGTCAGACCTCGCCGAAATCATCAGCGACCATCCAGAACTGCTGGACATGGAAAACGCCGACAACGAAGCCATGGCCGCCACTCACCTGGCCGCCGACATGCTGATCGATTACCGCATGTGGGCCGACGGCATGGACCGCGACACCGCCCAGGCCTGGCTGACGGATCCGCAGTTCATCACTGACTTCGGCGCGGCGCTCGACAGCTATCGCGAGTCGCTGGATGCTCAGGAAGTAAAGGCCGAGTAAACACCGGTCAAGCCATAACGCGACCTGTAGCAGCTGGCGAACTGTGGCGAGGGGGCTTGTCGGAACGCCGCATCGCCCCGTTGGGTGGCGAAGCCGCCCCAAAATCTACCGCCGATGTGTATCAGATACACCGCATGTAACGGTTTTACGACTGCTTCGCAGCCGAACGCAGGCTTCGCCAGCTGCTACAAGGTGTGCGCTGCCAGGAAGAAACAAAAACGGCCGCTTGTCATCACTGACAGCGGCCGTTTTGCGTTATGCGGTGCGAATCAATTCAGCACCACCGCACCCATCTTCTGCAGCTTGCGACGGCGAGCCACAAACAAACCGGCAGCCACCACCAACAAACTCAGCAGACCGGTCGAGAGAATCTCCACGCGATGCGCTTCCTGGAACAGCATGATGGTCAGGGCCGCCACGATGAATACGATCACCGCGTAGGTCAGGGCCGGGAACAGCCACATGCTGAAGGCGATTTTCTCGCCACGTGCCATGCGCTGCTTGCGCATACGCAGTTGCGAAATCGCGATCACCAGATACACCAACAGCGCGATAGCGCCGGAGCTGGCCAGCAGGAATTCGAACACGGCGGCCGGGGCCACGTAGTTGGCGAAAACCGCAATGAACGCAGCGCCGGTGGACAACATGACGGCCCAGTACGGCGTGCCGCTCTTGTTGGTGCGCTGGGAAACGGCCGGTGCATCACCGCGCTTGCCCAGAGAGAACATCATGCGCGAAGCGGTGTACAGCGCCGAGTTCAGGCAACTGGTCACAGCAACCAGCACCACGATGTCGACGATCAGCTTGGCATTCGGGATGCCCATGCGCTCAAGCACGGTCTGGTAGGAGCCGACGGCTGCCAGTACCGGATCGTTCCACGGCACCAGGGCCACAACGATGAAGATCGACACGAGGTAGAACAAGCCAATCCGCCAGATCACCGAGTTGGTGGCCTTGGAGATTTGCTGGCCAGGGTTCTTCGATTCCGCGGCCGCAATGGTCACGATTTCGGTGCCCATGAAGGAAAACATGGTAGTCAGGATCGCGCCCAACACTGCACCCATGCCGTTTGGCAAGAAGCCCTGGGTGTCGAACAGGTGGGAAACGCCGCTGACCTGGCTGGTCGGCAGGAAGCCGAAAATCGCCAGAACGCCGAGGCCGATGAAGCCGACGATCGCGATGACTTTGACCAGGGCGAACCAGAATTCGAATTCACCGTAGTTCTTCACGCTGAACAGGTTCGTCACCGTCAGCAGCAAGGTGATGACCAAGGTGAAGGCCCAGATCGCCACATTCGGGAACCAGGCGTGCAGGATGGTCGCGGCGGCGTTGGCTTCCAGCGGAATCACCAACACCCAGAACCACCAGTAGAGCCAGCCGATGGTGAAACCGGCCCAGTGACCGATCGCGCGATCGGCGTACGTCGAGAAGGAGCCGGTGTCCGGCGAAGCCACGGCCATTTCGCCAAGCATGCGCATCACCAGCACCACCAGCATACCGGCGGCAGCGTAGGCCAACAGCACAGCCGGGCCTGCAGCAGCGATGGCGTGGCCCGAGCCGACGAACAGGCCGGCACCGATAACCCCGGCGATCGACAGCATGGTCACATGACGCGGTTTGAGCCCCTGTTCGAGGCCATTGGAGCTTGGGGTACTGCTCATTGAAACTACCTTTTGTAAGGAAAAGCGATGACGTCCACCCGGCGTGGCGTTCCTTCTCGTAAAAAGAAACCAACAGGGCGTTCCGTATTCTGCACGCAATAATTGCGCCAAAATATTACAAAGCACCCAAACATGGGGCTCTCCGCCGGACCGGACAGTCATCGCAAGTCATTGAGATTAATGGCAATTCGCCAGAGCGTTACCCTGCGACCCACTTTCAGGAACGAAGTGGCGCACCAGAAACACACCCAAAAATAACGCGATGCACAATAAAAGTGCGGATCAGGAACGTTTGGCCGGTTAGCACTTCCAACCCCCCGTCAAAGCTGGCAACATCGCGCCCTTTTTTGGAACAGCCCCAGCCTTTTTATCGACAGGCAGGGTTCAAACGGCTGTTCGGTTGATAGCAGCGCGACAGTCTGCTGTACCGATGCGACAACCTGCCACACGCCAGCTGTTTAGCGTCCGTAGCGCTGTTGGCTGTCATTCAGACGCTATGCTAGCTTGGCCGCCTCGCCAGGAAGGCCGCCAATAGCAGGAGCGAAATACTTATGAGGAACGCACATGGCTGAGGCCACGCCCGCGCTTGAAATCCGCAACTTGCACAAACGCTACGGACAGCTCGAGGTGCTCAAAGGCATCTCGCTGACCGCCCGCGACGGCGACGTGATCTCGATCCTGGGTTCTTCCGGTTCCGGCAAGTCCACCTTCCTTCGTTGCATCAACCTGTTGGAAAACCCGCACCAGGGACAAATCCTGGTGGCCGGCGAAGAACTCAAGCTCAAAGCCGCCAAGAACGGCGAACTGGTTGCTGCCGATGGCAAGCAGATCAATCGCCTGCGCAGCGAGATCGGTTTTGTATTTCAAAACTTTAATCTCTGGCCGCACATGAGCGTGCTCGACAACATCATCGAAGCGCCGCGCCGCGTACTCGGCCAGAGCAAGGCCGAGGCCATCGAAGTCGCCGAAGCCTTGCTGGCCAAGGTCGGCATCGCGGACAAACGCCACGCCTACCCGGCGCAACTCTCCGGCGGCCAACAACAACGCGCGGCCATTGCCCGCACGTTGGCAATGCAGCCCAAGGTGATCCTGTTCGACGAGCCTACCTCCGCCCTTGACCCGGAAATGGTCCAGGAAGTACTTAATGTCATCCGCGCATTGGCCGAAGAAGGCCGCACCATGCTGTTGGTCACCCATGAAATGGGTTTCGCCCGTCAGGTGTCCAGCGAGGTGGTGTTCCTCCACCAGGGCCTGGTAGAAGAGCAAGGATCGCCACAGCAGGTGTTCGAAAACCCGCTTTCGGCGCGCTGCAAACAATTCATGTCCAGCAACCGCTAACGGAGCTACCCGCATGCAGAACTACAAAAAAATCTTCCTGGCGGCTGCCGTCACCCTGGCCTTCAGCGCCGGTGCCGCCGCCGAGACCTTGAAGATGGGCATCGAAGCGGCCTACCCGCCGTTCAACAACAAAGATGCCAGTGGCAATGTCGTCGGCTTCGACAAAGAAATCGGCGACGCCCTGTGCGCCAAGATGAAAGTCGAATGCACCGTGGTCACGTCCGACTGGGACGGCATCATTCCAGCCTTGAACGCCAAGAAGTTCGACTTCCTGATCTCCTCGATGTCGATCACCGACGAGCGCAAGCAAGCGGTGGACTTCACCGACCCGTACTACTCCAACAAGCTGCAATTCATCGCCAAGAAAGACGTCGACTTCAAAACCGACAAGGCTTCCCTGCAAGGCAAAGTGATCGGCGCACAACGTGCGACCCTCGCTGGCACCTGGCTGGAAGACAACATGGAAGGCGTCGAAATCAAACTTTATGACACCCAGGAAAACGCCTACCTCGACCTGACCTCCGGTCGTCTGGACGCCATCCTGGCGGACAAGTACGTCAACTACGAGTGGCTGAAAAGCGACGCCGGCCGTTCTTATGAGTTCAAAGGCGACCCGGTGGAAGAAAGCGACAAGATCGGTATCGCTGTACGTAAAGGCGATGAGATTCGTACGAAGCTGAACACCGCACTGAAAGAAATCGTCGCTGATGGCACCTATAAAAAAATCAACGACAAGTACTTCCCGTTCAGCATCTATTGATTCTGACCTGTCGGGCCGGCGCCGTTATCTGACGGCGCCAGTCCCTGGCATTGCCTGCGCGATTTGAAAAGAAATCCATGACTATCGATCTCTACGGATTCGGCCCGGCGCTCGCCGCTGGCGCGCTGATGACTGTGAAACTGGCACTCTCGGCCTTGTGCCTGGGGCTGGTGCTCGGTCTGCTCGGCGCCTTGGCCAAGACTTCCCCGTACAAGCCGCTGCAATGGCTTGGCGGCACTTATTCAACCCTGGTTCGCGGCATCCCTGAATTGCTCTGGGTGCTGTTGATCTATTTCGGCACGGTCAACCTGATGCGTGCCCTGGGCGAGTTCTTCGGCAAGCCCGACCTCGAACTCAATGCCTTCGCCGCCGGCGTAATTGCACTGGGGCTGTGCTTCGGCGCCTACGCCACGGAAGTGTTTCGTGGTGCGATTCTGGCTATCCCCAAAGGTCACCGCGAAGCGGGTGTGGCGTTGGGGCTGTCGAAATTTCGCATCTTCACCCGACTGATCATGCCGCAGATGTGGCGCATCGCCCTGCCGGGGCTGGGCAACCTGTTCATGGTCCTGATGAAGGACACGGCACTGGTGTCCGTCATCGGCCTGGAAGAAATCATGCGTCATGCACAGAACGCCGTGACCTTCGCCAAGCATCCATTTACGTTCTTCATGGTCGCGGCCTTCATGTATCTGGGCCTGACAATACTGGCCATGGTTGGCATGCATTTTCTGGAAAAACGCGCCGCCCGCGGCTTTGTGAGGACGACGTAATGGAATGGGAAGTCATCTACAAATGGCTGCCGAAGTTCATCCAGGGCGCCACCCTGACATTGGAGCTGGTGGGCATCGCCGTGATTCTCGGCCTGCTGCTGGCCATCCCATTGGGCATCGCGCGCTCGTCCAAGCTTTGGTACGTTCGCGCGTTTCCCTACGCTTACATCTTTTTCTTTCGCGGCACACCACTGTTGGTTCAGTTGTTCCTGGTCTATTACGGCCTGGCGCAGTTCGACGCGGTGCGCGACAGCGTCCTGTGGCCTTACCTGCGAAGTCCGTTCTGGTGCGCCACGGCCACCATGACGTTGCACACGGCGGCTTACATTGCGGAGATCCTGCGCGGAGCGATCCAGGCGATTCCGCCCGGTGAGATCGAAGCGGCACGCGCATTGGGCATGTCCAAGGCCAAGGCGCTGTTTTTCATCATCCTGCCGCGAGCGGCACGGATCGGCCTGCCTGCCTACAGCAACGAAGTGATCCTGATGCTCAAGGCCAGTTCTCTGGCGAGCACCGTCACCCTGCTGGAACTCACCGGCATGGCGCGCACCATCATTGCCCGCAACTACCTGACGGTGGACATGTTCTTTACTGCCGGTGTGTTCTATCTATTGATGTCGTTTGTACTGGTGCAGGCGTTCCGTCAGTTGGAGCGCTGGCTGCGCGTCGATGCCTGCCAAGGGCGTTGATTCTTACGTGCTGACGGGCGAGGCCCTACTCGCCCGCTTCACGGCGCTGGATGCTTTTCTGACAAAGCATCAGGCGCTGTGGAAACCTCGTCCATTTACTCACCTGCGGCTTCCGTGGGAAGCGTCCTACCCCGAGTTGTCTGCATGGCTACGCGGCAGGTCATTGGACGATGCGGAAAATGCTCATAACCAACCTGCTCTTCTGGAGGCGCCGGAGCCATTCGCTTCACTGGCGGCGTTGTCCCTCGAACTGAGCGCTGTAGCTGAATTGCCGCCTCACGCACTCGAATCAGCTGGCCATCGGCTGAATGTCGATGTGCCGGGGCGCAAGTGGCAGCAGATCGAGGCGTTTGCCAGTCGGCTGGAATTTTCCGAGGCGCCGAAGCATTGGCTGGATTGGTGTTCGGGCAAAGGACATCTGGGGCGACGCCTGTTACAAACCGGTCAGCAGCTCACTTGCCTGGAATATGACCCGACGTTGGTCGCCAGTGGCCAGGCACTCAGTCAGCGTCATCATTTGCATGCGCTTCACGTCGAGCAAGACGTGCTCGCGCCGGGGGCTGCCTCTTTACTGAAGGCCGGCCACACGCCGGTAGCGCTGCACGCCTGCGGTGATCTTCACGTGCGGCTGATGCAACTCGCGAGCGCCACCGGTTGCAAGCAGTTGGCCATCGCCCCTTGCTGCTACAACCGGATCAGTGTGAGTGAATATCAGGCGCTTTCCTCTGCGGGTATGCGATCCGACCTACAACTGTCGCTCGAAGATCTCTCGCTGCCGATGAACGAAACCGTCACCGCCGGCGCTCGCGTCCGACGCCAGCGCGACACCTCCATGGCCCGGCGCCTGGGTTTCGACCTGCTGCAACGGCAACTTCGCGGCGTTGACGAATACCTGCCCACCCCGTCGCTGCCCAGTGCCTGGCTGGATAGATCCTTTGCCGATTACTGCCATCATTTAGCCGCGCTCAAGGAGTTATCCACAATCGGAGCGCACGATTGGCCAGCGCTCGAAGCCACCGGTTGGCAGCGACTGGCTGAAGTGCGCAATCTCGAGCTGCTGCGCGGACTTTTCCGACGCCCATTGGAGCTTTGGCTGGTACTCGATCGTGCCCTTTTCCTCTCCGAGCAGGGGTATGCGGTCCGCCTCGGCACCTTCTGCGAAACCCCGCTTACACCGCGTAATTTCCTGATCCTGGCTGAGCGCCCCTAAAACGCTCCAGCCTGTGGATAACTCTGGGGATGAAATTATCGTGGATCCAATATATCCGGCTGTTTCGGGGCAGAAACACAACTGTACAATTTTCGTACACCTGTAAAAAAAGCGGGAAAACAGGTATTTGCGAGCAAATGAGAACGGGTCCGCAAATTTGCCTCTAAACAGGTGCGGTACAGATCCCGTTGTGCATAAGCATTAAGACAAAACAACATAACGACCGGCGAAACCTCAACTATCGTTGCCAAACGCCAGATTTTCCTGGCGCTTAAACAGCAAGGAGCTGGGAAGATCATGAGCACATTGAACAGTGCACAGGAAGCCGTCGATACCGTCGCCAACCAAGCCATTGAAGCTGCGCTGCAGCAAACCTTCGCGGTGGGCGGCGCCATCATCAACAACGCAACGGGCGAGGTCATCGCCGCGCTGCACAACAACGTGCTGATGCCTATCCCCGGCGGTGGCACCACGTACTTTCTACCTCATGACCCGACCGCCCACGGCGAACGGCAATTGGTGGACTGGTACTACGAAAACGCCGCGCCATTGAACCTGCCACCGCCCAATCAGTTGACCGTCGTCACCACGCTAGACCCGTGCGCCATGTGCGCCGGTTCGCTGCTGACTGCAGGATTTAACGTCGCCGTCAGTGCGATCGATGACTACGCAGGCATCAACTACAACAGCCAGTTCACCTTTCCATCGCTGCCGCCGCAGATCCGCCAACAGGCGCAAGACACCTGGGGTTATTACGCGATCGCGGCGCCGGTCAGCCGGGCCTATCAGGGCTCGACCAGTCCGGTGTTTGCTGGCCAGACCATCGACTCGGCGGCTTACTTCCTCACCAGTTCGATCTTCTCCGCCAGCGTCAACACCGTCCGCGAGGCCAGCAACAACAGCGGTCTGCCGCCGGATCAACTGCAAAACCCGGCAAACCTCCCGGCCACCAGCAAAGTCCGCCAGGCACTGACTGCGCTCAGCCCGTTTGCATTGACTGTGCAATCGGCCAACCCGCGTGACCCCGGCGCAGAACTCGCTCCGCCGCTATTGAAGACTGCGCAACAAAGCACAGTGTTCAACTCGGTAGCCCTCATCGATCCGTTCGGCAACCTGCTGGTGTGTCTGGGCGGCGTCGAGAACCAGTCGCCGATTCGGACAGCGTTCATGGAAACCACCCGCAACTACGCGGTCATGCGCTGGACCCTGATGAACGACCCCGACCCCGTCGTGCGTGCCGAGGCCGGCCAATACTTGACCCATCCGAAATACGGCACCTTCGTCTTCCTCTACGCCCCCGACCCCACCACCCCGCAAGCCGTAATGACCTTCGGCGCGTACGGCTCGACCATGGAAGGCCCCGTACCGCAAAGCTATCCGTCCAACCTCCAATACGTGTTGCTGCCGGGCAACACCACCCCGCAAGCCTTGTCGACACTGGCCCAGAACCTACCGCCGTTCTACACGCAAAGCGTGCAAGTGGCGCCCGCGCAGGTGCTGAGCCAGGACTTGATCAACGCGGTTAAAAACGGCGTGTAACGCTTTAAAGCAATCGCATTGGCCGGCCCCGCAGAAGCGTCCGCGGGGCGGGCCTGACGCCTGCGCAAAAATAGTCTGAATTCAGGGGTTTACAGAACCAACCCAATCGCTATAATCGTCGCCCAACACGCCGGTATAGCTCAGTTGGTAGAGCAACTGACTTGTAATCAGTAGGTCCCGGGTTCGACTCCTGGTGCCGGCACCATACAAGGTTCCAGAGAAGGCTTTCAAAATCTCTGGAACCCCCGAAAAACCCGCCTTCTGGCGGGTTTTTTCGTTTTGGCGTTCCGTCGGATTCCGCCAAAATCTTATGGATACCAGCCGTTTTAAGGATAAAGATAGGGGTAAGGTCATTCGATAAAGGGAGGAGTACCCTTATGTCGCGCACCACTGCCCCGCTCTCTGATTCGGCTTGCCGTTCAGCCAAGCCCACCGACCGCGCCTACAAGCTTTTCGACGGCGACGGCCTCTACCTTTTAGTCCAACCCAATGGCCGCAAAGGCTGGCGTTTCAGGTATGTAAAACCTGATGGTCGTGAAGGACTGACCTCGTTTGGCAACTACCCCGTGGTCGGCCTCGCCGATGCGCGCAAGAAGCGGCTGGAGGTCAAGCGGATGCTGGTGGATGGCATCGACCCGGTCGAGTCCAAACATCAAGCCAAAACGCAAGCCACAATCCGAGGCCGAACCTTTGAGGGCGCCGCCTTGGACTGGCACAAAGCGATGTCTGCCAAATGGGCTCCGGGCCATGCCAAGACGGTCCTGAGCCGCCTCAAAACCCATGTTTTTCCTCTAATCGGTGATCGCGCTATTGTCGACCTAGACACTCACGACTTGATGCAACCTCTGGAAGCAATCCAAAAGCGTGGCACGATTGACGTCGCGTTAAGGGTACAAAACTACCTGCAAAGCATCATGCGCGAGGCGAAACGTGCTCGACAGATCGCAGCAAACCCTGCCTCCGACCTTGAAGGTTTGATCAAAGCCCCGAGGGTAGTGCACCGCCCAGCTTTACCCTTATCGCGCCTGCCTGAATTGCAGGAGCGCATCGACAACTACAAAGGACGAACGCTGACTCGGCTGACAGTCATGCTCTCTCTACATGTGTTTGTCCGCTCGAGCGAACTACGCTTCGCCCGCTGGAGCGAGTTCGACCTCAAGCGCGGCACCTGGGAGATACCGGACACTCGACCCGCGCTGTACGGAGTACCCTTTTCAACAAGAGGTACGAAGATGGCCGGGGACATCCACCTTGTACCCTTATCGCCGCAAGCCGTGACCCTGCTTGAACAGATCCGCACCCTCACCGGCGAATTCGACCTGGTATTTGCGGGCGATGCCAACCCGTCGAAACCGATTTCTGAGAACACGGTGAACAGCGCGCTTCGAAATATGGGTTACGACACCAAAACCGAAATCTGTGGCCATGGCTTCCGCTCAATGGCATGTAGCGCACTGATTGAGTCAGGACTGTGGTCCGAGACCGCCATTGAAAGACAGATGAGCCACAAAGAACGCAACAACGTCCGCGCCGCTTACATCCACAAGGCCGAATTCATTGAGGAGCGCAGATTGATCATGAACTGGTGGAGCCGGTACCTTGAGACGAATCGACAGGAGCATGTCACCCCCCACGAATTCGCGAACCAGACCGGATCAAACGTCACTCGCTTAAAAGCAAAACGTGGCGCAACTGAGTAAGCGCTCGGTCTTTATATCTAAGTGATCCGCTTATCCACGCGGGTCCATCCAAACAGGGCTGCAAAGCCGCCCTGTTTGGATGGACCTCACTTAAAAAATCTAAAGCTCACGCACCTGTCTGTGGAAAACCACGGATTTCCACCGGTGGATAATTTCATCCACAGCCGCACAACTCCCGAAAATTCGAGCCTTGACCCGAATTATCCACAGGCGTAGAAAAGATCGGGCAAAGCGCTGTCGTTGACAGCAACCCAGGTAGCCAGAACCTTTAAGGCTACGCCACACCGTGGTGGTTCTCCCAAAGTGCGATTAGCGTCCGGCAGCTCGCACGGTCACAGCGATGTGATGGATGCCTACTTCTACCAGAGTGCCACTGCGGCAACTCATCCCCCTTCATAGCTGCCCTGCAGCAACCTATCCGCTTGGCCATTTCATTGCGCCAACCTGCGCCCGTCTCTTTCTTCCGGAAAGAGACGGGCGCTTCTACCACTGCTGCAGCCCAACTCGTACAAGGCTTTGCGGCATTCCCCCTCGTGACAATCGGCGTGACAAACACCGAAGTCACCGGCAACAGCAATGCAGATGATGGTGCCGCAGCCCAGGGAATGGACTGCACCTGACTGACAGTCAGGCATGCCCCTGTCATCGCATCGCTGCCTTCACCCGACTCAGGATCTCGCGTCGCTGGTTTCGTCAGCCAATGCAGCCTCCACCCGCCCTCCGGTAACGGTGCTCAGGAGGCCAGATCATGAGATGCCCATGCTCCCGGTAGTAAGGAGCCGTCAGTCACGCGTTAGTGGACATCCCCATAGGTCGCAGGGGCCTTGATCCCTGATAACACTCAACATTCTTGGCGGGATGACGTGGGGCGGGATCGGGAGGTACAAGTAGGAGGTAGTCGATATGGCATTGGTGGGAAAACGGGATGGCCGTAACTTTGGGTACGGCAGGCAGTTGAGTTATGCGGGGCCGCAGGCGCTGAAAGACATGTTCGGCGGCGGCCACTACGGCACGGTCAAGGCGCACTGTGATCGGTGGTTGGCATTCGTGAAGTGGTGTCGGTCTGAAGCAGGTCCCGGGGTCAATGATGCGCGGCAGATTGATCGCGAGGTATTGTCGGACTATGCCTCATACCTTCGCGGCCTGGTGGAGCACGGCGACATAGCTATCAGCACTGCACAAAACCGGCTATCCAGCGTTAACACGACCATGGCAGCGCTTCGTGGTGATCAGTATGTGAAATTGCCAAGTCCGAGCAAGACATTAGGTATGCAGCGCACTGGGATTCGTCACTCGGTGCCGCAGGGCCAAGACCGCGAACAGGTTAAGCAGATTGTCGATGCGCTTTGCAGACATCATCAGCTACGGTCAGCAGCGATCATTCTATTGGCACGATCCACCGGCATGCGCTTGCGTGAGGCCATCTTGGCTGACCTGCCACGACTAAGTCGTCAAGCCAAAGACTTAGACAAGATCAACATTCAGGACGGCACCAAAGGCGGCCGCGCCGGTGCATCAGCACCCCGTTGGATTACGGTGGACGAGCGCATTCGAGGCGCGCTTGAGTTTGCACAGCAGGTATCGCCTGCAGGTAGTCGCAACCTGATTGCGCCAAGCGAAAGTTATTTGAATGTTCTGCAGGAAGTCGTCCGCCCTGCACGGGACATTCTTCATGCATCCAACCTCAAAGGCTTTCATGAGCTCCGGGCGGCGTACGCATGCGAACGCTATGAGCAGATCACCCAGCATCGCGCACCTATCAACGGAGGTAAATGTAGCCAGGTAGATCGGTGCCTTGATCGTGAGGCACGGAGGCAAATCAGCTATGAGCTCGGGCACGGTCGGATCGATGTGGTCGGCGCCTACATTGGGAGGCACACATGAGTAAGTCATTCGATATGGAACTGTTCTTGGCTGGCGTGCTGACCGGATCGCATGCGACCCGGCAACGTCATTTACGTCAGGCGAAGCTAATCCAAACGGAAATTGCAAAGCGTTGGCAGCGAGAGACGCCTTGGGCTTGGCAGAGAAAGCATGTGGCTTGGTTTCTCGAACATCGCATGAGCCAGCGCAGTGAGGCGGCGCGGTATTACTACCTGCTGACGATCCGGCTGCTCGCTCGACGCCTAGAAACATCATGGATTTTCAATCTCTGAGTCGGACCTGGTCTTGATAGTCACGGCCGACAGCAATCGGCCGAGGCTGTGTAAAAACATTTTTCAGCGCGACAGGTACTCAAAACCGGACTGGAAATCGCGCTTCTACGCAAAATCCACATCTGCTGACGTGCCGATAAATTTCAGATTTAACGTAGACGCGCGCACCTCAATTTTGGCGAAGCGTTTTTACACACTCTGGGCCATAAGCGGCCATCGTGCGCACACCAAGACGTGCGGGGCTACACCATCTCGATGCAGCTCATCTTGGGATATACCATGCATGTCTTATGCATCATAAGACCAGTGCGTCCAGTAGTGCCCGGGCTTGATCAGAGCGGCGAAGGTGCTCTCGCATGACACCGCCGCCGCTTGGGCAGCCTCTCGCCGCCTGGCGATGATGATCTCGGCTACCTCATTGAACGTTGAATCCAGGCCGTGCTCCCACACCCACGCTCTGAGCTCCAAATAGATTTGGCGATGGTAGCTGTCGAAGCTACCCCAATGCTGACCAATGTCGAACGGGTACGATCGCTGTCTTGCTGGCGGAGAACAAAATCCTGGAGCCGGCGTGCGGTTCCGTAGGAGTCGTCCAGAAGGATGTGTCGGTGCTGATCGTAAGGTGACTGTGGCTTCTCTGGCTTCTCGCGAGTGGAGTGCCTTGCCAGCCTAGACTACGGAAGCATGCCGCCTCGGTGTCATTAGGGGGAAGGACATAGCCCTCCCCTAATGAAACCATCACTCCGCCTTGGGAGCGGGAGCGTCCGGGTAAAACGCTTCAAACGTATCGCGAGGAAACAGTGATCGGATCTTCAGCAGGGCATTCGCAAGATACAGGGTCTTCTCAGCCGCAGAGTAGTCACTGCTGTATCGGCCAGAGAAGAAATTGACGACCCAGCCGTCTTTGGTGCGACGTATCTCTCCTGCAATTCGTGCAGCCTGCATCCCCGTCATGCTCGGGTGCCCTAGCTCAGCCGGCTTAGGAATGTCTTCGGCGAGGAATAGCACACCATCCTTACCAATCGCCCAAATAAGCTTTCGCGTGAAGCTTGGGTCTTCAGCCACCTCTTTGTACGCCTCATGAATTTCACTGAGGGGTATTTGTTGAGGATCCCAGAATCGCTTCGCGGTCGGATTGGTACCCTTGCCGTCCCGTGAAACTTCGTTATCTTTGATATGGTTGGGCGCTCTCAACGTTCCATACATGCTGTTGAGGTGGCTTTCGTAGTCATCCCGGCGACGCTTGAGCGCTCGAGTGAAGGCAGAGAAAAAGTGTTGATCGTCGAGCCCCCCAACCTTCAGCTCTAGACCCTTGAATCCTCCAAGCATGGCATCAGCGTAGATCGGATCGTGTATATAAATGCCCGAAACGGCGTTGCCCAATGGAATATCCGTAGCGTCAAGCAATATACGAAACGCAGGCTCGCCATCCCAGAAAAAGTCGATCTGCCATTGCAGGCGGGCAAGGTGGCCGTTCAAGAAAGCGAGCTTGTCTTCTCTCCAGCGAACGATCAAGGACTCATCTAACTCCCATTCGCCCAAGCGATCGCCCGGCTTGCGATGAGTCACATGTGTTCGCACATCATCACGGGCTTCGGCAATCGAGGCCAGTTTTATGTGGAAGCTAACCTTCGGCACCTTGACCTTAATCAGAGGGCATACCTCTGATACCAGGAAGCCGTCGATCTGCTCGGCGATCCGAATTGCCGTGCCATGGGCATAGATGAAAGGCAACCGAGTCTTTCTATCGGCTGGAACGATGGAGATGTCAGGCACGATCACTTCGTGCGGCTCGACCCATGTCGAGGCATCAGGCTCTCGAATCGACATCGCCAAGCCCCAGCGCGTCTCCATCCCCTCAGGCGTGTTCTTTTTGAGGATGTCTTTAAGCATGACCATTTGAGCACGAGCGTATGGCCCAAGGCGGTCGTCATGGACATAGACCCATTTATTGCCATCTCGGAAATCGTAACCGAGGGCGGTGATGGCGTGCCCAGCTTTGACAAACTCTCCGGATTCGTCAGGTGTCAGGCCAAACACAGTACCAGTCAAAATTACAGGCAAGTCGCTGTCGATGTGCGCGGCCAAGTATTCCTGGAAGAATTCCTGGCTGGATTTTTCCAGGTTGCTGTTGTGGTAACGCAAACCTTCGACATCCAACGTTCGCTGAATCTGCTTATTGCTAAGCTCTTTGTTTGGGAAACCGTTGCTTGATCCGTCCACAAAATTCAAAGCCGCGGTGGTGATCTCACTGCAGGACTTGATGTCTTTAACCCCTCGGCCTGGCAGGCCATGAAGGGCCGTCCAGATCGCGGTGGTAGCGCATGCAGCAACAACCTTGTCCTGTTCTTGGAAGGCGATTGAGTCGACGGTGAGCTTCAGGCCGAAGAGGTTCACCTCGTAGCGCCTGTCGATTTTCTTCTTGCCCGGCCCTCTGTCACCACTTACCCGCAGGCAGGTTTTACCCACGAACGTTCGGGTCAGTGGCTTGATCACCATGAAACCGAGGTAATGTTCCTGCAGCGACTCCAGAGTCAGCTTCAGTTCTGGCTTGTCTGCAAAAACCACATCCGAGTCCCCCACCAGCAGCGCGTCGAGCTGCTTGTGCGTGAGGTCGCAGTTGAAGAAATGCAACCGAGCGCACTTATAGCCATCGTTGCCGAAACGCCCCAGGTAGAAACGCGAGTAATCTTCTAGGAAGTCTCGGTCGATGTACTGATGCTCGAGCAGAATGCTACCGACAGTCTTCTTATCTTCCGGTAGCTCCGGCATGAACGACTTGAGGTAGTTGTAGATGTACTTGATCTGGCGCTTTTCGAAGATGTCAGCGTGGTCGTAGGCAAACGGCTCATGGATCAACGCTGCCAGCGTCGCTTCCTCGAAGCTGGTAATGAGGTATGGGGTCATTGTGATCGCGCAAAAAAAAGCAGCCCATCAGGCTGCTTTTATATGAAGAGATTTTTCAGAGGCTGCAGGTCTTGGCCAACAGAGCCGGAGTCACTTCTTGAGCCGTGAAATGAGAAGCCAGACGCTTATTGGTGTTAACCATACGCTCACGCGCAGCCCGTAGGCTCTCTGCATGCGTGCCATTGCGAGTGCGGGCTTCTTCAATCAGACGCTCAAGAGTCATCGCTCTATCCTCTAAAATACAGGTTCCACTTACAACAAGTAGTACCCAATGCGCGACCACAGACTTCGAAAAATCGAAGCTAGCGTGGTACTCGAGACGCTCACCAAGGAGGCGCGGATTATCAATCCTCGCCATCTCTCACTACAAGCAACCATCTCACCAGCCGACAAGCGGCAATAAGACTGTAGTTCAGACCGAGCAAAAGCTCCAAGGTTCATGAAAAACAGCTCCAGAGCTGGCAACGAGCAGTACCCAAGAGGGTGATCCGCTCACGCAGATCTTGGTTGGCCCGCCTTACCCTACGGCACAGAAATGCCGAAACCTCCACACACGGAAGTGCCCTAACGAGGGCAGGAGGCATTGGATGGATCCAGTATGGCATATGGCCGTCGTACACTTAAAGTGTAATTTTCGACAAATTTGAGCACCCTAACGGTGCAAAAAGACGGGAGATTCAGTCGAGGGGAGGTCGCTTCAATCGCAGAATTAGGGCCCTTCCTAGCACGGGCCCTTCCTCTTTCTCTACATACAGTGGAACGTGAGAGGCCAAGCTGGCCATTACAACCCCAGCCATTTCCTCAATTTTTCGAACAGTGAGAGCTCTGACTGTAATGTCGGCACAGGTTGATGAGTCTCGCCGCTTGGCTTGGCAACCTGAAGGCGCGCCTTCGCTTCCGCGTCTCGCTTACGCCCGGCGTTGATCGCTTCCTGAGACATGTCCCCAGCCCACTCGATACGACCCGAGCGTACCCAATAGTGCGAGCGACAAGGAAACGTCCAGTTGCCCACAGAGGGCTTGAGAGAAACGTTTTCCCCATCGAATGACATTTGCCAATCGGTTGGGGAAAAAGGTGTGATCACCTTGGTTCCGCAACCACAGGCGCACAGGTGAGCGGCGGTGGCGAACTCCATGGCGAGATAGAGCTCTCCTGGCTCCAGCTTGCCTGGGAAGCTTTCGACAAACTGCGGTGCCAAATGCTTTACCTTCATGACTCGTCCTCGCTGTTGCCCATCTCGTTGAGGTTGGTCGAGTAAGTGACGTGGCCCGCTTTACATTGATCGACGTAGAAGCCACAAAGCCGCTTCCACATGCCCACTGCGAGAACCGCGTTGAGTGCATTCAGATCAGCGATCTGAATGTTCGAGCGGTAAGCATCCTCTGCCTCATTGTCGGTCAACGGCATCGTACGGGCGGCGTGGTCATGGTGAGTCAGTGTCAGAGCCGTCACCCGGCAGGTGCCCCAGACCTGCTGAGTATCATTGACCAGATGTACTCCCATGCCCACATCAAGCAGTGACGTACGAGTTCCATTGAGTTCCCGGACGACCAGAGCTCGCGCTGGGGTGTTGTCTACACAAAGAAACACGTAATCAAATTGTCGGAGCTCACCCACGTTCTCTGCGGTGATCATCGACGGGTGCTGAGTGATTCCACGATGCATCTGGCTGTATACCTCGTGGAGATACTCCACCTTTTTCAGTCCTCGCTCCAATGTGGCAAACGGTACAGCACCTGGATAGCGGAATGCGTTGTGCTGCTGGAGCAGATCGCCATCGTAGAGGTGAATCTCTGCCACTGGCGTTTTCGCGATCTGATCCAGGATGTAAGCACCGGTGCCGCCCAACCCTACAATCGCAATTTTCAGCCCCTTGAAATTCTGTGTGGGCATCGCGATACCTGCGCGTGGTGACGCCGTGTCCGTGTAGGCGAACACAGTGTCTTCCGTCTCCGACCGAATGGGAGCGAAGGTTTTAGCAGTTACGCTAGGGTCTATTGCCTGGGCTTGGCCGGTCAACATTGATACGTAGATCGAGACTTTCTGGTAGTAATCGGCGTAGTCGCTACCCCGAAGCTTGGCCGAGAAATAGTGGTTCACCACCAAGTCCGGCAGCAGCGTAGCCGCGTTGCTGTTGTTGATGATTTCATCGAGGGGACGCCCTTGCGAATTGCAAGGGCGGTCACCAATGAAATGTGCTGTATGGTCGCTCGGTTTTCCCGCAACATCAGCCACCAGGTTGAGCGCCATAACCAACACGCCTTTGCACACCTGACGCTCAGCGTTCACGTAGGGGACGTCCCGAACCAGGAGATAACCTTCCTTGGTGTCTAGGTTGTACCCTTCGTTGCGCAGGCTCAGGAGATGAGGACTACGACTTATCAGTTGGTGTGACATTGAAGTGCATCCCCTTCTTGATACGGACGTGCTGGCCATCAACCAGGTTAGTGAGCGAGTTGCCTTCGTGGCCTTTGGCGTAGGTCACGGTGAAGTGGGCATTGGGGGCCGGCTGCGCATCCGGGTAGGCCAAGTGCACTACCTCCCAGTACGACAGAGTGTGGGAGTGAACAAACACTGGCTGCGTATTGACGAAGACCTTGATGTTGATTTCAACCGCAGCAAAGTGCTCCACACCCGGGCGGGCCAGATCGAACAGGTCACGATCCTCGATCAGCTCATCGTCATCGGCCGGCACCACCAGGAAAATGTCGTACTTCTGCGCGTCAACGCCGGCGAGTTGCTTGAGAGTGCGCCCGGAGATCCGCTGAGCCCCCCAGTCCTGAGCTTGGCCATCGATGAAGAAGCGGTAGGAGCGGTCGCTTTTGAAAGCTAAAAATTTCTCAATACCAGCCAGACGCAGATCTGTCGTGCCTCCCGGGCTGAGCAGATCTAGATGGCCGTTGGTGAGAAGTTGATATAGCAGGTATTCGTCGACCGGACGGAAGCCGGCCTCCTCCAGCACCTGCCGCCCGGTTGGAACGGGGTCAGTAATTACGAGAGGCCGGTACTCCAGATTTTCGTTCCCAATCTGAATTTTGTAGGGGCCATGGTCACGTACCTGGCGACCTGCGGCGAGGGCGGCGGCAACGTCTTCAATCTCTAAGTCGTTCAACTGTGTCATGGATAAATCCTCGCATTTGAACCAGATGAGCCGTTGCCTAGCCAGACAACACTATGGCTCTAAAAAACGACCCCGAAGGTCGTTGCCTAGCCAGACAACAGTAGACTTCAAAAAAAACCCGCTTATCATGGATCATGAATCGCGAGCTGTTGCCTAGCTAGACAACAGCCTACTCCCGCCCCAATGGGCATTGCAATAGGTTGGAGAAAATAATGGATTTGGCCGGGTTCATCGCGAGCATGCGTGAACGAAAAGAGCTGAGTTTCCGTGACTTGGAGAAGCGGGCAGGTGATCTTGATCACGCCTACATCTGGAGGCTGGAGAAGGGAGATCGGGCGGCTCCGTCAGAGGATGTCGTCGTCCGCCTGAGCCATGCACTCGAGCTCGACAACCGAGAGAGTGACGTGTTTCGGTTACTGGCCAAGTCCGTGACGGTAGAGAACGCGCTGTATCTCCTAATGCTCGAGCGCAAGGACATCCCTTGGGAAGACTTCGAGGATGTGGCCACCATGAGCTTCCGGGGCGAACGCCCAAATACCAAAGAAGCCTGGATAAAGCGGATCGAGCTCATTCAACAGATGTAGGAACGGAGATTTTCATGGACGAAACCACTGCGGTTTTATTGGCCCGCAAGCTGCTGAAAGACGCCAACGTCACAACGGCGCCAGTTGATGTTGAGGCATTGGCGCAGTCATTGGGCTTCCAAATCTCCCGGAAAGAGCTCGATGAGGGTGAGGCAGGCTTCACGCTCATACGGCGCGAGAAGAAGTACATTTGCGTAAACCAGCAGGACAGCGTAGTGAGGCAACGCTTCACAATTCTCCATGAGATTGCACACCATGTGCTCGATCAACCGTCCAAACATGAGAAGGTGCCTTCTGACGAACTAGAGCGCTTCACCGGGCGCCCTCCCGAGGAAATTCTGTGCGACATCTTTGCTGCAGAATGCTTGGTGCCATGGCAATTGATCCAACCGCTCGCGGAACAGAAGGACTTTACGCTGGAGCATCTGACCGAACTGGCTGAGCAGTTCCAGGCTTCCCGCTCCTGCATTGCCTCCAGATTTGCCCAAGCTTCCAATGATCACTTGGCATTCGTGGTGACCGAAGACGGCATCATCAAATACTCCATCGTTTCTAAGGCACTCAAGGCATCAAGAGTATGGATCAGCAAAAACGTCGTCCTTCCTAAAAACTCCGCTGCCGCCGAGGCATTGAAGTCGGGTGTCAGCGGGCTTCATGAAGCAGATACGGAAGGTCTGGATTGGAGTAATAGTGATGACGCTAGGCGGTTCGCCTGCTATGAGCAAGCAACTTATTACGCACCGACCAAACAGACCCAGTCCATCATCATTTTCGATGAGCTTGAACAGCGCCCGGCTTCAGCAGGCTATCGTGCCGCCGATGACAACGGTGGTTTGCTGGAGGAGCTCGATGGCTATCCTGGGTGGTCGAAGCCCCGTTACTAACCGCTCCCCCGGCATCTAACAGAGGGTGAGCAGCTAGCGCTCAAAAGCTCAAAACTGATATCGCAAGTATGCTTGTACAACGCGATCTGGCCTGAGCCCGGCGTTCGATAGGGAACGGTGGTTCCCAGCTCATCTGGCGAGTTCTTCAGGCGTCGCGAAATGAACTGAATCATCGAGTCCGGGAAATACACCAACGCCTCGTTGAAACCGACCCGTTGCTCGATCAATCTCACCGAGTAATCGCTCCTAATTTGGCTTTTCTTGCGTCGATGAAAGAACGGGCACGTCAAAGGATATTTTTAGAGGTAGTTGGTTGTACATCATCAAGAAAAGTATCTATAAATCATATGGCTAATAAGATTTTCGACTCCTGGTGCCGCACCATACAAAACAAAGCCCTCGTAGAAATACGAGGGCTTTGTTGTTTCCGGGGTTTGGAAAAGCGGTCTTAGTGACCCGCACTCTGCCCACCATCCACATGCAAAATCTCGCCAGTAACAAAGTTCGCGCTGTCCAGATAAACAACAGCCTGCGCAATATCACTGATCTCGCCCATATGCCCGACCGGGTGCAGATTCCCCAACGCTTCATGAGTTTCTTCACCATGCATCGGCGTCTTGATGATGCCCGGGGAAACCGCATTCACCCGAATCCCGCGCTTGGCGTATTCAATGGCCAGGGACTTGGTTGCCGCGTTCAATCCACCTTTAGTCAGCGAAGCCAGTACCGACGGCACGCCGTCGATGGCGTGGTCCACCAGGCTGGTGGTGATGTTGACGACGTGGCCTTTGCCTTGTTTTTCCATCTCGTTGATCGCGAGTTGGGTGATGTAGAAGAAGCCGTTCAGGTTCACCGACAGCACATTGGCGTAGTCTTCCGCGGTGTAAGCAGTGAACGGCTTGGCAACAAAGATCCCGGCGTTGTTGACCAGGGTGTCGATGCGGCCGAAACGTGCGATGGCTTCACGGATGACTTGCTGGGCGACTTCCGGGTTGCCGATGTCGCCGGCCACGGTGAGGATGTCTGGATCTGTGGACGGTTTGATCGAACGCGAAGTGGCGACAACGTTGTAATCCAGGTCACGGAAAGCTTTGACCATGCCTGCGCCGAGACCTTGGGAGGCGCCAGTAATGACGATGACTTTTTTCGAGTTGCTCATGATGAACCTCAACTAATAAATGATGGTTTGAAAAGTAAGTAATCAGGCTTCGGCGGGGGCCTTCGCCATTTGTCTCAACATTTGTTCGTAGTACTCGACTGACTGCGAACCGGACACCAAGTGACGGCCGTTCAACACCATGGCCGGAACCGAATTGATGCCGCGCTGGCGGTAAAACCCTTCAAGCTCACGCACTTCTTTGGCGAACGCGCCGGACGCCAACACCTCTTGAGCAGCCGCCGCATCCAGTCCCGCTTCAGCAGCCAGACCCACCAGCGTCTCGCGATCGCTCGGGTTCCGGCCGTCGGTGAAGTAAGCGCGCAGCAGGATCTTCTTCAGTGCGACCTGCCGCCCTTCCTGTAACGCCCACATCAACAACCGGTGAGCATCAAACGTGTTGTAGAAGTGGCTGCGCTTCTCCAGATCAAACTTGAAGCCGATGGCCTCACCGCGAGCGATCTGCATCGCTTTGCCGGCGGCGACGTCTTCGGCGGTTCGTCCATATTTGCGCATCAAATGCTCAACCGCTTTCTCGCCGACTGCCGGCATGTCCGGGTTCAACTCGAAGGGCTTGTAGGTCAGCTCCACCGAAACCTCACCGGCCACGTTCTCGATCGCCTGCTCCAGCGCCGTTGCGCCCAACGCACACCACGGGCACACCACGTCGGAGATGAAATCGATGGAGACGGTCGCGGTCATGACTGCCCCTCCCCCTCAGCCAGCTGCTTGCGGTACTGGGTGGTGGTGATGCCGGCGTAGCCCCAGTTATCGGTGTCGACTTCTTCGATCACGATGTGGGTCAGGTGCGGATCCTTGTTGAGGACGCGTTGCAGGGTTTCAGTGATTTCGGCGATCACCTGAGCTTTCTGCTCAGAGGTAACGCCATCGCGGGTGATGCGTACGCTTACGAAAGGCATGAGGAATCTCCAAGTGACCTTCCCTTCGGAATGAATGGGTCGGCGTTGGAGTTCAATGTATGGGGTTGGTTGGAGGGGATAAAGGTGGGGGCGGGAACATCATTAGTTACGTGGTGTAATGAGCGCGAACGGAGTTATAGCCCTGATGCCCCCTCTCGGACGATGAACAATCTGTAGGACTCAACCACTTCTGCCGTAGGCCACTTTGTTACGTGTCGCTATTTTCCTGGTTCGGCGACACGTTGTTGGGATGTGTCGCTGAGGACGACACATAAGTGTCAATGCAATCTTGTATTCGCAACGGCCTGGTCTCGGAGACTTGAGCTGCGCGGCTCTCATTCATTTCGCGTACAGACTCCAGCAAATCCTTTTGAAACTGATCCATTTCAATGTCCATTCCTGATATCTCCTTCAGCAAGTCGGCAAGGCCATCAGCATGCCTTCTTCAAATTATGAAAATTATGGCTGCCCAATAATTATTGCCCAGCCATAAAAAACACTAAAACCTTCAACCCACGCCACCACCTAGCCACGATTGCGCATCCTCCGCCCGCAAGCTACCTTCAGACCGTCGCTGCCAATTCAGCGACCGGGCCTGAGAACTCGAATTCGATGTAGGAACCACCGGAGTTCTCCTTATGCCTGCCCGCAATCTATTCAAAATTTGCGTTCCCGCTTCACTGGTCATCACCCACCACCGCCCAAAAACCGGAGGTGCCCAATGACCAACCCCCAAGACTTGAAAACCATCGGCCTCACCCCTTTCTCCTTCCACGGCAACCAACCGCTGTTCCGCATCAACGGCGGAGTCCCGATCATCCAGGCCCTCTCCCACGCCTCAGATCTGCTCCACATCGCCAAACTTCTCGCATCTGACGCCGCCATGGTTCGTGACACCGACCGGCATGCCTGGGCGTCGCATTTTTTGCAGGAGATGAGTAAGGCGATCATCGATGACGTAGCGAAGGTGCTCGATGCACCGGGTAACAACAAAGCCAGTAACGTCGCGTCATAAACAAATCGTACACAAGAAAAAGCCCCGATCAATCGGGGCTTTTTGCGTTTCGACTCACACACATTAGCCTGCGTAATGCTTGAATTCGTTGCTGTCGCGAATGAGTAATTGCATCAGTTTCGGATGAATAAAAAGCTTCTCCTTACCCACCTGAACCTCTTCCAATACTCCAATCATCACCAGCTCTTTCAGGTGACGAGACGCAGCCTGGCGCTGAGCAATTTTCTTCTCGACGACGTTGCTGATACGACAGTAAGGCTGCTCAAAAATGACATCGACCAGTTCACGCGTATAGGTCTTCGGCAGTTGTTCACGAACAAACTGAGTGGTGTGTTCGGACAATGCACGAATGGCCGCAATCTTGGCCGTCGTCCAGCGAGCGGTTGCTTCTACAGCGCTTAGCATGAACAACAACCATGGTTCCCAAGCCTGTTTAGTCGTGACTTCCAGTAAGTGTCGGTAGTAATCGGCCCGGTAGGCAATGATGTAGCGGCTGAGGTAGAGGATAGGCAGGTTCAACAGGCCTTCCTGGATCAAAAACAAAGTATTTATGATCCGTCCGGTGCGGCCGTTACCATCGATAAATGGATGGATTGCCTCAAACTGATAATGCCCGACTGCCATACGAACGAGGGGATCGAGATCGGTTTCGTTGTGCAGAAAGCGTTCCCAATTGGCGAGGAGGTTACGCAAGTGTTCCTCACCTTCGGGCGGGGTGTAGATGACTTCGCCGGTACGGTCATTCGCGAGCTGTGTGCCTGGCGTGCGGCGGATGTCCAACTTAACGCCTTTTAGCGTGCGGCAAATTTCTACAGCAGTGTTGGTGGACAGCGGCCGCTCCGTCAGGGATTGAAAGCCTTGATTCAGTGCTGTTCGATAACGTAACGCTTCCTTGGTCGCTGGATCCGCATGGTTTTCAGTGTCTTGAGCATGCTGGAACAATAAGTCCGTGGTGGTGACGATGCTTTCTATTTCCGAACTGTCTTTTGCTTCCAGCAACGGAATTGTATTGATCAGGACCGTCTGATTCGGAATCAACTCTGCGGCCTGTTTCAACTCGGCCAACGCGGTACGTGCCTCAATACATTTTTTGAGGACTGCACGTGTTTCCAGCTCGATTCCAGGTGGTAGCAGCGGCAGTTGGTTGTATGGCCTGTCAGCCTGCCATGGCAGCAACGGTTCGGTCATGAATGCGATCCTGATCATCTTGTATGTTTTTTGAGCAGAGAGAGGCTTTACTCATGTCGCCAGTGTAGACATGAGGCCATAACGTGTCGCAATTTTTCACTTTTTGCGACACGTCTGAGAAACATGTCGCCGCGGACGACATGTTGGCGACACGTGTTACCGAAATTGAATTTTCGCGACATGACCTCGTTAATTCCCTAATCAATGGGCTTTTTAGTTCCGGCTCACACCTCGCTGACTTCAAACACAAACGAAATCTTGCGACTGCTCGCACTCCACACATATCGAATGTGCTTGCCTTGCTTCGGAATAGACACGGCCGGCGGACGAAACGCAGCGACACATTCATGGCCGGATAATCGAACGCTGTTGTAAAGCAGCCCCCACGACAAGGTTTCACGCAGTTGCCGGGCAAACGCCTGTGAAGGCCCGTAAGCGTCGGGATCCGGGTTGTGCAGTTCGGGGTAGTTTTGGCGGATGTCATGCATCGGTTTGACGACTTTGTTGACGTAGGTGCGCAGGGTCAACTCGATGTCGGGCTCGTTGGTCGCGGCGAGGAAGCGTTCCTGGTGGTAGCTCGTTTCGGCGATGGCGGCGGCCTGGCTGCTGGCGGCGTAGTAGACGCCGTAGGTGCCGTCGGTGAAGCGGCTGGTTTTGCCGATGTGGGTGAACGCGGCCATGACCGGTGATGAGCCGGGGCCGGAGATTCGGTCTTCGGGCAGCACGCGGGAGAGCACGCCGGCTTCTTGCACCAACCGGTCGTTGGTCAGGGCTTCCAGGGCGTAGGCGGTTTGCAGGTCTTCGGGGTCGAGCACGTCTTCGAACAGGGTGATCGGGGGAAACGCGCTGTTGATCATCCGGTAAGCACGGCTCCACTCGGGGAGCGCTACTGGCGGGGCCATCAGCCGCGAACGCCATCGAGGTAGCGACGCACGTCAGCGATGTCCACCACCCGGCCGGCCAACATATAACTCAACGCGGATTGACCATTGAACGGCGCGGCGGTGTTCGGACTGCTGACCCATTTGTAGGCACGGTCGCGGTTGTTGCTGAAGATGATGCTCAGGGCTTTATGGATGCCCATCAGGTAGGAGATGCGCTCCAGGGTGTCGTGAGGGAGACGCACATTGGGCGGCAGGTGTTTGTATTTATAGAAGGTGGTGTTGCCGACCTTGCCCAGCAGCGTGCGCTGTTCTTCGGCGGTGCAGCCCCAACGCTCCATCAGGTTGAAGAAGAACTTGAGCGCCACACGGCCGGCTTCCGGCGTGTCGAGTTCTTGGGGAGCTGTGCGGATGGGGGATGAAGTGGCCATCGGAAGGACTTCTTCGGGCAAAGGGTTGTGCCTTCAGAGTAGTACAGATCCGAACATGTTTTAAATTTTTGTTCGTTTGCGGATTATCTAAGGCTCGTGAGAGCGTTGAGCTCTAAATCGCGCCCACAAAAAAGCCCCGAACCAGTCGGGGCTTCTTCTTTCTCAGCCTTGCATCAGGCCTCGATAACGCAACCGATCATCAGAAAATGTTGATCGGGTAATCCACGAACACACGCACTTCGTTACCGCTGGAGTTGTACTCACTCGATTTCTGCGACACACGCAGGATCGAGCTGCGCAGTTTCACGCTCAGGTCTTTGGCCGGGCCGCTTTGCACGACGTACTTGAACTGGTTGAAGATTTCGCGCTCGGTGCCGCCTTCGCTGGTGGAGGTGGTGATGTTGTCGCCGCGCACGTAGGCGAAGTTGTAGCTCAGGCCTGGAATGCCGAAGGTGCTGAAGTCCAGGCCATAGCCCAGCTGCCAACTGCGTTCGTCTTCGGCGTTGAAGTCGGACCAGTAGGAGTTCGCCAGGTAGATGGTGTTGCCGCCGTCGCCGACGCGACCTTGATCCTTCTGGTAGCCGCCGTAGGCATAGCCCAGGTTGCTGTCGCCGGTGCTGCGCTGGTGGGCGAGCGTGAACGAGTGCGCGCCGGTGGCGAAGGTGGCGGCCAGGCTCCAGATCTTGTTGTCGTCGCCGGTGACGATGCTTTGGCCCGGCACGGTGTTTTCGCGGACGTAGGAACTGTCCAGCTTGGTGCGGTAGCCGTTGAAGTCCAGGGTCAGGGACTGATCCTTGTCGATCGGGAACACGTAGTTGGCGTTCACGTATTGCTTCTTCAGCACGTCTTCGACGTCGGAGGCGTACAGCGCAGCCTTGAACTGTTCGGTGAACTGGTAACTGCCGCCCAACACGTTGATCGACTTCAGGCCGCCGCTGTCATGGCCTTCAGCGCTTTTGCGCGATTCGGCGGTGAAGCGGCCGGCGTTCAGTTCCAGGCCGTCGATCTCCTTGGAGGTGATCAGCGTGCCGGTGTAGCTTTCCGGCAGCAGGCGACCGTTGTCGTAGCTCAACACCGGCAGCACTGGCATCTGGTCGCCGTAAGTCAGAACGGTGCTGGATACGCGGAATTTTACTGCGCCGCCGGCTTTGGCCAGGTCACCGGCCGGGTTACCGCTGTCGCCCTCCTTGAAGAAGTCGATGCCTTGGCCGCCGCTGTGGCTACCACGGTCCAGACGCAAGCCGTACAGACCGAAGGCATCAACGCCCACGCCGACGGTACCTTGGGTGAAGCCCGAGGTGTAGGTGCCGATGGCAGCCTGACCCCATTCACGCTGGTCGGCGTTGCCGTCTTTTTTGTCGCGATTGATGTAGGCATTGCGCAGCAGCACTTTGAGGCTGCTGTCTTCAACAAAACCCTTGGATTCGGCCTGGTCGTTAGCCATGGCCTGTGTAGCACTCAACATCCCCAGAGCGATCAGGCTGATTCGCTTGTTCAACATTTTGTTCTTTTCCTTATGATCGGTTGATACGCACTGTGTCGAACGGCTGAAACGGCGCTATCGCACTCTTTTTTCACCCCAAACAAAAAGGCCCGCGCACGAAGAAATCGTGGCGGGCCTTTTTGTTATTTTTATGAGTCGTGGCGGTTGGCCACAGGCGTGGGGCGAATCCTAGCCGCGCCCTTAATGGTGTGTCAATTTCATGAATCGTCTGTGAATAGGCGAAAAACGTCTAAGAAATCACTTGTAAACGTCAATCGGCGCAGCCGTTCAGACCACAGGCTTGAAGCTCCGATGATGACGTTTGTGCGGGAAGCGACTGACTCAGCCATGCCGCGAAGGCTTGCGGCTTGCCGAGCCACGGGCCGATATCGATCAGGGTAAATTGGCCGTTGCGTTCCAGGGCGAAGGTAGGGAAACCCTGGCCGCCGACTTCGGCCAGCAACGCTCGACTGTCCTTGATGTGGCGATCGGTTTCAGCTTCCTTGAAAGCAGCCTGGAACGCTTGAGGTTCCAGACCGAGGTCTTTCGCGAGTTCTAACAACACCGCTTCATCGGCAATGCGCCGACCGTCCTCGTAGTGAGCACTCTGCAATCGCCCCAGCAATTCGAGCCCTCGGCCGGCGCTCTGCTCGGCTGCCAGCACTGCGGCAATCGGCGGTGCGGAATCGAACACCGCCGTCTCATCGCGCAGCAATCCCTGGAAATACGCCTCGCCGAACGGCTGGCCGGTGTACTCGGCGATACGTCGGTCGTGGGGCATCACGTAGTTGCGCAGTTGTGGCGAGACGGTCTGGCGGTTGGCGCCGGTCATCATGCCGCCGCCGTGGGCGATCACGGGCAACACCGCTTGGGCGGCTTGCACCAGCGGTTTTGCGCCATAGCACCAGCCGCATAACGGGTCGTAAATGTAGTGAAGGATCATGGGAAGGCTCCGGCAAAAGCGTAGGAAAACGAGATGCCGGCAGATTAGTCCTCCACCCGTTTCTGAAAAACGCTGGAATGGCTTTCAGTCTGTTTCATGAATCGGTCGAATGGCCTCACGGCCCCACTGTAGCCATCTCGACACAATTAGAAATAATCAAACAGCGGAACCTTTCAAGAATAATTAACGGAAGCAAATAACAAGCATTACCATTCGCGCCCTCGAATTTCTCTACCCTTTCGGATGCGCTTCAGATGCCTGCCCCCTTTCGCCTCACACCCGTCACCCTTGGGCTTTCTGCATTTCTCTCGGCCGGTTTTGCCTGCGCCGCCCCCACTGTTTTACCCGAGACGTCGATCAGCGCCGAAGCCGAAGCCGATGACCCGCGCGTGAAAGAAACCAGCACCGCGACCCGCACCGCCACGCCGGTGCGCTACGTTCCACAAGCCATCGACTCGATTAAAACCGCGAACGTCGTGGATTACGGCACCAACGACCTGGGCACCGCGTTGAGCGGCATCCCCAACGTCAGCAGCGGCGCCGACACTCGCTTCGACAGCCTGCGCATCCGCGGTTTCGACGCCAGCAACGACTTCTACCTCGACGGCATCCGCGACGACAGCCAATACGTGCGCGATTTGCACAACATCGAACGCATCGAAGTGCTCAAAGGCCCGGCCGCAGTTTTGTATGGCCGTGGCAGTCAGGGCGGGATCGTCAATCGGGTCAGCAAACTGCCCGAGTTCGGTCGCCGTTCGACCCTCGAGGCCCAGGGCGGCAGCGACGATTTGCGCAGCCTCTACGCCGACCTCAGCACCGACCCGAGCGAGAACATCAGCCTGCGCCTGAACATGGGCAACATGGATCAAAACAGCTTCCGCGATGGCGTGAGCGGCAATCGCCAACTGTTCGCTTCGTCGATGAGCTGGCAACTGACGCCGGACCTGAACTGGCTGGTGCAGTACGAATACAGCCGCTACAACCGTACGCCGGATCGCGGAATCCCCGGGGTAAACGGACGCCCGGCGGACGTAGGACGGGATACGACCTACGGCAGCGAGCACGATTTCATCGACGACAAGTCGCAATCCCTGCGCTCGAAGCTCAGTTATGAGCTCAGCGACAACTGGCAACTGCGCCACACCCTGGGCGTGTTCAAGCTCAACAGCGATTTCGACAACACCTACCTGACCGGTTACACCCCGGCGACCAACAAGGTCACGCGCCAGCACTGGCAACAGGACCTGAGCACCCGCAACGTCTACAACAACGTCGAGCTGGAAGGCGGTTTCGACACGTTCGGCCTTGAGCATCGCTTGCTGACCGGTATCGAAATCGGTAGCCAGCGGCGCGACCCTACGCTGTACAACGCGGCCACCGGGCGCGGGACTCAGCCAGTGCCGGCGCTGGACCTGTACAACCCCGACCGCAATTTGCGCCATACCGGGCGGATGCAAATGTCCAGCAGCTCTCACACCGAAGTCGAAAGCCGTGCGGTGTACGTGCAGGATCAACTGCGCCTGAACGATCAATGGCAACTGCTGGCGGGTTTGCGTTACGACACTTTCGATATCGAGTCGACCAACAAGCTGCGGGACATTTCCGAAGATCGCGACAGCCATAGCACCAGCCCACGTGTAGGACTGGTATGGACGCCGCTGCAGAATCATTCCTTCTACGCCTCCTGGAGCAAGACGTTTTCCCCGGTCGGCGGTGGTTTGATCGGTATCACCCCAGGCGCCGCCGGCAACAGCAACGACCTGAGCCCCGAGCTGACCAAGCAAAAGGAAATCGGCGTGAAGAGCGACTGGCTCGATGATCGCCTGAGCACCACGTTGGCGATCTACGAACTGGAACTCTATAACCGTCGTACCAGCGATCCCGATAATCCGACCGTCACCTTGATGACCGGCCTGCAACGTTCCCGCGGGATCGAGCTGACGGGTACCGGCAAAATCGCCGGCAATTGGTACATGCGCGGTGGCGTGGGTGTGCAGGACGCGACGGTCGAGAAGGACAACAACGGCTTTGAAGGCAAACGCATCAGCAACGTGGCCAAGCACAACGGCAGCCTGTTCCTGACCTGGAAACCGGAAATGGGCTGGTACGCCGAAACCGGTCTGACCCTGGTGGGCCAACGTTACGCCGACAACCTCAACACCACCGTGCTGCCGGGTTATGGCCGCTGGGATGCCTTGGCCGGGTTCCGGCAGAAGGATTGGGACCTGCGCGCGGCGCTGAACAACATCAGCGACAAGACCTATTACTCGTCGGCCACCAGTGCGGCGCAGATTCAACCGGGCGAACCGCGCAGTGTGGTCGTGACCGGGACCTACAGCTTCTAAAAAACACCCCCGACTTGATCGTTCCCACGCTCCGCGTGGGAATGCCTCACCGGACGCTCTGCGTCCGCTCTTGGGACGCGGAGCGTCCCGGGCTGCATTCCCACGCGGAGCGTGGGAACGATCAAATCAGCACGATCATCTCCAGTGATCACGAAAAAACCTTCGCCCATAAAAAAAGCGCCGCCATCCCGGCAGCGCTTTTACCAATCCGTTGTTTTTCTTCTTATCCTTCCATCACATCCCACAACGCTTCCAGCTCCGCTTCGCTGAATAACCCAGCGGGGTAGCGTTCGATCATCGTCCGGCGCGGATCAGGTTCTCTGATCTGACGCGTTCCATTGGACTTCAACCAGTGCGCCAGGATCTGGAGCGATTCGCTGTTTACTGCCAGGGGATGCAACGCCCGCTCGCTCACCACATTCATTTCGGCGTTCATTTCCGCGCTCTCTCCTGGATTGTGAGCGGCTAACTTATCCAAGGTTTATGACAGAACATCGCAGTTCTCCCCCTCCCTGTTTACCCCCTGAGCGATACAAGAGCTGTGCCAAAGTTTCATAACTGTCGACGAGCGGATACAAAAAAGCCCGCAGTCCTGTAGGGCTGCGGGCTTTGTGCCAAACCGTGAGCGAAAACGTTTGCCTGGATTATTTTGCAATCAACTCAAGCTGTTACAACCGCACTCACTCTTTGTGGGGGGCTGGCTGTTGTTGGGTAAGGCAGTGGATGTTACCGCCTCCCAGTAACAGTTCGCGGCCAGGCACCATCACCACTTCGTGCTGCGGGAATAGATTCTGCAAAATCTCTTTTGCCGGGCCATCCAACGGATCATCAAAGCTCGGCGCGATGATGCCGCCGTTCACGATCAGAAAGTTTACGTAGGAACCGGCCAGACGCACGGTCGGATTACGTTCCTGAGTCCCGTCAACCGGATCCACACCGGCGCACTCTTCTTCGGTCGCATACAGCGGCCCCGGAATCGGCATTTTGTGCACCGTGAATGGGCGACCCTTGGCGTCGGTGCTGCTCTCCAGCACTTTCATTGCCGCCTGGCAGCGCGGGTAGTTCGGATCCTGCGGGTCATCGGTCCAGGCCAGCAACACTTCGCCCGGGCGCACGTAGCAGCAGAAGTTATCCACATGACCGTCGGTTTCGTCGTTGAACAAACCGTCCGGCAGCCAGATGATTTTATCCACAGCCAGATTCGCGCTGAGCACCGCTTCGATTTCTGCACGGTTCATGTGCGGGTTGCGATTGCGGTTAAGCAGGCATTCTTCGGTGGTGATCAGCGTGCCTTCGCCATCGACGTGGATCGAACCGCCTTCAAGCACAAAGCCCTCAGTGCGGTAGCGCTGGCTGCGCTCGATCTCGAGGATTTTGCCGCCGACCTGGGAATCGCGATTCCACGGCGAGTACAACCCACCGTCGAAACCGCCCCACGAATTGAAGTCCCAGTTCACACCACGGACTTCGCCACTGTTATTGATGACAAACGTCGGGCCCGTGTCGCGAACCCAGGCGTCGTCGCTGGACATTTCCACTACACGAATATTCGGCACGTCCAGGCGGGCACGGGCGTTTTCGTATTGACCGGCGGAAACCGCCACGGTCACCGGTTCGAAACGCGCAATGGCTTTGGCCACCGCGACGTGCGCGGCTTGCGCCGGTTTGCCACCCAGGCGCCAGTTGTCCGGGCGCTCGGGCCAGATCATCCAGGTCTGGGTTTGCGGCGCCCATTCGGCGGGCATGTAAAAGCCATCGGCGCGAGGCGTGCTGTGCAAAGTGGTCATGACAATCAGGACTCCAGGGAACCGTCGAGGGTTTTCAGTGTGCCATACAGGTTCGGGCGACGATCACGGAACGAGCCCCAAGCGCTGCGGATGTGTTCCAGTTCGTCCAGGTCGAAGCTCTGAACCAGTACGCCTTCCTCGGTTTCGTTGAGTTCTTGAACCTTCTCGCCGAACTGGTTGGCGATGAACGACGAACCGTAGAAGGTAATGTCGTAGCCGTCCTGCTCTTCGTTGCCGATGCGGTTGCTGGCGATCAGCGGCATCAGGTTGGCGCCGGCATGACCTTGTTGCACGCGCTGCCAGTGATCGCGGGACGAAATGCTCTTGTCGTGTGGCTCGCTGCCGATCGCGGTCGGGTAGAACAGAATTTCCGCGCCGAGCAACGCCATGCTGCGGGCGCATTCCGGGAACCACTGGTCCCAGCAGATGCCCACGCCGATTTTCGCGTAACGGGTGTTCCAGACTTTGAAGCCGGTATCACCCGGGTTGAAGTAGTACTTTTCGTGGTAGCCAGGGCCGTCCGGGATATGGCTTTTACGATAAATCCCGAGGTTGCTGCCGTCGGCATCGATGATCGCGATGCTGTTGAAACGCGCACGGCCCGCCCGTTCGTAGAAGCTGATCGGCAGAACCACTTGCAGTTCTTTGGCAACTTTCTGGAAGTGCTTGATGGCGACGTTCTCTTCAACGGTCGTGGCCAACTGCAGGTAATCCGGGTTCGGCTTCTGGCAAAAGTACGGAGCCTCGAACAGCTCCTGGATCAGGATGATCTGCGCGCCTTGCGCCGCGGCCTCACGGACCAGCCGCTCAGCGGTCTCGATGTTGGCTTCAAGGTCCCAGGAACAGGCCATCTGGGTGGCAGCAACGGTAACGATACGGCTCATGAATCATCTCCGGGGCAATGCTTGAGGGTCGAGTGTGGCAATCGACCGATGACAGAAATGGGAAGCACCGGGCGTGGTGAGGCCACACCGGAGCAGCGGTGACTTTATAACCGATAAAAATCGGCTTTTAAAGCCACCAACAAACCTTTTGTCATATTTTTTTGCAGATAGGCCGATATCTATCGAGTTTTCACCGTACCAATGTGGGAGTGAGCCTGCTCGCGATTGCGGTCGAACATTCAACATGGATGTCGACTGATCCTGCCCAATCGCGAGCAGGCTCACTCCCACAGGGATGTGTGTTTACAGACCCTCAGCGAGACCCTTACTGATCATTCCCAGCGTGGGAACGATCAGAGTCTAGAGCCCCTCGTCCAGGACTTTGGAGAGCATGTCCACGAAGAAGTCCACGCTCCGGCGCGAGGTCACCATCGGCGGTTTGATCTTGAGGACGTTCAGGTAATCGCCCGTCGGTTGCATGAAAATCCCCAGCTCGCGCAATCGATCACACAGCGCGGTGGTTTCTTCGGTCGCCGGTTCCAGGGTTTCGCAATTGCGGATCAACTCGACGCCCAGATAGAAGCCGGAACCATGCACCGCGCCCACCAGCGGATGACTATCGATCAGCGCTTCAAGCCGTTCCTTGAAATACCCGCCCACGACCTGAGCGTTTTCCCAGAGCTTTTCTTGCTCCATCACATCCAGCACCGCCATGCCGATCTGGCAACTGACCGGGCTGCCGCCGGCCGACGAGAAGAAGTAACCCTCGGCCTCCAGCGCTTCGGCGATTTCCCGACGGGTGATCACTGCGCCCAGCGGCTGGCCGTTACCCATGCCTTTGGCCATGGTGATGATGTCCGGCACCACGCCCTGCTCTTCGAACCCCCAGAAAAAGTTGCCCATGCGGCCATAACCGACCTGCACTTCGTCGGCGATACAAACGCCGCCCTGAGCACGAACCAGCGCATAAACCTGCTTCAAATACCCTGGCGGCAACGAGATACCGCCGGCATTGCCGTACACCGGTTCGCAGATGAAACCGGCCAGTTGGCGCTTCTGCTCGGCAATTTTCGCCAGGTTGTGTTCGACGCTGCGCACGTAGTCCGGGGCGCAATCCGGGCCACGGAACTCGCCGCGATAGGTGTTCGGCGCGGTGACCGGATGCACCCAGTCCGGACGGCTGCTCAAAGCCTTCGGGTTGTCGGCGATCGAGGTCGAGACCGCGTCCGCGCCCACTGTCCAGCCGTGATAGGCCTCCAGCACGCTGAGCATGTCGCGACCACCGCTGTAGGCCCAGGCCAGGCGGATTGCCAGGTCATTGGCCTCGCTGCCGCTGTTGACCAGGAACACCCGGTCCATGGAATCCGGCGACAGTTTCAGCAAACGTTCGGAGAACTCGGCCACCGCCGCGTAGTTGAACCGCGAGTTGGTATTGAGCAGCGACCACTGACGACTGGCGACCGCGGCCATGCGCGGATGACCGTGGCCAAGCACCGCGACGTTGTTGAGCATGTCGAGGTAGGAACGGCCTTGCATGTCGATCAGGTGATTGCGCCAGCCGCGCTCGATGCGCGGCGGGTCGACGTAATAGTGTTTCTGCGTGCGGGCGAAACTGGCGTCACGGCGCGCCAGCAAGGTCTGCGAATCGAGCTCCTCTTCGGCGTCACAGGCCAGCCCCAGCAGCATCGCCGGTGACGGGCACAACGCTTGCCAGGCCGCGGCGCGGGACGGCGTGCAAAACAACGGCGCCGTGAACGAAGCGCCGCGGCACAACTGCACGATCAACGGCCCGCTGACCGAACCCAGCACCTGGCCTTTGACCAGCGCAGCGCCCGTATGCAGCGACGGCGTTACGCCCCATAGACGCACGCTCAACTGCGGACCGTCCAGTTGCAGCACACCCGCCGCAGGCTGATGCACCACCCCGGCGAACGGCGATTCGACCGCCGTGCCGTGGGGCACGCGCAATTCGACGTGCAATGGACACGTGTCGGGTTCAGTGGCGCAGTCCGGGCGGGTGCGGGACAAGCGATATTGCCCGTAACGACTGGCCGCCAGACCATGAGCCACGGCAGCTTCGGTCAGCAGACGCTGATCGATCCCCTCCTGCTCCCAGTTGCCGGCCTCGAAATGCGGACTGAGCACGCCCAAATCGATCAACGCAAACTCACGCCCCACCAGGCTCGGCAGCAGCGGCGCGAAACCTTCGCTGCCGATGCTCGGCAGGTTCTGGCCGACGGCAGTGAGGATCGCCGCTTCCATCAACGCCAACGGCACCGAGGTGGCAACGCGGAAAATTTCCCATTCGTGGCTGAGGTTGTCGCGGCTGTATTCGTTGCCCGGATCGATGCTGACCTGCTGTTCGCCGCTGAGCACCAACACCGCCGCGCGGGCGACGATCAGCGGCCAGAGCGCCAGGAGCTCTTCATGGGTGAGCGGATTGACCGCGTGATAGGCCTGAACCGCCGGCAAAATGTAAAACGGATCACCATCAGCGTGGTGCAGCAGCGCCGCGCAGGTTACCGACAGATCAGTGATACGCCAGGTACGAACCAGGTCGCCGAAATCGATCACCCCCTGCAGTTGCCACTGGCGTTGCGAATCTCGCTGCCACACCACGTTGTCGTCGGTGATATCCATGTGAATGGCCTGCACCGGCAACTTATCCACAAGCGGCTGCAAATGACGCTCGGCCTGTTCGGCCACATCGGCGATCAACCCGCGTTGCTGGTCGTCGTTGATGACCGGCAGCAAATGCGCGATCAGCGCGCTGGCGTGGCGGGCGTCCCATTGAAGCGTGCGCTCAAGGCCCGGATGGTCGAAACCGGCCAGCGCCAGGTCCATTTCACCGCAGAGCCGACCAAAACCGGCCACCACTGGACCGGGCAGATGATCCAGGTGCGTGAGCGACTGGCCTTCGATGTAATCGAGCAGACGCACATGCACCGCTTGGCCGCCGACGTCCAGGGTGAGAAGGTCTTCACCGTTTTTGGCGGGAATCACTCGTGGTACGTGCACATCTGGGTGTTCCGCCAAATGCTTGAGCCCTGCGTGCTGGGCGTGCAGCTCCTGCGCCGAGTAATCGCCACGGCAGATTTTCAGGACAAAACGCCCCTGGTCGCTGTCGACCCGATAGTTAAGATCCTGCTGGCTGCCGAGGGCCTGTAACCTTCCACTCAGGCCGAAATGTTCCTTCAGCAGCTCAAGCGCTTGCTCCGCAGTCACTTGCGGGCTGGGCAAACTGGCGCGATGAATCAACGTGGCAAGTGGCATACAAAGACCCCTGAAATTTTATTAGGCGCCTATATCGCCACTGCTTTGGGTGATACGCAACCCCCCTCGCCAGCCTGCCCCCTTCCTGAGGCTCGGATCAGTGGATGAATCAGCAAAGAAATCACCCCCCCTCGCACCGGCCGCCACTTTGCGCAAGAATGTCGCCCATTAACGCCTATTGCTGGAGAAACCCCATGAATGTAGTCACCACCGACCTGCCTGGCGTTCTGATCATCGAACCCAAGGTATTTGGTGACGAACGCGGTTTCTTCTATGAAAGCTTCAATGCCAGGGCTTTCAAAGAGGCGACTGGCCTGGAGACGAATTTCGTTCAGGACAACCATTCCCGCTCGCAAAAAGGCGTATTGCGCGGTCTGCATTACCAACTGGAAAACACCCAGGGCAAACTGGTTCGCGTCACAACGGGCGAAGTCCTCGACGTGGCGGTGGACATTCGCCGCAGCTCGCCACATTTCGGCAAATGGGTGGCCGTGCGTCTGTCTGCCACGAACCATCGTCAAATGTGGGTCCCGGAAGGCTTCGCCCATGGTTTTGTGGTGCTGAGCGAGTTCGCCGAATTCCTCTACAAAACCACCGACTATTACACCCCATCCGCCGAGCGCTGCATTCGCTGGGACGATCCGGACCTGGCCATCGATTGGCAACTGGACGAAGCACCACAACTGTCTGGCAAAGATCAGGCCGCCGCGTTCTTCAAGGACGCTGACGTTTTTTCCTGAAACACCGTCTGAATCTTCGCCGCACAGGCGTGCCCGACACGGCGCGCAGACTGCGCCCGCAAGCCTAGGCATAATGCGCCTGTACCCACAGGCGCTCGATGCTCATGACTCCGACCCTCCCCCGCAGACCCCGCTGGCGCAGCCTGGCCCTGCTCGCGCTGTGTCTGGCGCCATTGCTGTGGCCGCTGGAACATCTGGCCGAGCGTTACTACCGCAGCGAACTGGCCGGGCAGAACCGTCAGACCCTCGACCTTTACGTCGCCAACCTGCTGGGCACCCTGCACCGCTATGAAGTGCTGCCGCAGATCCTCGGCGATCTGCCGGCCCTGCGAGCGGTCCTCGGTGCGCCCGACGATGGCGTCACCCAAGGCAACGCCAATCGCTTGCTGAAAAACATCAGCGCCCAGACCGGCGCCGAAGTCATGTACCTGATGGACACCACGGGCAAGACCCTGGCCGCGTCCAACTGGGACAAACACGACAGTTTCGTCGGGCGTAATTTTTCCTTTCGGCCGTACTTCAGCGAAGCCATGGCCGGGCGGCTCGGGCGTTTTTTCGGTTTGGGCACAACATCGGCCAAACGCGGCTATTTCTTCGCCGCCGCCGTGCGTAGTGGCGAAAAGATCATCGGCGTGCTGGTGGTCAAGGTCGACCTGGACCACACCGAAAGCCTCTGGGGCAAAACCCCGGAACAACTGCTGGTGACCGACCATAACGGCGTGGTCATTCTCACGTCGCGGCCCGAGTGGCGATTCCGCTCGACCCGCCCCTTGGGCGAAGAAGAACGCAAGGCGATTACGGCGATTCAACCTTATCCCACCCGTGATCCCAAACCATTGCGGCTCAACCCCAACGCCTGGCTGACGCAAACCCAGCCCATCGCAGAAACCGGTTGGAACGTCAGCATCCTGGCCCCACGCACCTTGATCGATCGCCCGGTACGCACGGTCGTCGCCATCGGCGGCGCGGCGTTGTTGGTGTTGATGTTGCTGCTGGGGCTGATGATGCAGCGCCGTCGTCATTACCTTGATCGAATCGCTTTCGAAGCCAAGGCCCGTCGCGAGCTGGAAGGCCGGGTAGCCGAGCGGACCAGCGACCTCGAAGGCCTCAACCGTCGACTGAAACAGGAAGTGCTGGAACGCGAACACGCCCAGCAAGAACTGGTTCGCGCTCAGGATGATCTGGTGCAGGCCGGCAAACTGTCGGCCCTTGGCACCATGTCGGCGAGCATCAGCCACGAATTGAATCAACCGCTGGCGGCGATCCGCAGCTACGCAGAAAACGCCGAGGTGCTGCTCGATCATCAGCGCACCGACGAAGCGCGGGGCAACCTCAAGCTGATCAGCGACCTGACCGGGCGCATGGCGTCGATCATCGCCCACTTGCGCGCCTTCGCCCGACGCGATCGCCACGCCCCGGAAAGCGTCGCCCTGCAACCGGCGCTGGACGATGCACTGGCGCTGCTGGCCAAGCGTCGACGCAGCATGGAAGTCGAGCTGATCCGCGACTTGCCGGCCGCCACCCTGTGGGTCGAGGCCGGGGAAACCCGTCTGCGTCAGGTGCTCGGCAATCTGCTGGCCAACGCCTTAGACGCCCTGACGGAAAAAGGCCCGCCGCGTAAGCTCTGGTTGAGTGCCCAATCCACTGCCGACGGCGTCAACCTGTACATTCGCGACAATGGCCCGGGGTTCTGCCTGGAGGCACTTGGCCGCGCCAGCGAGCCTTTCTACACCACCAAGACCCGCACCCAGGGGCTCGGGCTAGGGCTGGCGATTTGCGAAACCCTGATGCGCGCCTTCGGCGGTGAACTGTCGTTCGCCAACCACAAGGAAGGCGGCGCCCTGATTACCCTGAAGTTGCGTGCAGGCGCACCGGGTGTGAACCTGCAACCGTCCGAGGACCGAAGTGCATGACCATCGACAACCGCATCCAGGTCGTGCTGATCGACGACGATCCGCACCTGCGCCAGGCCCTGAGCCAGACCCTGGACCTCGCCGGCCTGAAAATCCTGCCGCTCGCTGAAGCCAAGGGCCTGGCCGCGCAACTGGAACGCGACTGGCCCGGCGTGGTGGTCAGTGACATCCGCATGCCGGGCATGGACGGTCTTGAACTGCTGACTGAACTGCATGCCCAGGACCCGGAACTGCCGGTGCTGCTGATTACCGGCCACGGCGATGTGCCGCTGGCGGTGCAGGCCATGCGCGCCGGGGCTTATGACTTTCTGGAAAAACCCTTTGCCAGCGACGCCCTGCTCGACAGCGTGCGCCGCGCCCTGGACCTGCGCCGTCTGGTGCTGGACAACCGCAGCCTGCGTCTGGCCCTGAGCGATCGCAATGCGCTGAGCGCCCGACTGGTCGGGCAATCGGCGCCGATGCTGCGCCTGCGCGAGCAGATCGGTGCATTGGCGGCGACCAAGGCCGATGTGCTGATCCTTGGCGAAACCGGCGCCGGCAAAGAAGTTGTCGCCCGCGCCTTGCACGATCTGTCGAGCCGTCGCAACGGTCCGTTCGTGGCGATCAATGCCGGCGCCCTGGCCGAGTCGGTGGTAGAAAGCGAGCTGTTCGGTCATGAGCCAGGCGCCTTTACCGGCGCGCAAAAGCGCCGCATCGGCAAGTTCGAATTCGCCAATGGCGGCACGTTGTTCCTCGATGAAATCGAAAGCATGAGCCTGGATGTGCAGGTGAAATTGCTGCGTTTGCTGCAAGAGCGGGTCGTCGAGCGCTTGGGCGGTAATCAGCTGATCCCGCTGGACATCCGCATCATCGCGGCGACCAAGGAAGACCTGCGTCAATCCGCCGATCAGGGCCGCTTCCGTGCCGACTTGTATTACCGCCTGAACGTTGCGCCGCTGCGTATTCCGCCGCTGCGCGAGCGCGGCGAAGATGCGTTGATGCTGTTTCAGTATTTCGCCGATGAAGCGAGCGCTCGCCACGGTCTGCCGCCCCACGAATTGCAACCGGGACAACGCGCCCTGCTGCTGCGCCACACCTGGCCGGGCAACGTGCGGGAACTGCAGAACGCGGCCGAACGCTTTGCCCTGGGCCTGGAACTGGCCCTGGACAATAGCGCCGCCGATGGCGCTGCCGGCATGACGGTCGAGCTGGTCAGCGGCGGTCTCAGCGAACAAGTGGAAAACTTCGAGAAGAGCTTGATCGCCGCCGAACTGGCGCGCTCTCACAGCTCGGTGCGCAGCCTCGCCGAAGCCCTCGGCATCCCACGCAAGACCTTGCACGACAAACTGCGCAAGCACGGGCTGAACTTCGCCGACGGTGGCAGCAACCACACCGACGAACCCGATTGAGCTACCGTCAAATCATCATCTTCAGACAAGAGAACCGTGCATGAGCCGCGACAGCCGTCATCTGGAATCCGTCCTCCATCGCGACATTCCCCTGACGCGGGAGATGGGCCTCAAAGTGCTCGATTGGCACGACCAGCAACTGCGCCTGCACTTGCCGCTGGAGGCCAACGTCAATCACAAAAGCACCATGTTCGGCGGCAGCCTGTATTGCGGTGCAGTGCTGGCCGGTTGGGGTTGGCTGCATTTGCGTTTGCATGAAGAGGGGGTTGAAGGCGGGCACATCGTGATTCAGGAAGGACAGATCAGCTATCCGCTGCCGGTGACCATGGACGCGACAGCGATTTGCCATGCGCCGAGTGCGGCGGTGTGGAAGAAGTTTTTGGCGATGTATCGGCGGTATGGACGGGCGCGGTTGACGCTGCAATCGCGGATCGTCAATGCCGACAGTGATGACGATGCGGTGAAGTTTACGGGGCAGTACGTGCTGCACCGGTGATCGTCGGTGATCGTTCCCACGCTCTGCGTGGGAATGCCTCTAGGGACGCTCCGCGTCCAGTGACGCGGAGCGTCACGGGCTGCATTCCCACGCGGAGCGTGGGAACGATCTTAACGGCGGGCGAGTTCCAGCAGTTTTTCGCGCCACGCAGCCTTGGCCGGCAGCGCCAGGAAAAACTCATTCAACAACGATTCCCGCGCCGGATAACTGAACGGCGCACCGCTCAAATCCAGCACCTCACCGCCCGCGCCTTCCAGCACGCCTTGCGCCGCCGCCGTGTCCCACTGCGAAGTCGGCGCCAACCGCGGATAACAATCCGCCGCCCCCTCCGCCAACAAACAGAACTTCAATGAACTGCCGATATTAGCCAATTGCAGTTCACCCAGACTGTCGCTCAACCCGGCCAGCAGGCGCTCTTGTTCAGGGCTGGAATGCCGACGACTGGCGACCACCGTAAAGGCTTCACCTTCAGCAGGAACCTCGCGAACCTGAATCGGCGAAGGCGCCGCGTCTTTGTCGCCACGCCACGCGCCCAGACCCGCACCACCGACGTAGAAGCGCCCGTTGGTCGGCATCGACACCACGCCAAACACCACTCGCCCCTGCTCGATCAGCGCGATGTTGACGGTAAATTCTTCGCTGCCGGAGATGAACTCCTTGGTCCCGTCCAGCGGGTCCACCAGCCACCAACGCTGCCACCCGGCGCGCACGCTCTGGGGAATGTTGGCGTCTTCTTCGGACAGCACCGGGATGCTCGGGTCCAGCGCCGTCAGCCCGGCCAGGATCACATGATGAGCGGCCATGTCGGCGGCCGTGACCGGGGAATCGTCAGCCTTGGCGGTTACAGCCGTACCGATGCGCCAGAACGGCAGTATCGCTTCACCGGCCTTCAGCGCCAGTTCAACAACAGGCGCCATCAACGGATGAGGGAAAATCATGGCTGGAATGCTCCACGCTGAGTCAGTAGATCACGGGCCAAATACAGCGCTGCCAATGCACGGCCCTCAGTGAATCGCGGGTTCTGGGCCAGGGCCGACAACTCACGCAGGTTGATTTTGTCCACGCCCATCGGCTCAGGCTCATCGCCTTCCAGGCTTTCTTCGTACAGATCAGTGGCCAACACCACCTGGATCTTCTGGCTCATGTAACCGGGCGACAGCGACAATTCAGTCAAATGCTCCAATTGCCGCGCGCCGTACCCGGCCTCTTCCTTGAGCTCCCGCTCGGCCGCCGCCAGCACGTCCTCGCCCGGCTCGATCAAGCCTTTGGGCAAGGACAGCTCGTATTCATCGGTGCCGCCGCAATACTCTTCAACCAGCACGGCGTGGTCCGCATCCAGCATCGCCACGATCATCACCGCGCCATAACCGGCGCCCTTGCCGACCAGTCGCTCATACGTGCGCTCTACGCCATTGGAAAAGCGCAACTTCAGCTCTTCGACGCAAAACAAACGGCTGGTGGCGACGATCTCGCGGGCGAGGATGGTGGGTTTCTGGCGCATGAGCGGCTCCTTGGCGATAGCGCGTTACTATACCCGGCCTATCCTGATTGTTTACGTCGGATATCTTTTTTACCGCTGGAGAAGTTTTTTATGTCCCTGCTGCCCTGGCGCGACATCGACACCGTTCTGCTGGACATGGACGGCACGCTGCTGGACCTGCACTACGACAACCATTTCTGGATGGAACACCTGCCCCAGCGTTACGCCGAATTGCACGGGGTGAGCCGGGCCATGGCCGAGATGGAATTGCAGCCGTTGTTCGAACGCAACGCCGGCCAGTTGCAGTGGTATTGCCTGGATTTCTGGAGCGCCGAGCTCAAGTTGTCGGTGCGCGAACTGAAACTGGAAACCGCGCATTTGATTGCCCTTCGTCCGGATGCGGACACCTTTCTGGCCGCCATCAAACAGGCGGGTAAACGCGTGGTGCTGATCACCAATGCGCATCGCGATTCGCTGTCATTGAAACTGGAAAGAATCGAACTGGCGCCGTATTTCGAGCGGTTGATCAGCTCGCACGATTACGGTTTTGCCAAGGAGAACCCGCAATTCTGGGATGCCTTGCAGGCGGACATCGGCTTTGATCCGGCGCGCAGCCTGTTTATCGACGACACCTTGCCGATCCTGCGCAGTGCGCGGAATTTTGGGGTGGCGCATTTGTTGGCCGTGAGCGAGCCGGACAGCCGCAAAGGGCCGAAGGATACGGCCGAGTTTGCGGCGGTGGGGGATTATCGGGAGTTGATTGCCGGGCTCTGAGACCGCGTCGCCTGCATCGCGGGCAAGCCACGCTCCCACAGGATCTGTGTCGTTCGCATCCATCGAACGACACAGATCCTGTGGGAGCGTGGCTTGCCCGCGAAGGCCATCACACGGTCTTAGCGTTACTCAGGAATACGCAACGACTGCCCCGGATAGATCTTGTCCGGGTGAGACAGCATCGGCTTGTTGGCCTCGAAGATTTTGTTGTACTTGTTGGCGTCGCCGTACTCAGCCTTGGCAATCGCGCTGAGGGTGTCGCCCTTTTTCACAGTGACGAACCGCGCCGCCTGAGCAACCGGGCCCTTTACGGTGATCTGGTCATCCACACTAGCGACACCGGCAATATTGCCCACCGCCAGCAGGATTTTTTCCTTCTCTTCCTGACTGGCGACTTCGCCGGTCAAGGTGACTTTGTCGCCCTCCACCGTCGCCTGCACATTCGGGTTACCCAGGCCGACTTTGCTGATGTGTTCCTTCAATTGCTCGCTGGCATTGGCGTTGCCTGGCGTCAGCAGATCGATAAGTTTTTCGCCTGCTTCTTTCACAAAGCTAAAAATACTCATGGTGCGCTCTCCTTGGGTTTTGGGTTCCAGACGCAAAAGCCTAGCCCAAGGCCGTCACTTGCGGTTCCAACCCGACCAATGACGCCGCTTCCCCGCAAGCGCTAGAATCCAAGCCTTCCCGCGCCCTGGAGCGAAGATGGACATCAAGCAACTTAAATTCCTCATCGCCCTCGACGAAACCCGGCATTTCGGCCAGGCCGCCGCGCGTTGTCACATCACCCAGCCGACCCTGTCCATGCGCCTGCGCAGCCTCGAAGAAGAACTCGAGTTGCCGCTGGTCAATCGCGGTCAGCGCTTCGAAGGTTTTACCGCACCGGGTGAACGGGTGCTGGCGTGGGCGCGCACGGTGTTGGCGGCCTACGACGGCTTGCAGGCCGAAGCGGCTGCCTGTCGCGGCAATCTGGTCGGTACGTTGCGTCTGGGCGTGGTGCCGCTGTCGAGCTTTGATCCGCTGCCGCTGATGCAACGCCTGCACGCCGAACACCCGAACCTGCGCTTCGAACTCTCGGCACTGAGTTCCGAGCAGATCCTCGAACAACTGGCAAACAATCGCCTGGATCTGGGCGTTTCGTACCTGGAGCGACTGGATGGCGAACGCTTCGATTCCCTGGCATTCAACGAAACCCGCATGGGCCTGCTCTACGATCAGCGTTTCTTCAGTTTCGGCGAGGCGCCGCTGAGCTGGGAATCGCTGATCGAACTGCCGCTGGGCATGCTTTCCAGCGGCATGCATTTTCGCCAGTCCATCGACCACAACTTCCACAGTCGCGGCCTCTCCCCGCAACTGTTGCTGCAAACCGATGCCGTCCACCAATTGTTACAAGCGGTGCACGGTGGATTCTGCTGCGCCGTGATGCCAATGGACGGCGGCCTGGAAAAACTCACCGATCATTTGCGTCTGCACCCCATCGAAAATGCGCAAACCCTCGCCCGGCTGGGGCTGATCATGCGTCGCAGCGCCCCGCGGTCGGCGCTCGCGGAAGCCTGTTTCGCGATACTTCAGCAATCGCTGCCTAGCTCTTGATCGACGTCATCTATCGGTAGATCAGTATTAGCGATTAGACGCGACAAGTTGACGCGCCTAGGCTTAAGGCAGCCTAACCCTTCGGTGATACCTCATGAACGCCAAGCGCCCTGCCTGCGCGGCGCCAGCCCTCGAAACGCCAGCGCCCGCCGCAAGCCAGACCTACAGTTACTGCGACCTTCAAGACACGGAATCGGCCAGCACCGCGCTGGCCGAAGAAGTCGCGTTGGCGATCGCTTATAACGGCATCAGTCAGGCGGTCATGCTGGTGACGCCGACGGACCTTGAAGACTTCATCGTCGGCTTCAGCCTCGGCAGCGGCATCATCGAAGACGCCTGCGACATCTATGACCTGCAACTCAGCGGCTCGGGGTCAGCGCAATACGCGCAAGTGACCATCGCCAACCGCGCCTTCTGGAACCTCAAGCAACAGCGTCGGCAAATGGCTGGCACCAGCGGTTGCGGCCTTTGCGGCGTGGAAGCGGTGGAACAGGCATTGCCCGATCTCAAGGTGTTGCCCGGCGCACCCTTGCCACCCGCCGAATGGCTCGATGGCTTGCGTCAGCGCATCGGGGCGTTCCAGCCTCTTGGCCAGTATTCCGGCGCGGTACACGCCGCCGTGTTCATGGACAGTCAGGGCCAATTGCTGCTGGGTCGCGAAGACATCGGCCGACACAACGCCCTCGATAAGCTGATTGGCGGACTGATCCGGCAGAAGATCCCGATCACCGGCGGGCTGGTGATTGTCACCAGCCGTTGCAGCCTCGAATTGATCCAGAAAGTGTTGCGCGCAGGTATCCAGACCCTGGTCAGCCTGTCGTCGCCCACGGGCCTTGCCGTGCAATGGGCCCGCCGCCACAACCTCAATCTCATCCACCTGCCGCAGAAAAATGCGCCGCGGGTCTACAGCCCCGCGACGGAGAACCCAGCGTGAGTCAACATCAACAAGCCGACCAGAAACCCGTTCCGCGTTACAAGCCCTACAAAGGTCCAGCCGGTGGCTGGGGCGCGCTGGCCAGCGTTGCCCGCGCCTGGTTGACCAGCGACAACGCGCTGAAAAACCTGCGCATGATGCTCAAAACCAACAAGAACGGCGGGTTCGACTGCCCCGGTTGTGCCTGGGGCGATTCCAAGGAAGCCGGCATGGTGGCGTTCTGCGAGAACGGCGCCAAAGCGGTGAACTGGGAAGCGACCAAGCGCCGTGTCGACGGTGCGTTCTTTGCCAAACACAGCGTCAGTTCATTGCTGGAACAGAGCGACTACTGGCTGGAATATCAGGGCCGTCTGACCGAGCCATTAAGCTATGACGCCGCAACCGATCGCTACAAGCCGATCAGCTGGGAAGCCGCGTTCTCCTTGATCGCCAAGCATTTGCAGGGCCTGTCGAGCCCGGATCAGGCCGAGTTCTACACCTCCGGCCGCGCCAGCAACGAAGCGGCGTACCTGTATCAATTGTTCGTGCGTGCCTATGGCACCAATAACTTCCCCGATTGCTCGAACATGTGCCACGAGGCCAGCGGTGTGGCCATGGCGCAAAGTGTCGGCGTCGGCAAAGGCACCGTCACCTTCGACGACTTCGAACACGCCGACGCGATTTTTGTCTGGGGTCAGAACCCTGGTACCAACCACCCACGGATGCTCGAACCGCTGCGCGAAGCGGTGAAACGCGGCGCTCAAGTGGTCTGCATCAACCCGTTGAAAGAGCGCGGCCTGGAACGTTTCCAGCACCCGCAACACGCGATCGAAATGCTCACCAACGGCGACAAGCCGACCAACACCGCGTACTTCCGTCCGGCATTGGGCGGCGACATGGCGATCATGCGCGGCATGGCCAAGTTTCTGTTGCAGTGGGAGCGTGACGCACAGAAGGCGGGTGAGCCTGCCGTTTTCGACCACGACTTCCTCAATGAACACAGTGTCAACGTGCTGGAATACCTGGGCATCGTCGACGACACCTCGTGGGAGCAGATCGTCCAGCAATCCGGACTGACGCTGGTTGAAATCGAGCAAGCGGCGCGGATGTACGCCAAAGGCAAGAACGTGATCATGTGCTGGGCGATGGGCATCACCCAGCATCGTCATTCGGTGGCGACCATCCAGGAAATCGCCAACCTGATGTTGTTGCGCGGCAATATCGGCCGGCCCGGCGCCGGTCTGTGCCCGGTGCGCGGCCACAGCAACGTGCAGGGCGACCGGACCATGGGCATCAACGAGCGTCCGCCGGTGGCGTTCCTCGACTCACTGGAGCGTCGCTTCAAGTTCAAGGTGCCGCGTGAAAACGGTCACAACGTGGTCGAGGCGATCCATGCCATGGCCGATGGCCGCGCGAAAATCTTTATCGGCCTGGGCGGCAACTTCGCCCAAGCCACCCCGGACAGCTCACGGACCTTCCAGGCGCTGAGCAACTGCGACCTGACCGTGCAAATCAGCACCAAGCTCAACCGCAGCCATCTGGCCCACGGTAAAGAGGCGCTGATCCTGCCGTGCCTGGGCCGCACCGACATCGATATCCAGACCGAAGGCCCGCAAGCGGTGACCGTCGAAGACTCGTTCAGCATGGTTCATGCTTCCAACGGCCAGTTGCAGCCGCTGTCGAACCAGATGCGTTCGGAGCCGGCGATCATTGCCGGCATCGCTGCCGCGACCCTGGGCAGCCAACCGGTGGACTGGAACTGGCTGGTGGCCGATTACCGGCGCATCCGCGACCTGATTGCCGACACCGTGGTGGGCTTCAAGGACTTCAACGAAAAGATCCAGAACCCGGGCGGGTTCTACCTCGGCAACAGCGCCGGTGCTCGCCGCTGGAACACCGCGTCGGGGCGCGCCAATTTCCGTGCGAACGTCCTGCCCAAAGACCTGGTGCACGAACGCACTCGCGCTACCGGCGTATTGCCGGACCTGATCATGCAGTCGATGCGTTCTCACGATCAGTACAACACCACGATTTATGGGCTTGATGACCGCTATCGCGGCGTGAAAGGTCAGCGTGATGTGTTGTTCGTCAACGAAGCCGACATCATTCGGCTGGGGTTCAAGCCAGGGCAGAAGGCTGACATCGTTTCGATCTGGGACGATGGCCGCGTGCGTCGGGTGAAGGGCTTTACGCTGCTGGCGTTTGATATCCCTGCCGGGCAAGCCGCGGCTTATTACCCGGAAGTGAATCCGCTGGTGCCGCTGGAGAGCATTGGGGATGGCAGCCATACGCCAACGTCGAAGTTTGTGGCGATCCGGTTGGAAGCGGCGAGTGAGACTGGACTCATCATGGCCAAGTCGGCCTGACCCTGATCGTTCCCACGCTCTGCGTGGGAATGCCTCGATGGACGCTCTGCGTCCGCTTTGGGACGCGGAGCGTCCCGGGCTGCATTCCCACGCAGAGCGTGGGAACGATCAATCGAATATTCCAGATCAGTCACTTTCCAAACGCCCACAAAAAAGGCCGTTTTGCATGAAAACGGCCTGTCCGAAGTAGTTAAAGACCGGCGAAAAACGCTTAAGTTCCGACTAAAAAACAGTAACTTATAGAAATGTGCTCAAGTCGTGTTACTCGTCGGATTTCGATTGTCACGACCATGACACGGCCTCAGGATCGCGCCGTCATCCCCTTGAGGTTCCTCTATGAAGTTCTCCTCGATTCTCTTGTTGTCCCTTGGCCTGGTCAGTGGCTTCGCTTCTGCCGGCGGCACCACCGAAGCAGGTGTGGGCGGCGCATTGGGCGGGGTTCTTGGCTCGGTCGTCGGTCAGTCATTAGGCGGCAATACAGGTTCCACCATTGGCGCGGCCCTGGGCGGCGCGGGTGGTAGTGCTGTTGGCGCAGACAAACGCAGCCGTGGCGAAGCCGCTATTGGCGGTGCGTTGGGCGCAGCAGGCGGTAACGTGGTCGGCCGCAGCGTGGGCGGCACCACCGGCAGCCTGATCGGCTCCGCAGCAGGCGGCGGTGCCGGTGGCGCGCTGGGTAACTACATGGGCAACAAGAGCGATGACGATGATGATGATCGTCGTTCCTATCGTGGTGGCCATGGTGATCGTCGCTACTACCGCGACGGCCATCCGGGGCGCGGTCACGCCTATGGTCATCGCAAGCACAAACATCGCTATCGCGACTGAGGTTGAATCACCTCGTTTACCGGTAGATCAAAAAAATCGCAGCCCAAAGGCTGCGATTTTTTTTGCCCGTCAAACCACCAACCGCTGCAGTGCCTCGCGCAAGCCGGCAGGAATCGCCACCGGCTGATTAGAGGCCCGATCCACAAACACATGCACGAAGCGCCCCGCCGCGCAGGCTTCGTCTTCCCCGGCCTTGAACACCGCCAATTCGTATTGCACCGAACTGTTGCCCAACTTGCCCACCCGCAAACCGATTTCGATTCGGTCAGGGAAGGCAATAGACGCGAAGTAATCGCAGGCCGAACTCACCACAAAGCCCACCACTTCGCCGTCATGGATATCCAGACCGCCGACTTCGATCAGGTAGGTGTTCACTGCTGTGTCGAAGAAGCTGTAGTAAGTGACGTTGTTGACGTGACCATAGGCGTCGTTGTCATGCCAGCGGGTGGTGATGGGCTGGAAGTACGGGTAGGTGGCGCGTTGAGTCATGGGTTCTCGCCTTGAGGATCGTTCCCACGCTCTGCGTGGGAATGCAGCCCGTGACGCTCTGCGTCACATTCAGGAGCGGACGCAGAGCGTCCATGGAGACGTTCCCACGCAGAACATGGGAACGACGATCAGCCGTAGTGGAGTCTACCGATCCGAAAACCCTTTACCCTCCGCCGCCAATTCCCCGATCAACCGCGCCGGGTTCCATTGATCGCCCTGCCTCGTTTCAAGTGCCAGCAACCGTTGGTGAATATCCGCCAGCCCTTGTTGATCCGCCCACGCCATCGGCCCGCCCTTGTCCGCCGGGAAACCGTAGCCATTGAGGTACACCAGATCGATGTCGTGCGCCGATTCGGCAATCCCTTCCTGGAGGATCTTCGCCCCTTCATTGACCAGTGCCAGCAAGCAGCGCTCCAGGATCTCTTCGGGGCTTATCTCGCGGCGCTGGAACCCTAGTTCTTCGCTGACCTGCAACACCAGCGCATCGACTTCAACATCGTGCTCAGCCTGGCGACTGCCCGGCTCATAGTGGTAATAGCCATTGCCACTCTTCTGGCCGAAACGACCCAATTCGCACAGACGATTGTCCACCTGAACCTCAGGCGCATCCTGCCCTTCACCCGCCAACTGCCGAGCGCGCCACTCCAGATCGATGCCGACCACGTCGTACATGCGGAACGGCCCCATGGCGAAACCAAAACCTTGCAGCACCGCATCGACCTGATGTGGATAAGCGCCTTCGAGCAACATCTTGCGCGCTTCGAGCACATACGGATGCAGCATGCGGTTGCCGATGAAACCATGGCAGTTGCCCGACACCACGCTGACCTTGCCCATGCGTTTGCCCAGTGCCAGGGCGGCCTCAAGCACCGCCGGTGAAGTCTGTGCACCGCGAACGATTTCCAGCAGTTTCATGATGTGCGCCGGGCTGAAGAAGTGCAGGCCCAACACCTGTTGCGGACGACGAGTAGCCGCAGCGATGGCATCGATATCCAGCGCCGAGGTATTGCTGGCCAGAATGGCTTCGGGTTTGAGCAGACCGTCCAGTTCACGGAAGATTTTCTGCTTGAGTTCGAGGTTTTCGTACACCGCTTCGATCACCAGATCGACATCGCGGACCGCCGCGTAGTCAGCAGCCGCCGTTACTCGTGCAATGCGAGCGTCCGCCTCGGCCTGATCGATCCGTCCCTGAGCCACGTTGTGGGCGTAGGTGTCCGCTACGGTGGCCAGCGCCTGTTCAAGCATCTGTGGATTGTTATCGACCCACTGCACCGGGACGCCGGCGTTGGCCAGGCACATGACAATGCCACGGCCCATGGTGCCTGCGCCAATGACGGCAGCGCGCTGAATAGTGAACGGTGTCTGGCTCATGGTTGTTCTCTTGTTGGCGATCCAAAGACAGCCTTCACCATAGTCAGCCACCGCGCCTTTTTGAAATTTATTCCTGTGATGAGCGACATTCAGCGGATGGATGACCGCCCACCTGATCGTTCCCACGCTCCGCGTTCGGCTGTGAAAGGGACGCGGAGCGTCCCGGGCTGCATTCCCACGCAGAGCGTGGGAACGATCTAGCGTGGCAAATACGCCTCGGCCCACGTCCGGACTTCGGCATACGGATAATCTTCCAGCGCCGCAAACCCGGGAATCGAGCGAGCCTTGAGCTTGGTGAACAGCGGCACGCCGATGCCACATAAAAACCGCGTCACGCGCTCCGCAGACGGAACGTTGCCGGTGTGCTGTTCATGCCTGTGGATAAAATCACCGCACAACGCCTCGAAGTTTTTATCCACAAGCACCGGTAATTCCGGTGGCGTCGGCAACCGCGCCACATCCCCGTGACACACCGAACAATGCCCGCACTGCTGCGGCGCATTTTCATCGCCGAAGTACTCGGCCAGGCGATAGCCCAGGCAATGGTCCGTGGCGAACAGATCCAGCATGGCGTGAATCCGTGCGATCTCGGTTTGTTCATGGCGGGTGAAGTAGGCGTGCAACTCTTCGCTCAAGGCTTGGGCATCAAAGTCCGTTTGCAGCAGGCTGTAGACCTCGGTCATCTGCTTGCTTTCGAGCTCGACCCAGCCCTTTTCCTGGAAATAATCCAGCGCCTTCACCACCCGATTACGCTCGGCCTGATGCTGTTCATAAAGCGCATCGAAATTCACTGTGGCCCAGGTCCGTGCGCGGCTCGAGGTCTGGATGATCGCCGCGACGAAATCCTTGCGCTCACCCTCGAAGCGGGCCAGCAAAGCCTCTGGTTCCTGCAAGTATTTGAAGCGGTATTCGGCGTAATAGGCGTAACGCGGTGCAATGATTGCGCGCAGTTCCAACTGCACCAGCAAGGTCTTGAGCGGCAATTGGCGGATGTTGCTGTGGTCCGCCAACGGCCCCAACAGAAACTCCCACTGCCCCTCGGGCGCGGCGGCTTGCAACTCGTCGAGCACATGGCGGATGCCATCGAGCTCAGGCGTATCGCCGTAGACGAAGTTTTCCAGCACATTGAGGCTGTCACGGTTGGCCAATACCAGGCAGTCGGACGGCTGCCCGTCACGCCCGGCGCGGCCGATTTCCTGACTGTAATTTTCGATCGATTTGGGCAGGTCGAAATGCACCACGTTGCGGATGTCGCTCTTGTCGATGCCCATGCCGAACGCGATGGTGGCGACGATGCAATTGGACTGCCCGCCCATAAAGCGCTTTTGAATGGCTTCCCGTTGTTCGTGGGGCAAACCGGCGTGATACGCCTCCGCCTGTATGCCGTTGCGGCCCAGGTGTTCAGCGATGTGCTCAGCGGTTTTCTGCAAGGTGACGTAAACGATGCTCGGCTGGCCTGGACGTTCGCTCATCCATTCGACAAGGCGTCGGCGTTTGTCCTGACCGCGCACCGGTTCCACTAACAGATTGAGGTTCGGCCGATAGAACCCAGTGGTTACTACGTCTTCGGGGGCAATGGCGAACTTGGCCTCCATGTCGGCGATCACTTTGGGTGTCGCGGTGGCGGTCAGTAACAATGCTTGAGGGATGTTGAACTGGCACTGATAGTCGGGAAGCTTGAGGTAATCGGGGCGGAAATTGTGGCCCCATTCCGAGATGCAGTGCGCCTCATCCACCACCAGCAACGAGATGGGCACTTGCTGCAGGAAATTGCGGAAACGCTCGTTCTTCAGGCGCTCCACGGAGATCATCAAAATCTTCAGCTCGCCAGACTTGGCCCGAGCCATGACGTCGCTGGCATCATCGCGGCTCTGGGCCGAATCGATACTGCCCGCCGCAATGCCGTGGCGCTGCAGAAACGCCAGTTGATCCTGCATCAACGCCAACAGCGGCGAGACCACCAGCGTCAGGTGCGGCAGCAGCAAGGCCGGCAATTGGTAACACAGGGACTTGCCCGAGCCGGTGGGGAAAATCGCCGCCGCCGAACGCCCGGCCAACACCGCGCTGATCGCCGCTTCCTGGCCGGGCCGAAACTGTGGATAACCGAAAACCTGTTCCAGGGTGTTGTGCATAAGCTGTCACTCCGTTGACCGCTGCGAAGCCCAAAGCCTAGCCGGCAAACGCAGCGAGTCGAGAAAAGGTCGGGGACCAAAACGATACGGGATGATACAGCGTCTATCGGGACGAACCTTCGCCACAGGCTGAAACATACAAGGCACTTTGCCGCTGATTCCCCGCTCCATTCCACTGGTAAGGTTCAACTTCGAGAAAAATCACTATCCGCGAAAATGCTCATCACGGCAGGAAGCCTGGTGGACGCGGATACTCATGAAGGAACGACCATGCTTCAAATACCCAGTTTTTCAATTATCTTCGCGCTTTTGTTGCCATTCCTCTTAAGTGGATGCCTGACAACCCCCACGCAGCCCCCCATCGATCCGGCCCCGTTCGAAACACTGGAGTATCGAGCCCAAAAGGGTTTGGCGATCGTTCACGCTTCAACCCTTTACGCCCGCGGTGGCACCGGTCAAGGCGTGGCCGTGGCACTGGTCGATTCAGGCCTGAATAGCAACTTGGCGGAATTCCAGGGAAGAATCCGCGATCCGGGCTTTGACCATGTCGAGAACCAGGTCGGTACCGTTGACAGAATCGGTCACGGCACCCAGATGGCTGGCATTCTGGCGGCCAACAAGGATGGTCAGGGCATGCATGGCGTTGCGTTCAATGCACAACTGATCCCCTTTCGTTTCGGTGACGACAACGAGCCATTTTTCTTCGACCGTGAGATTGCGCAATCCTGGCAGTCCGGTTTCGACAAGGGCACGCGCATCTTCAATAATTCGTGGGCCAACGCCATTCCCGCGACCGAGATCAATGAGGCCCGTTATAAGCAGGTCATGCCTGAGTCGCTGGTGACCGCCCGAAAACTGGTCCGGGGCGGCGCGGTATTTGTGTTCCCGACCGGTAACGAACTGAAACGAGAGCCGCTGGTCGAGCCCGGTTTGCCGATCGCCATACCTGAACTGGAAATGGGCTGGATCGCGGTGGTTGCGCTGAAGAACGACGGCAGCGCCATCAATGCAAAATCCAACTACTGCGGTGTGGCTGCGGCCTGGTGCATCGCCGTACCGGGCGGCGATTCGGGCGCCGACCAAGGTCTGCTGACCACCCACAAGGATGGCCAATACGCCCAAACTGCCGGCACCTCTCCTGCGGTCGCGCTGGTCAGCGGTGCCCTGGCAGCACTGCATAGTCGCTATCCTGAGCTCACCGCGCAGCAAGTGCGCGAACGCCTGCTGGCGACCGCGAACCGGACCGGCATCTATGCAAACAGTGAAGCCTACGGCCAAGGATTGATGGACCTGGACGCAGCCTCGCGCCCAATCCCGGAATCCGAGATCGGTGCAACAGGGCAATCAGATTTGTCGTCCCCCATCTAGGGCACCAACACCGTCACCCATAGCTGCTCTTTTAAGCACCTTCTCGTGAAAAACCTGGCTCTTGCTCGCCAAAATGGCATGGGCCGGGCTGATTTCGCCGGTGACATCTACAGCATCCACCGCACCACATGCCCCGGCCCACAACAACAAAATCGAGGCCATTGCATACCTAATTCGTGATAAGCGTTGGGCGGACATTTGGAAACGTCCTACTGATTCTGGCGCGCACCCTACAGAGGTTTGATGGGTTGCGCCTGACAACCCCGTAGGAAATCTGCCGTCTAAGGGTTTGGGCATAAAAAACCTCGGAAAACACGTAGGTTCGGTCCGAAAAGGCAGATAAAACCCCTACAAAACCTGTCCATCGAAGCCGTATTGCCGCGCGGCGCCGTGCCCTTCTATAGTCTGCGGCGCGGCTGAAATCAGGGTGTCGGCCTGCCGGCGAGATTGCCCGAATTCCTATAGGACTGACCTAAATGCAAGACCGCTATCGTCCCCTCAAAACCAGCTACAGCGAAACGCCCGTCCTCGTCATCGACACCACGGCCAGCACCGGCGCCGTCCTCGACGCTGCGCACCAACGTCTGCGCGCGGCCAGCGATTTGCTCGAAACGCTTTATTGTCTGTGCTTCAAACAAGCCGACGTTAAAGACATTCCTCATATCGTGAATGCTCTTTATTTATTAACGCAGGATGGTTGCGAACTACTGGAAGTTGCCAAACAAAGAATAGGGCACTAAAACCTCTAACACACTACAACCCCGGTAACAACTAACCACTTCATTATCTAAATAACTCAAACTAGCCTGTACGCTCTTAAACCAAACAAGAGCACAACAATGACTACATTAACTATTTTCTTTTGCGGTACCGGCTCGACCAAATTCGACAATCAGAACCCAACTTACTGGAATGGTGAACTGGTTTCGGCACTCGCCTCCCATCATGCTGGCCGAGAGTTTGCCGAATGGATCGTGATCGACGGTCCCGGCACCAGCAACCTGCAAGCTGATGAACTGTTCACTCAATCCAAGGACTATGGCCTGAGCGGCACGCTGTTCGGCAAGGGCTGGGAGGAGAACGTCAAACACGCCATCAACATCATCAAAGGCCAGTGTGACTGGCAACGCGAAAAACTGACCGAGACCGAATACAACCGCCTGAAGGCTGCAGGCATTCCAATCGAAGACGTGATCGTCGAAGGTTCCTGGCTGTGGCGTAAATATAACTATGGCGACCGCAGCGTGACCCAGCAGAAGCTGCAAGAACAAATCATTAAAACGTTTCGCAAGGACGGCGTTATTCCAACCCAGGTCAACTTGGTAGGCTGGAGCCGCGGCGGTATTAGTTGCCATATGCTGGCCAATGCCATGTTCAAGGACAGCGCACTGAAGAACATCCCGGTCAATATCTTTGCGATTGATCCGGTACCGGGCATCGGTAACTTTCAGGAAGACAAAGTAAAACTGAATGCCAACGTAAAAGAATACGTCGGCTTCTACGCCCGAGACGAGCGCTCCAAAGGCTTCAGCTGCGTCATCCCGCAAACGGCCACCGGCACCCGAACCCACATTTACCCGATGCCCGGCCGCCATGGCACGCTGGTTGGCAACGCCGCCGCAGACGGTGTCAGCGGCCCTAAAGTGCTGGCCGAACCCGGCCTGATCGTCCGCCACTTTGCCGAAGTGTGCCTGAAGCGCTGGGGCGTGCCGCTGAACAAAATCCTCAACCTGAGCGCGGCCGACCTGCAGAAACACCACAACACCATGGCCAGCGCCGCCGCGAAATACAAAGCGATGGAAAAGTGCTCGTACACCTACTTCACCGAGCTGGACCAGGGCGAGCGCTACGTTTCGCTGGGCAGTAATGGGGTCAGGTTCTCGGCAGTGAAAGGCACGATCTATGCGCCGGCGACCGGGCTGAGCACCAACCTTCTGGATGTGGCTTCGTATCAGCATATTCGTTGAGGTGATGGGCGCGGGAGGGTGGAAAGCGCGAGAACATTCTTCGCGAAAATTCCTATAGAAAGGGCCTAGTCGAGGTTCGGCCCGATCCTACAAGCGGGGACTCTTTATCGTCTATCGCTGCCCGGCGGCTGACACCTATAGTCGGGCTGTCGCTGCCAAATCAGCGACTCGGGCTTGGTCACCCGAATAGCTCATATCGACGCGTCCGTTGTATGCTGCCGGCACTTCAAATGCCTGCACGCTATATGGTGGCTGTGTTTGGGACGCCCTCGGGCGTGCCGGGATGTGAGCCTCATCGGTTGACCAACCCGAACACAGTCCGCCTCCTATCGCTTGGTCACGATAGCGCGGGTATTGCTGATGCATTTGAGGCTATAAACAATGAAAACGTTGAACCCGTTCCCCGATCGCTACCGCCCACTCGAAACAAACCTCACCGATTCCCCGCCCCTGATCATCGACACAGAAGCCGACCCGCAAGACATCCTCGAAGCCGCCCTCCAGCGCATCCGAGCCTCCAGCGACCTGCTCAAAACCCTACATTGCCAATGCTTCAAAAACGGTGACGTGGAAGACATCCCGCACATCACCCACGCCGTCTACCTGTTGACCCAGGACGGCTGCGACCTGCTGAAAGTCGCCCAACAACGCATGATGGGCTGGAAAGCACCCACCTGACGCCGAGCCAGGATCGTTCCCACGCTCTGCGTGGGAATGCCTCAAGGGACGCTCCGCGTTCCAGCTTCCGAAAGGGCCGCAGAGCGTCCCGGGCCGCATTCCCACGCAGAGCGTGGGAACGATCAAAACCCGGGGATAACCTTGAGCAAGTTTTTTGATGAGCTGATGGAAAGCGTGCAACAGATGAACGAGATCGTACGGGGTGAGCGCCAGCCTTCCCGCGAATTCCATGTTCGCAGCTCTGATCGACATCCAACGCATCGCAAGATCAGGCTTAATCCGCCTCACGAAATGGCCCTAAACGGAAGACGCCCCATGAACCTCGCGCCCAACTTCCCCGACGACCACGCCATGCACCTGCTCATGCAGTTGCTGCACGAAGAACTCGGTCTGCCCGAACGCAAAACCATCAGCCTCACCACCTCGATCAACTTTGATCTGGGCTGCGACGGTGCCGATGCGCGGCATTTGATGGAAGCGCTGGAAGAACAGTTTGGGATCGACTTCGTGGACTACGACGCCTATCGCTACTTCCAGCCGGAAGGATTCGATGTGTTCCTCAAACGCCGAGCCAAAGGTCGTGGCGACAAAGCCCCACTGACCATTGGCATGCTTTACCAAGCGGTCAAGTTGCAACGGTGGGATACAAAAGCTCTGGAAGGGATCTAGCCACACTTAAGTGGCAATATTCTGGCTGTTTTTAGCGATTTAGGTTGGAATAATGGCAGTTTCAATAATCCCGCCTCCGACGTCCATCTGGAGCGGCCGTACTGGCAGAGAGAGACTTGCTACACGTTGGGGCAGCCCAGCAAATCATCACATAAGTGCTATTATTCTGGCAGTTAAAGCCTAAAAACGAAGGAATAATGGCACATGGCTAAAAAAACAGCGCCCCTGCTGCCGGCTGCATCCAGATTGCTCGCCGAGTTTGGCGAACGACTCAAACTCGCTCGGCTACGTCGCAAGCTGACAGCCAAGCAAGTGGCTGAGAGAGCTGGCATGTCGCTGACAACGCTGCGCTCATTGGAGTCCGGCGGCTCAGGCGTGACGATCGGAGCCTATATGTCAGTGATGCAGGTTCTGGGCTTGGAAAAAGACTTGAGCAAGCTCGCAGCAACGGATGAGTTGGGGCGCCAACTGCAAGACGCGCAATTAACCCCACGAGCGAGCTCCGCAGCCAGCAAACGCCAACGAGTTCGCAACGTTGCTTCAACAAAAGCATCGTCACCCATTCGCGACAGGGCTACGGAAGCACTGGAAAGCCCCATCTCCGATTCGGATCTTGAGGTTGATTTCCCATTGAACACCCACTCTTTTTCCAATTTGTTTACCAAGAAAAAATCTAAACCTGAGACGGATTAAAAATGACACTGATCGCGGTGTATGCCGATTGGGAAACCCTGCAAAGACCAAGGCGTCTTGGGTTTCTTCATGCCGGAAAGGCTCGCTCCACTAACGTGTTCGAGTTTGAGTACGACACTGCTGCTTTGGCCGATCCCGAGTTGAATTTCACGACGCTGGATCCCCGCATCAAGCTCTTCGAAGGGCGACAGTTCCCAGGACAACACCAGACCCGCTTTGGCGTTTTTGCCGACTCAAGCCCGGATCGATGGGGTCAATTGCTGATGAAACGCCGACTGGAACGGGACATCCGCGACGGCTTGGTCCCGAAGGGTACCAAGCTCTATGAGTCAGATTTCCTGTTAGGTGTTCATGACCTCTATCGAGTCGGGGCTATTCGCTACAAGCTCAATGACGAAGGCAATTTCCTGGATGATCGAGATGGATTGGCGGCGCCTCCTTTTGTCGAGTTACGTGCGCTGGAGCAGGCAAGTCGAGCGTTGGAAAACGATCCAGACAACACATCACTCGATGGGCGCGAGTGGCTGAGAATGTTGATCGCACCCGGTGGTTCATTGGGCGGTGCCAGGCCCAAGGCCAGTGTTGCTGACAAGAATGGTCATCTGTGGATCGCCAAGTTCCCGAGCACTCGGGACGACTATGACGTCGGCGGATGGGAATTCGTGGTGAGTGTTCTGGCGAATCAATGCGGCCTGCGAGTGCCAGAGGGTATTGCGCAACGCTATGCGAGCGACCATCACTGCTTCATGGTCAAACGCTTCGACCGTACCGAAACGGGTGGGCGACTACATTTCGCCTCAGCCATGACCATGACTGACCGCGTGGACGGTGACGATGCATCGATGGGCGCGAGCTACCTAGAGCTGGCAGAAGTACTCATGGAGCATGGCTCAGAACCCGACAAAGATCTCCGCGAGTTATGGTCACGCATCGTGTTCAACATCCTCGTCTCTAATACCGACGACCACCTGCGCAACCATGGTTTTCTCCTTGACCCCGGCCGGGGGTGGCGCCTGTCTGATGCCTACGACATGAACCCGGTATCACACGCCGATGGGTTGAAGCTCAACATTACGGATGCCGACAACGCGCTGGATCTCGAACTTGCTCGCGAAGTGGCTGGGTACTTTCGGGTAGGCCGTGATGATGCGGAAGAAATAATTGAGAACTTCCAAGAGGTCGTGGGTCAGTGGGCAAAAGTGGCCAGCGCAGCGGGGCTGTCGAAGCGAGAACAAGACAATATGGCCCCCGCGTTTCGGCTAGCGGGAAATTAGTCTAGGTGTACTGAAAGAGAATCGGCCCCCCTTCATCAGCCATTTACCTGGTCACAATGCGTAGCCATGCTGACTTTGCTGGTGTTTATCGTCTTCAAACTCGCTGATAGACAGCCCCATCCCTCCCACTACTGCAAGCCAGGTTGTCGCCAATATCGTGCATGCGGATCATATTGGCGAATCCAATACCAAAGTAGCTAGCTATCCCACATACAACTGCTGGCAAAATGATGTCATTTCAGTTTAGTCTTGAGTGAAGGAACGACGCGGCCCTTTCGTTCCGGATTCTGTTTACAAGGAATGAAACAGTAGACGCTATGAAATGCAAATCGCTGAAAAGCCTCTTCCATTATTATTTTCCTACCGGTCTAAGAGTCGTCTTCGGGCACATAGAATTCATCGGTTCAAAAAAATCGGCTCTGAGCACCACCCACAGCAGAGTACAAGGCACAACATTTCAATTAGTGCTGCTTCATAAATTTACAATTTATTTAACTTTTGCAACAGCTATAACGCACAGAAGAATATTCTCCAAACCCGGCACGTCCGGCACTCAGCATCACAAATCAGCAGTAATTACCGCTAATAAAAGCCCAGAAAATATCGAGGTATAAATTGGCCTTACTAGAGTTTCATCTTTATCGAATAAAATTCATCAAACCGTCCCAATTTAGTTTGTTTGGTAACGATATGAGTGCAGCAGATATTTTCAGAGCAGCTCTTGAAGAGAAACCCTCAATGGAGCTTCGAGAAGATAACGTTTGGCACATCGGCAATATTGAAACTCTCGGCGATACAGGCGGAAAGTTTGCGGTCGGTAGAACTACAAAAATGACAGTTGAAAAATTTGACCAGACGTCCGGTGACTTTCTAAAGCAGACGGATGATTCTGGACCTTACACGCAAGTTTTTTTCTATGCAGATATTGGTCTATTGGGCATCGCCAAAAAATCCCGAGTGGCGCCTGATGTAAAGTCAATATCTAGAAGAATAAAAGGGCTTTTCGAAAAAACAAGAGTAACCATAGAAACAGGTGTTGAGGTTCGTGTGGACTCGATCCCCGACCCAGAAAACTTCCTAGAAAAAATAAAATCTGCCTATGCGATTACTAAATTCAAAGCAAACTTTACCGGTCCAAACCCTATTGATGCCGATGAGCTTTTTCAGAAGCCTATATCCGTGTACTGCAACGCTTTGGGTGGAGAAAACGGAAGTGTTGAAGTTTTCGGGAAATCATTGAATGAAGATGTTGTTGAAGCTGTTACTAAATCCACTGCCGCCACTGGAAACACCGCATCAGCACGAATAAAAAAAGCTGACCAAAAAAAATCAATAGCCATTTCTCTAAAGGGTGATGCTGTAAGGGTTTCCGTCGAGGATACGGCAACTGATCTTGAGGCTTTCAAAGAGATCAGGCAAGCTTACAACGAGATCAGAATATGATAGTAGAAGAACATATAAATACGATCGAGCAATTGATTAGACGACTTAACGAATTCCCAAACAACTTCGTTTATCGAGGACACTCCGATTCGAACTGGCAACTAGACTCTACGTTAGAGCGAGTGCTAGGCTCAAAATGGAGCGCCGAAAATGCTAGAAAGTTCGAGGATAGGTCGCTAAGCACATTCATATCAAAGTACCACATATATAATGGAGTAGAGCATACACCTACGTCAAAACTATGTTGGCTATCAGTTATGCAACATTACGGAACACCAACACGATTAATTGATTTCAGCGAAAGTCCTTATATAGCGTTATATTTTGCACTAGAAACCTACTCACCACTTAACAACGCAGACTTTTCCATATTCGCACTAGACTACAGCTCAATTATGGAGCAGTCTATCAGGCATATTAAAACCAAAGACTCTGGATTTTTAGAGACTCGATCGAGTATTTCAAACGATCCTGACAAAATATTTGAAGAAGTCGTGGATCGCTTTGCATACGATATTCTTTGGGTTACAGAGCCATTAGAGCTAAATGCCAGAATCGACAGACAATCCGGCACATTCCTACTTTCTGGGAATCGTGAAAAAACTATCGACTCAATAATAAATTCAAGCATTTATGAAAATTGCGCTATGCATAAAATTACAATAGACAAAAGTCTATACAAGAACTGTTATGCATTATTAAGGAAAATGAGCATCAACTCAAAATCGATATATGGTGACCTTGCAGGATTGGCAAGATCAATTCGAATGGAGCTACAAACATACACCTCATAAAAAAGCCGCCCCGAAGGGCGGCTTTTTCATTCGCTAAATCCAAGCCTTACAACTTAGGCCCAGCAGCCTTGATCGCGTCGCTCACTTCAAACTTCTTGAAGTTCTCAACAAACAACCCAGCCAGTGCTTTAGCCGCTTCATCGTAAGCAGCCTTGTCAGCCCAGGTGTTACGTGGGTTCAACAGGCCGGTTTCAACGCCCGGTACGGCCAGTGGCACGTCGAGGTTGATGGTGTCGAGGTGCTCGGTTTCAACGCCGATCAACGCGCCGCTCTGGATCGCTGCGATCACGCCGCGAGTGGTCGGGATGTTGAAGCGTTTGCCGACGCCGTAGCCACCGCCGGTCCAGCCGGTGTTGACCAGGTAGACCTTGGAGCCGAAGCCGCGGATGCGCTTGATCAGCAGTTCTGCGTATTCGCCAGCCGGACGCGGGAAGAACGGTGCGCCGAAGCAGGTGGAGAAGGTCGACTTGATGCCGCTGCCGGAACCCATTTCGGTCGAGCCCACCAGTGCGGTGTAGCCGGACAGGAAGTGGTAGGCCGCTTGTTCTTCGCTGAGGATCGACACTGGCGGCAGCACGCCGGTCAGGTCGCAGGTCAGGAAGATCACCGCGTTCGGCTCGCCACCGAGGTTTTTCTCGGAGCGCTTGGCAACGTGCTCCAGCGGGTAGGCGGCGCGGCTGTTCTGGGTCAGGCTGACATCGGTGTAATCGGCGTGCTTGGCGTCGTCGATAACGACGTTTTCCAGGACTGCGCCGTGCTTGATGGCTTTCCAGATGACCGGCTCGTTCTTCTCGGACAAGTCGATGCATTTGGCGTAGCAGCCGCCTTCGATGTTGAAAACAACGCCTTCACCCCAGCCGTGCTCGTCGTCACCGATCAGGTAACGGCTTTCATCGGCGGACAGGGTGGTTTTACCGGTGCCGGACAGACCGAAGAACAGGGTCACGTCGCCCGCTTCGCCGATGTTGGCGGCGCAGTGCATTGGCAGTACGTCGGCAGCCGGCAGCAGGTAGTTCTGCACCGAGAACATGGCTTTCTTCATTTCACCGGCGTAACGCATGCCGGCGATCAGCACTTTCTTCTGAGCGAAGTTGAGGATCACGCAACCGTCGGAGTTGGTGCCGTCACGCTCTGGCACGCACTCGAAGTTGGCAACGTTGAGCACTTGCCACTCATCACGGCCAGCCGGGTTGTACTTTTGCGGGTTGATGAACAGGCAACGGCCGAACAGGTTCTGCCAGGCAGTCTGGGTGGTCATCTTCACGGCCAGGTAGTGGTCTTCGGACGCACCTACATGCACATGGGAAACGAAATGATCTTGCGCGTTGTTGAACGCTTCGACGCGGTCCCACAGGGCATCGAACTTGTCGGCCGGGAACTTGCGGTTGATCGGGCCCCAGGCGATGGAAGCCGAGGTGGACGGTTCGTCAACGATGAAACGATCGACTGGCGAGCGGCCGGTGCGGTGACCGGTGCGAACAACCAGCGCGCCGGTATCGGCAAGCTCGCCCTCACCGCGACTCAGAGCTTCTTTTACCAGATCATCAACACTCAGATCGGTGTACACGGCGTTATTGGCTTGCGTCATGAGATTCCCCGTCGGCCATTGGCCGAGTGTGCTCCAAACGTTTTGTAGTAGAAAGTCGTGCACTACTACCGCGACAAAAAGTGGGCCGGATTATGCCAGAAAAGCCCAAAAATAGTAGGGCCCTCCCGTCAGAACGGCGTTATTCCGGCACAAACCAGTGAATTTACCTGCGCTGAACCGTTTTAGTGCCGGGTATCTGACGGTGTATCCACACCCGCTCCAGCGAATAATTGAGCGATATCGGCGGCGTCGAACAGGTAGCGCTCGTTGCAAAACTGACAGTCGATCTCAATGTTGCCGCCATGTTCGATCACGAGCGACTGGGCATCTTCCAGACCCAAACTGACCAGCGCATTGGCAGAACGTTCGCGCGAGCAGCTGCAACGGAAGCGCAATTTCTGCACATCGAACAGACGAACCTGCTCTTCGTGGTAGAGACGATGGAGGATGGTTTCGTTGTCCAGGCTCAGCAATTCATCGGCGGTCAGGGTGCTGGCCAGCGCGGTGAGGTGCTGCCAGCTGGCGGCGCGTTCTTCTTCATCTTTCAACCGATCAGCAGGCAGTTGCTGCAGCAGCAGGCCACGGGCGCGACGACCATCGGCGTACAACCAGAAACGCGTGCCGACTTGTTGCGACATCACGAAGTAGTTGGTGAAGCACTCCGACAGGGTTGCGCCGTCGAGGTCGACGATGCCCTGATAACGCTTGCCTTGGGTCGGGTCGACGGTCAGCGCCAATACGCCGTTGGGCATCAGGTCGGAGAGGGTCGCGTCGGGGGCGATCTGGTCGGCTTCGTATCGGGCCAGGCCACGGATTTCGCGCTCGCTGGAGCATTCGATCATCAGCAGCGGGATCGGGCCATCGGAACGGGCCTGGAGAATCAGCAAGCCATCGAACTTCAAGGTGCCGACCAACAACGACGCTGCTGCCATCAGTTCGCCGAGCAGTTGTGCAACCGGCTCCGGGTACGGGTGTTTAGCGAGGACTTCGGCGTAGCTACGCTCCAACGCCACCAGCTCGCCGCGGGTGTCGCTGTCATCGAAGATGAAGCGTTGGGTGTAGTCGGTATCCGGTAGATCGGTCATAGGTCTGGGTATCTGAGGTAATGACAAAATGATTTCTGACAGCGAGAAATTGCGTCTCTGCAGCACCGTTTTGGTGCGCGATGTTCAGCCGTGAGCGGCATTTTAAGAACAATCCGGGTTTGTTCCAAGCAAGGTGGAACGCATGCCGGGCGCTTATGCAATTTCTTGCTTCTGGCGCTGCTGGCTTTCTGGTTATGGCCTACGGCTCAGAAGCTGTGGGTGGTTTTCGACGAATGGCACTTTCACCCATCCAACGCGCTGCCGGCGATTAACCCGATATGGCTACACGGTTGGGCAATTGCAAGTCTCGCTCCCAGGACTGCGCGTACTTGTGGGAGCGAACTGGCTCCGGGCGGCGATCCGACGAAGGCTGCTTCACAGGCAATACAGAAGTTAACTGACTTACTCGTCGTTACTGCTTCCACGAAACTTGAACAAGTCCCGTCGCTGCTTCTTGCTCGGTTTGCCATCAGTGCTCACGCCCAGCGCACCGGACTTGCGCATGGCCGCAGCCGCCTCGCGCTTGGCGATGCTGGCGTCGGTTTCGGCATAGAGCGCCTGAGCCTCTGGCGCGCCACGGCGTACGATCGACAGCGCCTGAACCACCACCGTGCGCTCTTCGAATCCGGTACGAATCTGAAACTCGTCGCCGATTCGCGGTTCCTTGCCCGGTTTGCAGCGCTCGCCCCGGCAATGCACCTTGCCGCTTTCAATCGCCGCCTTGGCCAAGGCGCGTGTTTTATAAAAACGCGCGGCCCACAACCATTTATCGAGACGGACTTTGTCGTCCTCTTCGCTTTTTTGTGCCATGGAATTTCCTCATTCTGAAATATTGCTGAACTGTACTACCGTTTCTGTCGTGCCATGAATTACGCCGGCTCGGATTACAATGCACACGTTCCAGCGCCTCCCTTGAGGGCTGGAAATCCGGGCCGTAGATATCTGTCGCCTTTTACCCATTATTCTGCGTGAATACCGCGAATTCGGCCGCGTGCGGCCTGAGCGGTTTCTACCGGTTGAGCACCTTTGAAGACATTTGACCATTTGACCGTTGTCGGTCTGCGCGAGTGGGTGGCGCTCCCAGACTTGGGAGTCGCGGGCCTGCGCGCAAAAATCGACACCGGCGCCAGCACCTCCAGCCTGCATGCCACTGATATCGAACCGTTCGAGCGCGACGGGGAACAGTGGGTGCGCTTTACTGCTCACTTGGGCACGGTGGTGCAACTGCGTCATCGGCGCTGCGAAGCCCCCCTGGTGACGATGAAAACCATCAAAAGCTCCAACGGCCACGCGCAGATGCGTTACGTGGTCAGCACTACCCTGGCCCTCGGTGATCGGGTCTGGCGGGTCGAATTCACGCTCGCCTGCCGCAAGTCCATGCGTTATCGCCTGTTACTCGGTTCCAAAGCCTTGATCGACGGCCAGTTGGTGGTCAATCCGGGCATCAAGTACGTACAAGACAAGCCGGTGTTCCCGGTATCTACCTTCTCCACAGGTGTTGCATGAAGATCGCTGTGCTGTCGCGGAACCCGCGTCTGTATTCCACCCGTCGTCTGGTCGAAGCCGGTACCGAGCGTGGCCATGAAATGGTGGTGATCGACACCTTGCGCGCCTACATGAACATCGCCAGCCACAAGCCGCAGATCCACTACCGCGGCAAACCGCTGGAGGGTTTCGATGCGGTGATCCCGCGGATCGGCGCGTCGGTGACGTTTTATGGCTGCGCGGTGTTGCGTCAGTTCGAAATGATGGGCGTGTTTCCACTCAATGAATCGGTGGCCATCGCCCGTTCGCGGGACAAACTGCGGTCCCTGCAATTGCTGTCGCGCCGGGGGATCGGTTTGCCGGTCACCGGTTTTGCGCACTCCCCGGATGACATTCCCGACTTGATCGAGATGGTTAACGGCGCGCCGCTGGTGATCAAGGTGCTGGAAGGCACCCAGGGCATCGGCGTGGTGCTGTGTGAAACGGCCACGGCGGCGGAGTCGGTGATCGAGGCCTTCATGGGCCTGAAGCAGAACATCATGGTTCAGGAATACATCAAGGAAGCCGGCGGCGCGGACATTCGCTGCTTCGTGGTGGGCGACAAGGTGATCGCGGCGATGAAACGCCAGGCCAAGCCCGGGGAGTTTCGCTCCAACCTGCATCGCGGCGGCAGTGCCAGCCTGATCAAGATCACACCGGAAGAACGCATGACGGCGTTGCGCGCGGCGAAGGTCATGGGGTTGGCGGTGGCGGGTGTGGATATCCTGCGTTCCAATCACGGGCCGCTGGTGATGGAAGTGAATTCGTCGCCGGGGCTTGAAGGGATTGAAACCACCACCAGCAAGAACGTGGCGGGGATCATCATTGAGCATCTTGAGAAGAATGGTGGGCCGAATATGACGCGCACCAAAGGCAAGGGCTGAAGCTGATTCGGTGATCGTTCCCACGCTCTGCGTGGGAATGCAGCCCGGGACGCTCCGCGTCCCCTCCAGAGCCGAACGCGGAGCGTCCGAAGAGGCATTCCCACGCAGAGCGTGGGAACGATCGGGTTAGACGGCATCCCGCGGCAGCATCAACCCAAGCGGCAACCGCACCCGCGCTTCAAGCCCGCCACCGGACCGATTGCGCAACTCAACATTCCCGCCATGCATCGAAGCAATCCGCTTCACGATCGCCAGCCCCAACCCGGTTCCCTTTCCGCCACGGGCTCGATCACCTCGCGTAAACGGGTTGAAGATTGCCTCCAGCTCCGACGGATCAATCCCCGCCCCACGGTCCATGACACTCAGCACCACATACGGCGCGCTGGTGTCCCCGGACACATAAGCCGCCACCTCAACCCCGCTGCCCGCGTGATGCAAGGCGTTGCCAATCAGGTTGTTCAGCAGCCGCTTCATTGATACCCGACGCAATGGAAACGGCTGGATCGGCTCCAGGCGCAGGCGCACTTTCTCTTCGTTCTGGTTGTATGGCGCCGCGACTTCGCGCACCAGATCACTCAGGTCCACCTCTTCCACCGACTCGTCACGACCATCGCGAATGAACGCCAGGAACTGGTCGAGAATCGCGTCCATGTCTTCGATGTCGCGGATCATGTCGTCCGTCAGGTCGCTGTGGTCGCCCATCAGCTCCAGGGACAGCCGCAAACGGGTCAGTGGCGTGCGCAAGTCGTGCGACACCCCGGCGAGCATCAGTTCGCGCTCGCGGCCGGCCTGCTCGACGTCTTCCGCCATCTGGTTGAAGGCGCGGTAAACCTCGGTCATTTCACTTGGCGTGTCGCTGATCGGCAGACGCACACTGCGGCCCTGGCCGAGTTGCCTCGCGGCATAGACCAGACGTTTCAAAGGTTGATTGAGCTGGCTGACGAAGATCCACGCCGAGGCAGTGGACAGCAGGCCGATAGCGAGGAACCAGCCGAGTACGTTCCAGATTTTCTGGCCGCGCAACGGATGCGGATAAAGCGGCACTTTCAACCAGCCATCACCCAGGCTTGGCGCCCGAACCCACAGGGCCGGCGGCGAATGCATGCGCAATCGGACTTCAGTGTCGGCACCGAGCTCTGCCTGCATCTGCCGCTGATAGATCTCGCTGTAAGGCCAGTGTTGCTCACCTTCCGGCACGCCAGCACCGACTACCCGGATCAGGGTCGCGGCATCGGCAATCTTCGTGCGGTTTTCTTCATCGGCCGCCCAATAGGCGCGTAGCGTCAGGGCGACGCCGTGGCTGTATTGGCGGTCCACCAGCACGTCTTCGTTCATCAACAGATAAACCAGGGTCAGCGCCTTGGAGAACAGCACGACGATCAGCACCAGCCAAAGGGTGCGGGAGAAGAAACTCTGGGGGAACCAAACGGGGGTTTTCATGGATAACCGCTACACACTTGCAGGAGCGAGCGATGCTCGCATATTGCGGATCGCGAGTCTGCGAGCAAAGTCATCTGACCCGTTGCCCGCAAGACCCGCTCCTACAAATCGCCGATCACTTGGTGGCGGCGCCATCCGGAACGAACACGTAACCCACGCCCCAGACTGTCTGGATGTAACGCGGCTTGGACGGATCGGGCTCGATCATCCGGCGCAGGCGGGAAATCTGTACGTCGATGGAGCGCTCCAGGGCGTCCCACTCGCGGCCACGGGCCAGGTTCATCAGCTTGTCGCGGGTCAGTGGCTGACGGGCGTTCATGACCAACGCCTTGAGCACCGCAAATTCACCGGTGGTGAGCATGTGCACTTCGTCGCCGCGCTTGAGCTCGCGGGTCGCCAGGGACAGTTCGTAGTCACCGAAGGTCACGCTTTCGTCTTCGCTGCCCGGAGCGCCCGGTACCGGAGCCGACTGGCGACGCAGGACCGCTTTGACGCGAGCCATCAGCTCGTCCGGGTTGAACGGCTTGGCCAGGTAATCGTCAGCGCCCAGTTCCAGGCCCTTGATGCGGCTCAGCTCATCGCCCTTGGCGGTCAGCATGATGATCGGAATCTGATTGTTCGCGGTGCGCAGGCGGCGGCAAGCGGTCAAGCCGTCTTCGCCGGGCAGCATCAGGTCGAGGACGACCAGGTTGAACACTTCACGCGCCAGCAGGCGATCCATTTGTTCCGTGTTCGGGACGGCGCGGGCGCGGTAGCCCTTGCTGACGAAAAAACGTTCCAGCAGGCTGCTCAGCCCAGGATCGTCGTCAACAATAAGAATTTTTTCGCCTTCAGCAATGTTTGCAGTGCTGCTCATTAGATGCTCCTTTGATCTCGGCGCGCATTATGGCGTAGCTGCCGTTATACGCACCGTGTGCATTGTTAGCAGATTTTTCCTTCATCGCCACAAATCCGGCCCTTATGCCTACAGCCTGCGATGCCCCCGAATGACAGAACGCTGGTTATAATGCGCGGCCTTTTGTGTCAGGCAACGTCTGATCATTACTGTAGGTGGCCGTTTTTTATTCTCATGGCGCAGGCAGTAATTGTTCGATTTCACGGGTCAACGGGATGCCTGTTGATCCAGGTAGCGGCGCAGGCCAGGCCGCTCAACCAGACTCGCCGAGGCCTTATCTCTGCGCCTGCGAGCCTGCTTTCACAATTTGTCAGGTGGTTTTATGGACAGCATCAACAGCCGCATCGCCGAGGAACTCGGCGTCCGCCCACAACAGGTCGAAGCGGCCGTCGCGCTACTCGATGAAGGCTCCACGGTGCCTTTCATCGCCCGCTACCGGAAAGAAGTGACCGGCAGCCTCGATGACATTCAGTTGCGTCATCTGGAAGAGCGTCTGCGCTACCTGCGAGAACTCGACGAACGGCGCATCAGCATCCTCGCCAGCATTCAAGAGCAGGGCAAACTGACCCCGCAACTCGAACGCGACATCAAACTCGCCGACACCAAGACCCGCCTCGAAGACTTGTACCTGCCGTACAAGCAGAAGCGCCGCACCAAGGGCCAGATCGCCCTGGAAGCCGGCCTCGGCGAGCTGGCCGACGGCCTGTTCAACGACCCGACCCTGACGCCAGACGCCGAAGCCGCGCGCTTCGTCGATGCCGAAAAAGGCGTCGCCGATGTCAAGGCCGCCCTCGAAGGCGCCAAGTACATCCTGATGGAACGCTTCGCCGAAGACGCCGGCCTGCTGGACAAGCTGCGCAGCTACCTCAAGCAGGAAGCCATCCTCAGCGCCCGCGTCATCGCCGGCAAAGAAGAGGAAGGCGCCAAGTTCCGCGACTACTTCGAACACGATGAACCGCTCAAAAGCATGCCGTCGCACCGCGCGCTGGCGATTTTCCGTGGCCGCAACGAAGGCATTCTGAGTTCGGCGCTGAAAGTCGGCGACGAACTGCCGGGCGCCATGCACCCGTGCGAAGGCATGATCGGCCAGCAATTCGGCATCCAGAACCAGAACCGCGCCGCCGACAAATGGCTGGGCGAAGTGGTGCGCTGGACCTGGAAGGTCAAGCTCTACACCCACCTCGAAACCGACCTGCTGGGCGAACTGCGCGACGGCGCAGAAACCGAAGCGATCAACGTGTTCGCCCATAACCTGCACGACTTGCTGCTGTCGGCGCCGGCGGGTCCTCGCGCCACATTGGGTCTCGACCCGGGCCTGCGTACCGGTTGCAAGGTGGCCGTGGTCGATTCCACCGGCAAGCTGCTGGATCACGCCACGGTTTACCCGCACGTGCCGCACAACAAGTGGGACCAGACCATCGCGATTCTGGCGGCCCTGTGCGCCAAGCATGCCGTGGACCTGATCGCCATCGGCAACGGCACCGCCAGCCGTGAAACCGACAAGCTGGCCGCTGAGCTGATCAAAAAATACCCCGCCATGAAGATGACCAAAGTCATGGTCTCCGAAGCCGGCGCATCGGTTTACTCGGCGTCGGAACTGGCCTCCAAGGAATTCCCGGACCTCGACGTGTCGATCCGTGGCGCGGTGTCGATTGCCCGTCGCCTGCAGGATCCACTGGCTGAGCTGGTGAAGATCGATCCGAAATCCATCGGCGTCGGCCAGTACCAGCACGACGTGTCGCAGCTGAAACTGGCACGCGGCCTGGACGCGGTGGTCGAAGACTGCGTAAACGCCGTGGGCGTCGACGTCAACACTGCCTCCGTGGCGCTGCTGGCCCGTATCTCCGGCCTCAACGCGACTCTGGCGCAGAACATTGTCAGCCACCGCGACGAACACGGCGCGTTCAAAACCCGTGCGGCGTTGAAGAAAGTCGCGCGTCTGGGCGAGAAAACCTTCGAACAGGCCGCTGGCTTCCTGCGCGTCATGAACGGTGACAACCCGCTGGATTCGTCTGCGGTTCACCCGGAAGCCTATCCGCTGGTCCAGCGCATCGCCGCTGAGACCGACCGCGATATTCGCTCGCTGATCGGCGACGCCAGCTTCCTCAAGCGTCTTGATCCGAAAAAGTACACCGACGAAACCTTCGGTCTGCCAACGGTCACCGACATCCTGCAAGAGCTGGAAAAACCTGGCCGCGACCCGCGTCCCGAGTTCAAGACCGCCGAGTTCCAGGAAGGCGTCGAAGACCTCAAGGACCTGGAGCTGGGGATGATCCTCGAAGGCGTGGTGACCAACGTGACCAACTTCGGTGCTTTCGTCGACATCGGCGTGCATCAGGACGGTTTGGTGCATATCTCTGCGCTTTCGGAGAAGTTCATCAAGGATCCGCGTGAAGCGGTGAAGGCCGGCGACGTGGTGAAAGTGAAGGTCATGGAAGTCGACATCCCGCGCAAACGCGTTGGCCTGTCGATGCGCATGAGCGACACACCGGGCGAGAAAATCGACGGTGCCCGTGGTGCACGTCCGGGTTCGGCGCCACGCCAGTCCCAGAACACCGCGCCGCGTAAAGAAACCACGGCGGCGGCCCCGGCCAACAACGCCATGGCTTCGCTGTTCGCCAACGCCAAGCAGTTGAAGAAACGCTGATGGAGATCCCGGCCGGGCTGACCGAAAGCGCTTTTTTCAAGTTGCTGGGATGTCGCTTGCACAGCCTGGAAACCGGGGTGGCGCAAGTCGCCCTGGGGCTTGCGCCAGAACTGCGCAATCGCGGCGGCAAACTGCACGGCGGGGCCTTGTTCAGCCTGGTGGACATTGCCATGGGGCTGGCCTGTTCCAGCACCCATGGTTTTGACCAGCAGAGCGCGACCATCGAGTGCAAGATCAACTACATTCGCGCCGTCGCCGACGGTGAAGTGATGTGCACGGCGCGGGTGATCCACCCGGGCCGCCGCACGCTGGTGGTCGAAGCCGATGTGATGCAAGGCGACAAACTCGTCGCAAAAGCACAAGGCACGTTCGCTGTCCTGTAGATGAATGCCATCAATTTGAGTTAATTTCGGCGCAATGAATCCTGTGGCGAGGGGGCTTGCCCCCGTTGGGCTGCGAAGCAGACCCAAAATCTCTGGATTTTCAAGATTTTGTGAGTGCTGCGCACTCAAACGGGGGCAAGCCCCCTCGCCACAAGTCGCTTCCACAGGGAATTGCGCGGTTCTTACCGAATGGCATGAGGTCTGTGCTGCTCAAAAACCAGGCGAAAACGCCAGTTTCAACTTCACCCTTGTAGACCGTCTTGCCCACCCCCATATTGGGGCGACTGACGCGTGAAGGAATCCAACTTGAGCGAACTTCTCAACCGCCGCCTGGCTCTGCTCGGCGAGCGCGCTAACCTCTCTCTGCTCGAACAGTGCCTTCACGGCATCGAACGTGAATGCCTGCGCGTGACCAGTGAAGGTCGCCTGGCGCAAACGCCGCACCCGGAAGCATTGGGTTCCGCGCTGACCAATGAACAAATCACCACCGACTATTCCGAGTCGCTGCTGGAGTTCATCACGCCCGCCCTGCCCGACCCGGCGGACACCCTGGCGAGCCTCGACAGCATTCACCGTTTTGCCTACAGCAAGCTCGGCAACGAGTACCTGTGGAGTCCATCGATGCCGTGCCCATTGCCGGCCGAGGAAGACATCCCGATTGCCTATTACGGCACCTCCAACATCGGTCAGCTCAAGTACGTCTACCGCAAGGGCCTGGCCCTGCGCTACGGCAAGACCATGCAGTGCATTGCCGGGATTCACTACAACTTTTCCTTGCCGGAAAAGCTCTGGCCGCTGCTTAAAGAGGCTGAAGGTTTTGTCGGCACCGACCGCGACTATCAGTCGTCGGCCTACATCGCGCTGATCCGCAACTTCCGCCGCTACAGCTGGCTGTTGATGTACCTGTTCGGTGCTTCGCCTGCGCTGGACGCCGGTTTTCTGCGTGGTCGTTCGCACCAGTTGGAACAACTGGACCCGGACACTTTGTACCTGCCGTACGCCACCAGCCTGCGCATGAGTGACCTGGGTTACCAGAGCAACGCCCAGGCCGGCTTGACCCCTTGCTACAACGATCTGGCGAGCTACACCGACAGCCTGCGCAAAGCGGTCGCCACGCCTTACGCGCCGTACGTCGAAATCGGCACGCACCAGGACGGTGAGTGGGTTCAGCTCAACACCAACATCCTGCAGATCGAAAACGAGTACTACTCCAACATCCGCCCGAAACGCGTGACTTACACCGGCGAACGGCCGATCCAGGCGCTGGTGGCTCGCGGCATTCAGTACGTCGAAGTGCGTTGCCTGGACATCAACCCGTTCCTGCCGATGGGCATCGACCTGCCGGAGGCGCGGTTCCTCGACGCATTCCTGCTGTATTGCGCGCTGAACGACAGCCCGCTGCTGACCAATACCTCGTGCAGCAACGCAACCTCGAACTTCCTCAGCGTGGTCAAGGAAGGTCGCCGTCCGGGCCTGCAACTGCAACGCGACGGCCACCCGGTGGACCTGAAAGAATGGGCCAGCGAGTTGCTGGAGAAGATTGCACCCCTGGCGGCGATGCTGGATCAGAGTCATGGCGGCGACGCGCATAGCAAGGCGCTGGATGCCCAACTGGCCAAGGTCAGGGATCCATCGCTGACGCCATCGGCCCAGGTGCTGGCGGCGATGGCTGAGCACAAGGAGAGCTTTGCTCAGTTCTCCCTGCGTCAGAGCCAGGTGCATGCGGAGTTTTTCCGCAGCGAGCCGCTTTCAAGCGAGGACCAGGCGAAATTTGAAGAGCGGGCGCGTTCGTCGCTGGCCGAGCAGATTGAGCTGGAGCAGAACGAAGTCGGCGATTTCGATGTGTTTGTCGGGTCGTATCAGGCGAGCATTCTGGCGATCAGCAACTAATCTCCCAGTGCAAGTCCCCTGTGGCGAGGGGGCTTGCCCCCGTCCGGCTGCGAAGCAGTCGTAATGCAGGCGACTCGGTTTTTCCGAAATATTGGGGGTGTCGGTTTTGGGACTGCTACGCAGTCCAACGGGGGCAAGCCCCCTCGCCACAGGGTACCTGCTTAGAATTTTCCGCTCATAAGCTCATTCGAAAAAGTTATTTATTTTCGGATTCTTAGATCATTTAGTCTTCTTTTCACGCCGCCTCTCGGTCGTCTGAAAAGGAGCTTCTCAATGAAACTGACTTTCCCCCTTCGCCTCCTGGCCGCCGCGTCTCTGGCTGCGGTGAGTTTCTTTGCCCAGGCGGCTGACGTCACCGTCGCCTACCAGACCACCGTAGACCCGGCGAAAGTCGCCCAGGCCGACGGCGCGTACGAGAAAGCCACCAACGCCAAAATCGACTGGCGCAAATTCGACAACGGCGCCGACATCATCGCCGCCATCGCTTCCGGCGACGTGCAGATCGGCTACCTCGGCTCCAGCCCCCTGACGGCGGCAATCACTCGCAAAGTCCCGGTAGAAACCTTCCTCATCGCCACGCAGATCGGCGCAGCTGAAGCCCTGGTGGCCCGCGACGGTTCCGGGATCAAAACCCCGCAGGACCTGATCGGCAAGAAAATCGCTGTGCCGTTCGTTTCCACCGGCCACTACAGCCTGTTGGCCGCACTGAAGCACTGGAACATCGACCCCTCGAAGGTCACCGTCCTCAACCTTGCCCCGCCAGCCATCATTGCCGCGTGGAAACGCGGTGACATCGACGCCACTTACGTGTGGGACCCAGCCCTCGGAGTGGCCAAGGAAAACGGCAAAGTGCTGATCACCTCCGGCGAACTGGCCAAGTTCGGCGCGCCGACCTTCGATGCGTGGATCGTGCGTAAAGACTTCGCCGAGAAGCACCCGGAAATCGTCACCGCGTTCGCCAAAGTGACCCTCGATGCCTACGCCGACTACCGCAAAGATCCAGGAGCCTGGCTCGCCAATCAATCCAACGTCGACAAGCTGGTGAAACTCTCCGGCGCCAAGGCCAGCGACATTCCACTGCTGCTGCAAGGCAACGTCTTCCCGCTGGCGGCTGATCAGGTGATCACCCTCGGCGCGCCGACCACCAAGGCCATCACTGACACCGCCGCGTTCCTGAAAGAACAAGGCAAGGTTGAAGCCGTGCTGCCGGACTACGCGCCATACGTCAGCGCCAAATACATCACCCACTGATCGGAGTTAACCGCGATGGCTTTGCTTCAGCTGGAGCGCATCAGCGCACAGTACCCCGGCGCCGCCGAACCGGTACTGGCGGATATTTCCCTGAGCCTTGGGCCCCGGCAATTGCTGGTCGCCCTCGGCCCGTCCGGCAGTGGCAAGACTTCGCTGTTGAACCTGATTGCCGGTTTCGTCGAGCCCAGCGCCGGGCGCATCACCCTCGATGGCGTGCCGGTCAAAGGCCCGAGCGCCGAACGCGGCGTGGTGTTCCAGGACGATGCCCTGCTGCCCTGGCAGGACGTGCTGGCCAACGTCGGTTTCGGTCTGGAACTGGCCGGCATTTCCCGAGACAAACGTGAATTCCGCGCCCGGGAAATGCTCGCGTTGGTGGACCTTTCCGGCTTCGAAAACCGCCGGATCTGGCAGCTTTCAGGCGGGCAGAAGCAACGTGTCGGCCTGGCCCGTGCCCTGGCGGCTGATCCGCGGGTTTTGCTGATGGACGAACCCTTCGGCGCCCTCGATGCCTTCACCCGCGAACAGATGCAGGAGCTGTTGCTGCAAGTCTGGCAGCGCACCACAAAACCGGTTTTTCTGATTACTCACGACATCGAAGAAGCGGTGTTTCTCGCCACGGACCTGATTCTGCTGGCGCCGAATCCAGGGCAAATCGTCGAACGCCTGAGCCTGGATTTCGGTCAGCGTTACGCCGCCGGTGAGTCCGCTCGGGCAATCAAGTCCGACCCGCGCTTTATCGAAACCCGCGAACACGTGCTCGCCAAAGTGTTCTCCCAACGCAGCGCCGCCCAGCGGCAGGAGCGCGCATGAGCAGCTATGAAATTCCCGCCGCGACGGTGAAACCGGGCTCGATGGTAATCCCGCTGCGTCGCAGTTTGAACACGCGCTGGATCAGCATGCTGACACTGGTCGCTCTCGTTGCCATTTGGTGGGCCGTCACCGCCACTGGAATGATCGAGCCGCTGTTCCTGCCGCCACCGTCCGCGGTGCTGCAAAAAGGCTGGCTGCTGGTGACCACCGGCTACATGGATTCAACGTTGTGGCAGCACCTTGGCGCGAGCCTCAGCCGAATCGGTCTGGGCCTGGGCTTCGCGGTGCTGACCGCCGTGCCCGTTGGAATCGCCATCGGCCACAACCGCATTGCTCGCGGCATTCTCGATCCGCTGATCGAGTTCTACCGCCCTATTCCACCGCTGGCTTATCTGCCGCTGATCGTGATCTGGTGCGGCATCGGTGAGCTGTCGAAAGTCTTGCTGATCTACCTCGCGATCTTCGCCCCGATCGCCATCGCTACGGCGACCGGCGTGCGTACCGTCGACCCGGCAAAATTGCGCGCCGCGCAGTCGTTGGGCGCGACCCGGGCGCAGTTGATTCGCCATGTGATTCTGCCGAGTGCGCTGCCGGATATTTTGACCGGTGTGCGGATTGGCTTGGGTGTGGGTTGGTCGACGCTGGTCGCCGCCGAATTGATCGCCGCCACCAGCGGTCTGGGTTTCATGGTGCAGTCGGCCGCGCAGTTCCTGGTCACCGATGTGGTGGTGCTGGGGATTCTGGTGATCGCGCTGATCGCCTTCGCCATGGAAATGGGCTTGCGCGCCCTGCAACGCAAACTGGTGCCTTGGCATGGCCAGGCTCACTGAAAAATCATCATGTGAATAACCCTGTGGGAGTGAGCCTGCTCGCGATGGCGGTGTATCGGACACAGGCATGTCGCCTGACACTGCGCTATCGCGAGCAGGCTCACTCCTACAAAAGCCCGGCGCCCCGAATTGAAGAGAAAGACCATGAGCCACCTGACCATCGTCCCCTTAAGCTATGCCCTCGGCGCACACATCAGTGGCGTCGACATCAGCCAACCGCTGAACCTGGAACAGCGCGACGCGATCGAGCAGGCGCTGCTCGAACATCAAGTGTTGTTCTTCCGCGATCAGCCGATCACGCCCCAGCAACAGGCGCGTTTCGCCGCCAATTTCGGCGACCTGCACATTCACCCGATCTACCCGAATGTGCCGGAACAGCCCGAAGTGCTGATCCTCGATACCGCCGTCACTGACGTGCGCGACAACGCGATCTGGCACACCGACGTCACCTTCCTGCCGACCCCGGCCCTGGGCGCGGTACTCAGTGCCAAGTTGCTGCCGGAGTTTGGTGGCGACACGTTGTGGGCCAGCGGTATCGCGGCGTATGAAGCGCTTTCGGCGCCGATGAAAACCCTGCTCGAAGGGCTGACGGCCACCCACGATTTCACTCGTTCGTTCCCGCTGGAGCGCTATGGCACCACACCCGAAGCCTTGGCCCAGTGGGAAGAAGCGCGCAGGAAAAACCCGCCGCTGTCCCACCCGGTGATTCGCACTCATCCGGTGAGCGGACGCCGGTCGTTGTTCGTCAATGAAGGCTTCACGTCGAAGATCAATGAGCTGTCGGAAACCGAAAGCGAGGTGATGCTGAAGTTCCTGTTTGCCCACGCGACACGGCCGGAATTTACCATCCGCTGGCGTTGGCAGAAGGACGACGTGGCGTTCTGGGATAACCGCGTGACACAGCATTACGCCGTGGATGACTACCGGCCGGCGCGGCGGGTGATGCAACGGGCGACGGTGTTGGGGGATGTGCCGTTTTTCCGGTAATCCGATCACCCGATCGTTCCCACGCTCCGCGTGGGAATGCAGCCCGGGACGCTCCGCGTCCCATCAAGAGCCGAACGCGGAGCGTCCGTTGAGGCATTCCCACGCAGAGCGTGGGAACGATCAGTTAGAGGTCATTCAGCCGTCGAAGGCTTCTCCCAAAGATTGACCCCGCCCTCTTGGGCAAACCGGTCAATCTCCGCCAATTCCTCTGCGCTAAAACTCAGATTCTTCAACGCCCCGACGTTCTCGATAATCTGCTCCGGCCGACTCGCACCGATCAACGCCGACGTCACGCGCGGATCGCGTAACGTCCAGGCCAATGCCAGCTGCGCCAGGCTCTGACCGCGGCGCTTGGCGATCTCATTCAGTGCACGCACATGGGCGATGTTGGCTTCGGACAGGTGCGCCGCCTGCAACGAACCACCTCCGGGACGATTGACCCGCGCGTCCGCTGGCACACCGTTGAGGTACTTGTCGGTCAACAACCCCTGAGCCAACGGCGTAAACGCAATCACGCCGGTACCGAGTTCGTCCGTCGTATCCAGCAGGTCTTTTTCCACCCAACGGTTGAGCAGGTTGTAAGCCGGCTGATGAATCAGCAACGGGACTTTCCACTCTTTCAGCAGTGCGGCCATTTCACGGGTTTTAACCCCCGAGTACGAGGAGATACCGATGTACAACGCCTTGCCCTGTTGCACCGCGGTGGCCAGTGCGCTGGCGGTTTCTTCCAGCGGCGTGTCCGGGTCGAAGCGGTGGGAATAGAAGATGTCCACGTAGTCCAGGCCCAGGCGCTGCAGGCTCTGATCAAGGCTGGCCAGCACGTATTTGCGCGAACCGCCGCCCTGACCATAAGGGCCGGCCCACATGTCCCAACCGGCCTTGCTGGAGATGATCAGCTCGTCGCGATACTGCTTGAAGTCTTCACGCAGCAAACGACCGAAATTGATCTCGGCACTGCCATATGGCGGGCCGTAGTTGTTGGCCAGGTCGAAATGGTTGATGCCCAAATCAAACGCAGTACGCAGCAACGATCGCTGGGTGTCGATCGGCGTGCTGTCGCCGAAGTTGTGCCACAGGCCCAGAGACAGTGCCGGCAGCACCAGCCCGCTGCGCCCCACGCGGCGGTAAGGGATGGAGTCGTAGCGGTTTTCGGCAGCGGTGTAGGTCATCGAATCCTCTCTTGTCTGTCTTGAAGTTGGTATCGACTGCTTCGCAAGTTGCCCAGCATACGCCCAGACAAACGCCGATAAACCTCGGACTCGAGAAAATGCTGAAACGTTTCATATGATCGTTCCCACGCTCTGTGGGAACGATCAAGAGCAGCGAGCAAGGTCAAACAGCCCCCGCAAACACTTCCCCCAACCAATCCACAAACACCCGAACCCGTGGCGACATGTGTCGGTTGTGCGGATACAACACCGAAACCGGCATCGGCGGTGGTGGCGTGTCGATCAGGACTTCCTGCACCAGACCCTGGGAAATCTGCGTCTCCATTCGGTAATGCGGGCACTGGATCAGGCCTAGCCCGGCGATCGCCGACGCCGCATAAATTTCTGCGCCGAACACGGAAAGCGCGCCATCGATGGCGACTTCCTTCAGCTCGCCGTCAACCATGAATTCGAAGGGAAATAACTTGGCAGTCGTGCGCGAGACGTAGTTCACGGCACGATGATGCTTCAGGTCGTCGAGGCTTGTCGGTTCGCCGTATTTGCGCAAATACGCGGGGCTGGCGCAGGTGATTTGGCGCAGGTTGGCAACGCGGCGGCCGATCAGCGCGGAGTCGCCCAAGGTGCCGGCGCGCAGCACGCAGTCGACGCCTTCAGCGATCAGGTCGACAAAGCGGTCGGCCTCGCTGATGGACAGTTCGATGTCCGGGTAGCGCGCCATGAACTGCGGCAACGCCGGGATGACGAAGTGCCTGGCCAGCGTGCCATGCAAATCCACGCGCAATCGGCCCTTCGGGGCGACGCTTCGGAATGCCAGTTCGGCTTCTTCCAGCTCCGCCAGCAGCTGCACGCAACGCAGGTAGTACGCCTCGCCATCCAGTGTAGGACGTACCTTGCGGGTGCTTCGCTCCAATAAACGCGTACCGATCCAGGCTTCGAATTGATTCAGCGTGTGGGTCAGCGTCGCCCGCGGCAGGTTCAGGTCGTCGGCAGCCAGCGTGAAGCTGCTGCGCTCGTAGATCCGTACGAAAACCTTCATCGCTTTGACTTGATCCACGCGAGTCTCCTGGCGATTGATTGTTGGCGATTATTGAACAGTGAAGGCAACTCTCGTGCATTTATTGGCCTGAGTAAACATGTGAATCTGGCTTCACCCCAAGCCATCAACTTCAAAGGAATCACCGCCATGACAAACCAAACTTCGAAAGTTGCCATCGTGACCGGCGCCTCCCGTGGCATCGGCGCGGTGATCGCCAAACATCTGGCCAAACAAGGTTTCGCCGTCGCCATCAACTACGCCAGCAGTGCCACCGAAGCTTCAAGACTGGTGGTGGAATTGCGTCAGGCCGGGCATCAGGCCATAGCGATCAAGGCGGATGTAGCGAACGCCGACGACGTACGCCGGCTGTTCGACGAGACCGAAATGCAACTGGGCAAGGTCGATGTGCTGGTCAACAACGCCGGCATTCTCAAAGTGCTGCCGCTGGCGCAACACACTGACGAACTGTTCGACCAGACCTTCAACATCCACGCTCGCGGCACGTTCAACACCCTGCGTGAAGCCGCCACCCGCCTGAACGCTGGGGGGCGGATCATCAACTTCTCCAGCAGCACCGTCGGCCTGAACCTGCCGGGCTACGCGGTGTACATCGCGAGCAAAGCGGCAGTGGAATCCCTGACCCAGGTGTTCGCCAAGGAAATGCGCGGTCGCAATATCACCGTCAACGCCGTGGCCCCCGGTCCGGTGGCGACCGACCTGTTCCTGCACGGCAAGAGCGAAGAGCAGATCCAGACTTTCGCCAAGATGGCCCCGCTGGAACGTCTGGCTCAGCCAGAAGACATCGCTCGCGTTGTGTCTTTTCTGGTCGGCCCGGACTCGGCGTGGGTCAACGGGCAAATCCTGCGCGTCAACGGTGGGCTGGTTTAACTATGCTCACTTGACACCGCAGCGCCCCTATCGCGAGCAGGCTCGCACCCACAAGGTCGTCGCAATCCTGTGGGAGCGAGCCTGCTTGCGAAGGCGGCCGCAAAAGCGACACACATCTGAAGGGCGGAACCCACCATGCACACCACGATCATCATCACTTTCGGCCTGATCCTGCTGGCGCTGATGCTGTTCATCGGCGAGAAAATCGGCTTCAGCCAACAGACATTGACCTACAGCTTCGTGGTCCTGTGGCTGGCGTTGACGTTGATCAATGGTGCCGTTGGCATGGTCACCGCCGGCCAGTCATTGAGTACGGAACTGATGATCGGCACGGTGGTGTTCAGTGTGCCGGTGGCGGCGCTGGTGCTGTTCATGGTGTTGAGCGCCGAGACCTGAAAAAGGCTCGGCGCCACCGGTTCTCGATCAACGCACCAGATGCAGGAATTGCAGATGTCGTTCGTACTGATCGAGGATGTCGTTGATGATCTGCTCCTTGGTGTAACCCACCAGATCGTAATCCTGACTGCCCTCGCTCAAATGCACTTCGGCCCGGTAGTAACGACGGTTGTTGAGTTCCTTGGAACCCATGCCGCCACGGGCGAAGGACGGCGTGAAGTAGCCGCGCATCTGCACCTGATAAATGAACGGACGCTCCTCGCCGTGACCGATTTCCAGGCTGACGTTGTCGTTGGTCGGGTCCGGTTGTGTGACCACCTTCAAACCCTTTTCGACGAACACTGCCGAGACTTCTTCAATCGCCGGGCGCACCGCCGTATCGAGGAAGCGATAGACCTCATCCCGTGACGGGAAATGCACCGCCTGACTCAGGCGTTGACGCCAGCCGCCTCGCCGCGATCCGGACACCGGCGCCAGCGAATGCAGTTGCGCGATCTGCTTCTGCGACTCCAGGTAGAACGCCTTGTGCAGCCCCCACATCATCAGCAGCAAGATCATCGAGAACGGCAATGAAGTCAGCACCACCGCTGACTTCAGCGCATCGATACTGCCGGAGAACAGCAGCGCACTGGTCACCAACGCGGTCATCGCGCCCCAGAACACTCGCAGCCATTTCGGCCCGTCTTCGTCGGGATTGCCGCCCTTGGCGGACAGTGTCGACAGCACGACGGTGCCGGAATCGGCAGAGGTGACGAAGAACACGAAGCTGATGAACACCGTGACCGCGATCACGGTTTTGCTCCACGGGTAGGTTTCCAGCAGCAGGTAGAGGGTCATCGACGGGTTATCGATGGCCGACATGCCAAGCGCGCTCATGCCGTGGTTGAGGACTTGATCGATGGCGCTGTTGCCGAAGATCGACATCCACGCCAGGGTGAAGCCGAGCGGAATCAGCAGCACACCGAAGACGAATTCGCGGATGGTCCGGCCACGGGAAATCCGTGCGATGAACAGGCCCACGAACGGCGACCATGCGATCCACCAGGCCCAGTAGAACACCGTCCAGCCGCCCAGCCAGTCACTGGGTTTGTCGTAGGCGTAGAGGTCGAAACTCTTCATCGGCAAGGCGCCGAGGTAGTCGCCGATGTTCTGGATCAAGGTGTTGAGCAAATGCTGGGTCGGGCCGGCGAACAACACGAACAGCAGCAGCGCACAGGCCAGCAGCATGTTGATGTCGGACATCACGCGCACGCCTTTATCGACGCCAGACACCGCGACGATGATCGCCGCGCCCATCATCAGCGTGATCAGGCCGACCTGAATCCACTGGGTGTGAGCGATGCCGAACAGGTAGTCCAGACCTGAGTTGAGGTGCAACACGCCAAAGCCCATGTCGGCACCAAGGCCGAACACCGTGGCAATGATGCCGAAGCCGTCCACCGCGTAACCGATCGGGCCATTGATGCGCTTGCCGATCAGCGGATAAAGCGCCGAACGCAGGGCCAGCGGCAGATTATGGCGATACGCAAAGTACGCCAGCGCCATGCCGACAAAGGCAAACACGCCCCAGCCATGCAGGCCCCAGTGCAGGAACAGAATCTGCATCGCCTGACGCGCCGCATCCGCCGTGCCGGCCTCGCCTTGCGGCGGTTGCGCCAAATGGGTCAGCGGTTCAGATACGCAAAAGAAGAACAGCGTGATGCTGATCCCGGCGGCGAACAGCATGCCGGCCCAGGACAGGTAACTGAATTCGGGTTCGTCGTGGTCGGCACCGAGCTTGATCTTGCCGTAGCCGGACAAGGCGGTGACCACCACGAAGACCAGATACAGGGTCATCGCGAGCATGTAGTACCAGCCGACCGTGTTGGCCGCCCAGTTTTGCGCTTCCAGAAGCCAGGCACCGGCCTGTTCGGGTATCGCCATGACCACCACGGCGAACAACAAGATAAAGGTCGCCGCGAAATAAAAAACCGGCGGATTCATGCGGACCTGACCGCTGGCGGGGGTGGGCGATGCACTCATGAAAGGTGCACCTCAAGGGGGTGAAACAGGGCAATCAATAACGGACTCGGCAAAGGCAAGCCTCCTGTTGTGAGCGGGCAGCAAACCGGCGGTTTAACTTGAATGAGCGTTCAAGTTAAACATGAATAGGGTGCTAAGGACTAATCGCAAGGCTCGGCGGTAAGTATCTGACGCTAGCTCAAGGATGGGTATGACGGGGGATTTAGAGGATTCGTTCAGTCGAGAATTAGCTAAATGCCATTATCCGGGTTCGGTTTGAAATCCAATCGCGAGCAGGCTCACTCCCACAGGGAGAAGTGTCGTTCACAGATCCGTGTCCAACATCAATCCACTGTGGGAGCGAGCCTGCTCGCGAAGAGGCCGGGTCAGTCAGCGAAGATTTACGGGCTTACTTCTGCGTCCCGTCATCATGCTGCAGATTCGCCTGAGTCAGGTTGCTACCCGCCGGCACGCTGCGGGTCAGCCAGACATTGCCGCCAATGGTCGAGCCCTTGCCGATGGTGATCCGCCCCAGAATCGTCGCACCGGCATAGATCACCACGTCATCCTCGACAATCGGATGTCGCGGCTGCCCCTTCTGCAACTGACCGTCTTCATCTGCCGGGAAACGCTTGGCGCCCAACGTCACGGCCTGATAAATCCGCACACGCTCGCCGATGATGGCGGTCTCGCCGATCACCACACCCGTCCCGTGATCGATGAAGAAGCTGCGACCAATCTGCGCGCCAGGGTGAATGTCGATGCCGGTGGCCGAGTGGGCGATTTCCGCGCTGATCCGTGCCAGCAGCGGCAATCCGGCGCGGTACAAATGATGGGCCAGGCGATGGTGAATCACCGCCAGAATCCCCGGATAGCACAGCAACACTTCATCGACGCTGCGAGCCGCCGGATCGCCGTGATAGGCCGCCAGCACGTCGGTGTCGAGCAGACTGCGCAGCCCCGGCAATGCGAGGGCGAAGTCCTGAATGATCTGAATCGTCTTGGCCTCGACTTCGGTGTCGGCCTGGGCACTGTGGCGAGCGGCGTAGCGCAGTTCGAGTCGCGCCTGAGCCAGCAACGCGTTCAACGCAACGTCCAGCGTGTGGCCGACGTAGAAGTCTTCACTCTCCTCGCGCAAATCCACCGGTCCCAGGCGCATCGGGAACAACGCGCCGCAGAGGGCTTCGAGAATCTCTGCCATGGCCGCTCGGGAAGGCAACTCGCGACCGCCCTGTTCGGTGCTGGCGCGGCCATTTTGTAGCCGCCACTGGTCACGCGCCGTGCGCAGTTGACTGACGATGGTCTGCAGTTGCCAATGACTGGAACGCTCGCTCACGGTAAAAACTCCTCACGGGCGGCCGGACTGTCTGGCCGCGTTAACCGCGATTACTTTACGGCATGGCCTGGAAGCCGAATTAAGAACCGATTGTGCTGTGCTCAGCACTTTTTGGCATAAGGCCGATTGGCAGTTGCCCCGCTAAATAGGCGTGCCTATAGTCCTGTCATCTCCCTCCCCCAGTACGGACCCCATGATCAAACAACAGCTTGCCCGCTTTAACCGTCTCGACTTGCTCGGTCATCCTACCGCCCTGGAAAAACTCGAACGCCTGTCGGCCTGGCTGGGCCGCGATGTGTACGTCAAGCGTGATGACCTGACGCCGCTGGCGATGGGCGGCAACAAGCTGCGCAAGCTCGAATACCTGGCGGCCGATGCACTGGCACAAGGCGCCGACACCTTGATCACCGCTGGTGCGCTTCAGTCCAACCACGTGCGCCAGACCGCCGCCATTGCGGCCAAGCTTGGCCTGGGCTGCGTGGCCCTGCTGGAAAACCCTCTCGGTACCGACGACGCCAACTATGTCGGTAACGGCAATCGACTGTTGCTGGACCTGTTCGACGCCAAGGTCGAGCTGGTGGAAAACCTCGACAATGCCGACGAACAATTGCAGGCCCTGGCCGATCGCCTGCGCAACAACGGCAAGAAGCCGTATCTGGTGCCGATTGGTGGCTCCAACGCATTGGGCGCTTTGGGTTATGTGCGTGCCGGGCTGGAATTGGCCGAGCAGATCAAGGACACCGGGCTGACATTCGCGGCCGTGGTGCTGGCTTCGGGCAGCGCCGGGACCCATAGCGGTCTGGCGCTGGCGTTGAGTGAAGCACTGCCGGATTTGCCAGTGATTGGTGTCACGGTTTCCCGCAGCGACGAAGACCAGCGCCCGAAAGTCCAGGGCCTCGCCGAACGCACTGCCGAGCTGCTGGGCGTGAGCCTGCCGGCGAGTTTCAAGGTGGAATTGTGGGACGAATATTTCGGCCCGCGCTACGGCGAACCGAATGCCGGGACGTTGGCCGCCGTGAAGCTGGTGGCGGGTCAGGAAGGCTTGCTGCTGGACCCGGTTTACACCGGCAAGGCCATGGCGGGTTTGCTCGATGGCATCGGGCGCCAGCGCTTCGATGACGGTCCGATCATCTTCCTGCACACCGGCGGGGCGCCGGCATTGTTTGCCTACAAAGACTTCCTGTAGGCGGTAGCCTGTGGCGAGGGGGCTTGCCCCCGTTGGGTCGCGTAGCGGCCCTTGTGTTCGGCAGTCATACCGAGTCAGCAGTCATTGCGACTGCTTCGCAGCCGAACGGGGCGATGCGGCGTTCCGACAAGCCCCCTCGCCACAATGGATCGCGTCAACTGTATATTCCAATAGTGAATAACAAACTTATTATTAATTATTTTCGAATCTAAAGCCGCCATCATATAGTCACGCCGCAGGCGAATTTGCAGCGAGACGCATACGCTGCTTTAGGGCAGGATATCGCAGTCGTCCAAATCCCGATTTTGCCAACATTCCTAAAAGCGTCTTCATAAGAAAACACAGGGGCTTGTCATGAATTTTTCCGCACTACGTCGAAACCTGCTGGTGGGTTCGCTGGGCCTGGCGCTGAGCGCCGGTCTGCTGGGGCAAGCGGTTGCCGGTGAGCAACTGCAAAAAATCAAAGACGCCGGCGTGATCAACGTGGGTCTGGAAGGCACTTACCCACCGTTCAGTTTCGTCGACGCCGACGGCAAACTGGCCGGCTTCGAAGTCGAGTTTTCCGAAGCCCTGGCCAAAGAGCTGGGCGTGAAAGTCAAATTGCAGCCGACCAAATGGGAAGGCATCCTCGCTGCGTTGGAATCCAAGCGTCTGGACGCGGTGATCAACCAGGTGACCATCACCGAAGAACGCAAGAAGAAGTACGACTTCTCCACGCCGTACACCGTTTCCGGGATTCAGGCGCTGACCCTGACCAAAAACAAAGACACCATCAAGACCGCCGCCGATCTGGCCGGCAAGAAAGTCGGCGTAGGCCTGGGCACCAACTACGAGCAATGGGTGAAAGAGAATGTGCCCAAGGCTGACATCCGCACCTACGAAGATGATCCGACCAAGTTCCAGGACCTGCGCGTTGGCCGCATCGACGCCATTCTGATCGACCGCCTCGCCGCCCTGGAATACGCCAGGAAGGCCAAGGACACTTCCGCCGCCGGCGAAGCGTTCTCCCGCCAGGAAGCCGGTATTGCCCTGCGCAAAGGCGAGCCTGAGTTGCTTGCTGCAGTGAACAAAGCCATCGACAAGCTGCGTGCCGACGGTACGTTGAAAAAGCTGTCGGAAAAATACTTCAGCGCTGACGTCACTCAATAATGGGAGAAGCTTTCCAACTTGCGCTGGATTCCGCGCCTTTCCTGCTGAAGGGCGCGTACTACACGGTGATCTTGAGCCTAGGCGGGATGTTCTTCGGCCTGGTGATGGGCTTCGGCCTGGCATTGATGCGCCTGTCGCGCTTCAAACTGGTGAGCTGGATCGCCCGCATCTACGTGTCGTTCTTTCGCGGCACGCCGTTGCTGGTGCAACTGTTCGTGATCTATTACGGCTTGCCGCAATTGGGCATCGAACTTGATCCGCTGCCGGCGGCCCTGATCGGCTTCTCGCTGAACATGGCGGCCTATGCCTGCGAAATCCTCCGTGCCGCGATCAGCTCCATCGAGCGCGGCCAGTGGGAAGCCGCCGCGAGTATCGGCATGACCCGCGCGCAGACCCTGCGCCGGGCCATCCTGCCGCAAGCGATGCGCACGGCCCTGCCACCATTGGGCAACAGCTTCATTTCGCTGGTGAAGGACACCGCGCTGGCAGCCACGATCCAGGTGCCGGAACTGTTCCGTCAGGCGCAGCTGATTACCGCCCGTACCTTTGAAATTTTCACCATGTACCTTGCCGCCGCGCTGATCTACTGGGTTCTGGCCACGGTGCTTTCGCACCTGCAGAACCAGTTGGAAGCACGGGTCAATCGGCACGATCTGGAGTCCTGACCCAATGATTGTCGTGGAAAAACTGACAAAGCAGTTCAAGGGTCAAGTGGTGCTCAACGGCATCGATCTGCAAGTGAAGGAAGGTGAGGTGGTGGCGATCATCGGGCCTAGCGGCTCGGGTAAAACCACGTTCCTGCGTTGCCTGAATTTTCTTGAAGAACCCACCAGCGGCCGGATCAAGGTCGGTGACATCGAGATCGATGGCAGCCGTCCGCTGAACCAGCAGCAAGGCCTGGTGCGACGCTTGCGCCAGCACGTGGGTTTCGTGTTCCAGAACTTCAACCTGTTCCCTCATCGCACTGCCCTGGAAAACGTTATCGAAGGCCCGATCATCGTAAAGAAGATCCCGCACGCCGAAGCCGTTGCCCTGGGTAAAAAGCTGATGGCCCGGGTCGGCCTGGCGGGCAAGGAAGATGCGTACCCGCGTCGCCTTTCCGGTGGTCAGCAACAGCGTGTGGCGATTGCCCGCGCGCTGGCGATGGAGCCGGAAGTGATTCTGTTCGACGAACCGACCTCAGCCCTCGACCCGGAGCTGGTAGGTGAAGTGCTGGCGACCATCCGCAGCCTCGCCGAAGAGCGGCGCACCATGGTCATTGTCACCCACGAAATGGGCTTTGCCCGGGACGTGGCGAACCGCGTGGTGTTTTTCGACAAAGGTGTGATCGTCGAACAAGGCGAAGCCAAGGCCCTGTTTGCCAATCCAAAAGAAGAACGGACGAAGCAGTTTCTCAGCAAGTTCCTGACTAACACCCAGCACTGAAACATCGCCTCACTACTTGTTAACTTCCATGGATGGAAGTGACAACCACTCCCACCAACAAAACCCTCGATATAGGCTCTTCGCTTGTTCACCTCTTTGAACAATAGATAAATTCTTATAGCCGCAGGCGGTACATATATATCTCCTGCAACAGAATAACCTCGCTTAAAATCCAGCCAAGACCCGCACCCTCGCCGTGCCGGGCTTCGCCGTCGACACCGCCGCCAAAAGCCCATAGAACAAGGTCAAGTTCGACAGAGCGGTGCAGTTTATTAACTCCACTGCGTAGGATCTTTCTGAATAACACACGATCCAATACTTAACTAACAAACTCTATTGACACTTATACAAGCGCACTCTTATCTAGTCTCCAACAGGCAATTAACCTCGCACTCATTCACTATTTAATTTCACACACAGTGAACAGTTTTGTTGCCCGGTAATTCACGCCTTTCGAACTTTCAGAAACGGACTTTCGCTGCAAGGCTTCAAGGAGAATCCCATGACAAGCACTTCGAACAAACCCGAACTTGCGGCCCCAACTCTGGCGCAATCTCACAAGACCTGCATCAACATCACCTCGGCGGCGCACCTGCTGATCGATGTGGCGCCCTACTCCGGCATGGACGAAGGCGACCTGATCGAACTGTTCTGGGATAACTGCTACGTGGCCTCCAGAGTACTGACGGCTGACGATGTCGGCCAACCGGTCCAATTGCGTGTGCCCGAGAGCTTCATCGCCAATGGCACCTCGCGTGTGCACTACCGGATCATGCAGATCGGGCAAGGCCCCACCCTTTCAGCCACCAGACGGGTGCAGATCAAACTCGACTGCCCCGGCGGCCAACCGTCAGCGCTGTGCGGCGATGAAAACCAGAGTCTGGAGCCGGTGAACATTCCCGAGACCATTCGCCGCCAGGGCGTCAATCCGAACCAGATCAAGCGCGGTGTTCCGTTGACCATCGAGCCTTACCTGAACATGGCCGCCGACGACGAAATCACCTTGCGCTGGGGCGATGTGCGCATGGACCTGCCCAAGCTCAAGGCTTGCGATGTCGGTCAACCGATTCAGGTCTGGGTGCCGCCGGCGATCATTCTCGAAGCCGGCGAAGACCTGCGGCTGGAAGTGACTTATTGCATCCTCGACCGGGCGGGCAACAACTCCCGTTGGGCACCGCCGCGCTGGCTGAAGATCGGTTGCGCCAATCCGTACTTGAAGGCCCGGCCGAAAGAAATGCTCATGGCCGCCGAACCCCGCAAAAACTGAGATCCCTTGTAGCAGCTGGCGAAGCCTGCGTTCGGCTGCGCAGCAGTCGTAAATCCTGAATCCGCGATTAACCTGAATAACCGCGGCGCCTGTTTTAACGACTGCTGCGCAGCCGAACGCAGGCTTCGCCAGCTGCTACATGAATCTGTGGCACCGCCTTCTATGCATATTCCTAAAAGTTAGTTTATTAATTTTTTATACACGCTTAGGGTATATGCACCGGACCACCGGACATTCTTGTTTTCGTTCGTCGCAACCATCGCGGCGTTTCCATGAGATGTGAGGTAGGTATGGTCCGGAACACAATCACCCCAGTGCAGATCGCCAGGGCATTGCGTGCAGCCAAGGAGCGGCACTGATGTCCAGTCTGGCAGATGCAATCGTCCAGAGTGATCTGGACATCGCCCCGTTGTTGTTGCCCGCGCAGGTCTTGCGTAACGACGCACAAGCCATCAAGGCCGCCCATGAGCTGGCGCAAGTCGCCCGTCTGCAAGCAGCCAAACGCGACCAGCAGCGCAAGCTGCCGTGGTCGGAAATCGAACAGTTCACCCGCAGCGGCCTGGGCAGCATTTCTATCCCGCGTGAGTACGGTGGCCCGCAGGTTTCGTTCGTCACGCTGGCCGAAGTCTTCGCGATCATTTCCGCGGCCGACCCGGCACTGGGACAGATCCCGCAAAACCAGTTCGGCATTCTCAACCTGTTACTCGGCAGCGCCACTGAATCGCAAAAAAAGCAGCTGTTCAAAAGCGTGCTCGGCGGCTGGCGGATCGGTAACGGGGGACCTGAGCGCGGCACCAAAAACACCCTTGAACTCAAGGCGCGAATCACCGCCAGCGGCGACGGCTTCGTCCTCAACGGGCAGAAGTTCTATTCCACCGGCGCCCTGTTCGCCCACTGGGTCGCCATCAAGGCGCTGAACGACGATGGCAAGCAGGTTCTGGCCTTCGTCCGTCGCGGCACTCCCGGGCTGCGCATCGTTGATGACTGGTCGGGCTTCGGCCAACGCACCACCGCCAGCGGCACTATTTTGCTCAACAACGTGCAGGTCGACGCCGAGCTGGTGGTGGATAACTGGAAGATCAACGACAGCCCGAACATTCAGGGTGCCGTGTCGCAGCTGATTCAAGCCGCCATTGACGCCGGCATCGCCCGGGGCGCCATCGACGACGCCATCGAGTTCGTGAAAACCCGTGCACGGCCGTGGATCGACGCCAAGGTCGAACGGGCCAGCGACGACCTTTATGTGATCGCCGACATCGGCAAACTGAAAATCGAACTGCACGCCGCCGAAGCGTTGTTGCGCAAGGCCGGGCAAGTGCTCGATCAGGTCAACGCTGCGCCGCTCACCGCCGAGTCCGCCGCCCGCGCCTCGATTGCCGTGGCCGAAGCCAAAGTGCTGACCACCGAGATCTCGCTGCTGGCCAGCGAAAAGCTTTTCGAACTGGCCGGCAGCCGCGCCACCCTCGCCGAATTCAACCTCGACCGCCATTGGCGCAACGCCCGCGTGCACACGTTGCACGACCCGGTGCGCTGGAAATATCACGCCGTCGGCACCTATCACCTGAACGGCACGCTGCCCGCTCGCCACTCCTGGATCTAACGACCAGAACACTTTTGACCAGATCTCTGGAGAAACACATGACCCTTTCTCACCACGTCGCGGTCATCACCAGCGATGAGCAAGCCCTGATCGTCGCCAGTGACCTGGCCGAAGATTTCAAACGCGACAGCGCCCTGCGCGACCGCGAACGCCGTTTGCCACACCCGGAACTGGAAGTGTTTTCCCGCTCGGGCCTTTGGGGCATCAGCGTGCCAAAAGAATACGGCGGCGCCGGGGTTTCCAACGTCACCCTGGCCAAGGTGATCGCGCTGATCGCCCAGGCTGACGGTTCCCTCGGCCAGATCCCGCAGAACCATTTCTACGCGCTCGAAGTGCTGCGGGTGAATGGCAGCGAAGAGCAGAAAAAACGCCTCTACGCCGAAGTGCTGGCAGGGCAACGCTTCGGCAATGCCCTCGCGGAACTGGGCACCAAAACCGCCCATGACCGCGTTACCAGCCTGACTCGCGACGGCGACGGCTACCGCATCAACGGCCGCAAGTTTTACGCCACGGGCGCGATTTATGCCCAGCGCATTCCGACCTCGGTCGTGGACGAAAACGGCGTTCAGCAACTCGCTTTCGTCCCTCGTCATGCCAAGGGCCTGACGGTCATCGACGACTGGAGCGGCTTCGGCCAGCGCACCACCGGCAGCGGTTCGGTGGTGTTTGAAGATGTTTACGTCGCCGCCGAAGACGTGATTCCGTTTCAAAGTGCGTTCGAGCGCCCGACCACCGCCGGCCCGTTGGCGCAGATTCTTCACGCCGCCATCGACACCGGCATTGCTCGCGCCGCCTATGAAGATGCGCTGCATTTCGTGCGCACCAAAACCCGGCCGTGGATCGATTCCGGCAACGGAAAAGCTATCGAGGACCCGCTGACCATCAAGAGCTTTGGCCACTTGAGCATTCGCCTGCACGCCGCCGAAGCCTTGCTGGAACGCTCCGGCGAATTCCTCGACAAGGCCCAGGCCGACACCAACGCCGAGACCGTCGCCGCCGCGTCGATTGCGGTCGCCGAAGCCCGCGCCATCAGCACCGAGATTTCCCTCGCCGCTGGCAGCACGCTGTTTGAACTGGCCGGCAGCCAGGCAACCTTGATTGAACACGGCCTGGATCGTCACTGGCGCAACGCTCGGGTGCACACACTGCACGACCCGGTGCGCTGGAAGTACCACGCGGTGGGCAACTACTACCTCAACGATGAAAACCCGCCACTGCGGGGGACCATCTGATGGCGAAGAAAAAGATTTTGCTTAACGCGTTCAACATGAACTGCATCGGGCACATCAATCATGGTCTGTGGACGCACCCACGGGACACGTCAACCCAGTACAAAACCATCGAATACTGGACCGAACTGGCGCAATTGCTAGAGCGTGGCCTGTTCGACGGCTTGTTCATCGCCGACATCGTCGGGGTTTACGACGTCTACCAAAACTCGGTGGACGTCCCGCTCAAAGAGTCGATCCAACTTCCGGTCAACGACCCGCTGCTGCTGGTCTCGGCCATGGCTGCGGTCACCAAAAACCTTGGCTTCGGCCTCACCGCCAACCTGACGTACGAACCGCCGTATCTGTTCGCCCGACGCATGTCCACGCTCGATCACCTGAGCCGTGGCCGGGTCGGCTGGAACATCGTCACCGGCTACCTCGACAGCGCCGCCAAAGCCATGGGGCTGAGCGAACAGGTCGAACACGACCGTCGTTACGACCAGGCCGACGAATACCTGCAAGTGCTCTACAAACTCTGGGAAGGCAGCTGGGAAAACGGCGCGGTGCTTAACGATCCGCAACAGCGGATCTACGCGCAGCCCGAGAAAGTGCACAAGGTCGAGCACAAGGGCGAGTTCTATCAGGTCGAGGGTTATCACCTCTGCGAACCCTCGCCGCAGCGCACACCGGTGCTGTTCCAGGCCGGCAGTTCGGATCGCGGTTTGCTGTTCGCCGGGCGGCATGCCGAGTGTGTGTTCATCAGCGGCCAGAACAAACCGTCGACCAAGGTTCAAGTGGACAAGGTGCGCGCCAGCGCCGTCGAGGCCGGGCGCAACCCCGAGGACATCAAGGTGTTCATGGGGTTGAACGTGATTGTCGGCGAAACCGAAGAGGCAGCCTGGGCCAAGCACGCCGAGTACTTGAGCTACGCCAGTGCCGAGGCCGGCGTGGCGCATTTCTCGGCTTCCACCGGGATCGATTTTTCCGAGTACGACATCGACGAACCGATCCAGTACGTGAAGAGCAACGCGATCCAGTCCGCTACCAAAAACCTGCAAAACAACGACTGGACCCGCCGCAAATTACTCGAGCAACACGCCCTCGGTGGTCGCTACATCACCGTGGTGGGTTCGCCGCAGCAGGTGGCGGATGAGCTGGAATCGTGGATCGCCGAAACCGGGCTGGATGGCTTCAACCTGACGCGAATCGTCACGCCGGAGAGTTATGTGGATTTCATCGACCTGGTGATTCCGGAGTTGCAACGGCGCGGGTCGTACAAGACCGCTTATGACAGCGGCAGCCTGCGGGAAAAACTGTTTCACGCAGAGGCGCATTTGCCTGAGCAACATACCGGATCCCATTACCGACACTAACCCCTGTAACTGATCGTTCCCACGCTCTGCGTGGTAATGCCTCCCGGGACGCTCCGCGTCCCTGCGGCGGTGACGCAGAGCGTCACTGGCTGCATTCCCACGCGGAGCGTGGGAACGATCGCCAATCCAATGCACTGACTGGAAAATCATCATGACCAAAAAACTATTCAGCCACCCAGTCAAAGCACTGGCCTTGGCCCTCGGCCTTTTCAGCTCCATCACCTTCGCCGCCGACGCGCCGCTGAAGGTCGGCACCACCGCCGCCTTCGCCATTCCCCTGGAAGCCGCCGTCGAAGAAGCCAGGAAACAAGGCCTGCAAGTCGACCTGGTGGAATTCAGCGACTGGATCGCGCCCAACGTCAGCCTCGCGGCCGGCGACATCGACGTGAACTACTTCCAGCACGTCCCGTTCCTGGAAAACGCCAAGGCCGCCGCCGGTTTTGACCTGGTGCCGTTCGCACCGGGGATCATCAACAACGTCGGCCTCTACTCGAAGCAATACAAAAGCTTCGACGAACTGCCGGAAGGCGCCAGCGTGGCGATCGCCAACGACCCGATCAACAGCGGTCGTGGCTTGCAACTGTTGGCCAAGGCCGGGCTGATCACCCTAAAACCGGGTGTCGGCTACAAGGCCACCGAAGAAGACATCATCGCCAATCCGAAGAAGATCAAAATCCTTCAGGTCGAAGCCGTGCAACTGGTACGCGCCTATGACGACGCCGATCTGGTTCAGGGCTACCCGGCCTACATCCGCTTGTCGAAGACCTTCGATGCCGGCTCCGCCCTGCTGTTCGACGGCCTCGACCACAAGGAATACGTGATTCAGTTCGTGATCCAGCCGAAAAGCAAAACCGACCCGCGCCTGATCAAATTCGTAGACATCTACCAGCATTCGCCGGCCGTGCGTGCAGCGTTGGATAAAGCCCACGGCAAGCTCTATCAAGCCGGGTGGGAAAGCTGAATATGACGGCAGCCACGCAACTGCGACTGGAGATTCCAGAGCTCAAAAACGCTGAACAAACGGAACTGCACCCGAACCTGAACCGTGCTCATGTGCGCTTCATCGGCCTGGGCAAAACCTACAACGGTCAGCAAGGACCGGTCGCCGCGCTGCACGGCATCGACCTGGCGATCCAGCGCGGTGAGGTGTTTGGCATCATCGGCCGCAGCGGCGCCGGCAAGTCGTCGCTGATCCGCACCATCAACCGCCTGGAACAACCGAGTACGGGGCGCGTGCTGATCGATCAGATCGACATCGGCGAGTTCGATGAAGACCGCCTGGTGGCGCTGCGTCGGCGCATCGGCATGATCTTCCAGCACTTCAACCTGATGTCGGCCAAGACGGTTTGGCAGAACGTCGAATTGCCGCTGAAAGTCGCCGGGGTGCCGAAGGAAAAACGCCAGCAGAAAGTCCGCCAATTGCTGGAACTGGTGGGCCTGCAAGAGAAACACAAGGCCTACCCGGCGCAGCTGTCCGGCGGGCAGAAACAACGCGTCGGCATCGCCCGCGCCCTGGTGCATGACCCGGCGATTCTGCTGTGCGACGAAGCCACTTCGGCGCTGGACCCGGAAACCACGCAATCGATCCTCGGCCTGCTGCGCGAGATCAACCAGCGCCTGGGCCTGACCATCGTGCTGATCACCCACGAGATGGCGGTGATCCGCGATATCTGTGATCGGGTCGTGGTGCTGGAACACGGACGAATCGTCGAACAAGGGCCGGTCTGGGAAGTCTTCGGCAACCCGCAGCACGAGGTCAGCAAAACCTTGCTGGCACCGTTACAGCACGGTTTGCCGGAAGAACTGCAAAGCCGCTTGCAGGCACAGCCACAGTCCTCGGACGCTGCTGTTGTGCTGCGTTTGCAGTTCACCGGCAGCGCCAGCGACGAGCCCGACCTGGCCGCGTTGTTCAGTGCCCTCGGCGGTCGCGTGCGCTTGCTGCAAGGTGGCGTGGAACGGATTCAGGGCCATGCCCTCGGGCAACTGCTGCTGGCGGTGACCGGTTCGTCTCTCAGCGCAGAGGAATTGCGTCAACGCGCCGGCAACTGGGCACAACAGGTGGAGGTGCTGGGTTATGTGGTTTGATCGCTTGCTGCAAGGCTTCATCGACACCTTCCTGATGGTCGGCGTGTCGTCATTGATCGCACTGCTGGCGGGCATTCCGCTGGCGGTGATTCTGGTCACCAGTTCCAAGGGCGGAATCTATGAAGCACCGGCGCTGAACCGCGCGTTGGGCGCGTTCGTGAACCTGTTCCGCTCGATTCCGTTTCTGATTTTGATGGTGGCGCTGATTCCGTTTACCCGGTTGATCGTCGGCACCACGTACGGCGTTTGGGCCGCCGTGGTGCCGCTGACCATTGCCGCCACGCCGTTCTTTGCGCGCATTGCCGAAGTCAGTTTGCGTGAGGTGGATCACGGGTTGATCGAGGCGGCGCAGGCGATGGGTTGCCGACGCGGGCATATCGTTTGGCATGTGTTGTTGCCCGAGGCGCTGCCGGGAATTGTCGGCGGTTTCACGATTACGCTGGTGACGATGATCAACTCGTCGGCCATGGCCGGGGCGATTGGTGCCGGTGGGTTGGGCGATATCGCCTATCGATACGGGTATCAACGCTTTGATAGCCAGATCATGTTGACGGTGATTGTGTTGCTGGTGGTGTTGGTGGCGGTGATTCAGTTGGGCGGGGATCGGTTGGCTCGGGGGCTCAACAAGCGCTGAGTCTGGCTGAAGTTATTGGTTGTCAGTGATACCGCTTTCGCGAGCAGGCTCGCTCCCACATTCGACCGAGATGTCCAGACGGACGCGATCAACTGTGGGAGCGAGCCTGCTCGCGATTGGCTGCGAAGCAGCCACTGGTTTGATGGCGTATATTCGGCAAATCCCAATTGCCTGCGCAGCCGACCATGAAACAGACCCCCACCGACCTCGAGCAGATCACCTCCACCACCCTGGGCCATTACAACTCGGTGGCTGAAAGTTTTCGCGAAGGGACGCGCGATCATGATGTCAGCCAGAACATCGATGCGCTGTTGCGGCATATTCAGGGTGAGGCGCCGTTCGACATCCTCGATTTTGGCTGCGGGCCGGGTCGTGATTTGCAAACCTTCACGCGCATGGGCCACACCGCCGTAGGGCTTGATGGTTCGGAGAAGTTTGCGCAGATGGCCCGACAGGACAGCGGTTGTGAAGTCTGGCAGCAGGATTTCCTGAAGCTGGATTTACCGGCCGAACGTTTTGACGGGATCTTCGCCAATGCGGTGCTGTTTCATATTCCGCGCCAGGAACTGCCTCGGGTATTGAAGGAGTTGCGCGGGGCCTTGAAGCCGGGTGGCGTGCTGTTCAGTTCCAACCCGCGTGGCGAGAATCAGGAAGGCTGGAACGGGCCGCGTTATGGGGCGTACCACGATCTTGAGACGTGGCAGCAATTGCTGACGGCGGCGGGGTTTGTGGAGCTGGAGCATTACTACCGGCCGGCAGGGCTGCCGCGGGAGCAGCAGCCTTGGCTGGCGAGTGTCTGGCGTAAACCGGCGTAGCCTGTCAGGACGCAAATCGCGATCAGGTTCGCGACGGTTTTCTAACGTTGCACAGCGACTTGATAGGTCGTCACTCCCCCGCTCGCGTCAAACGCGGTAATGCTTCGATCGGCCAGCGGTCGCCCATCCATCTCACGTTCGCGTACATCAAAGTTCGCCACCAGCCTGGTGCCATCGGCGAACGTTGTCTGCTGTACCTGACGGTCTTCAGTCAGCCAACGGAAACCTGTCATTGCCTGAGTCGCCAGACGCTCATGCAGCGGGCGGAAGAACACATCCTGACGCGCAATCACCGGTAACCGCTGCTTCAGCGTCGCCGCACTCAGGTGATACAGCGGCGGCACGTTGTAGAGCAATTGCGTCAGCTCATTATCGGCGCGCACATTGCTCAACTTAAGGCTGTCGAACAACCAATGATGGGTGGTGATCACCGAGCCATGGAACACCGCCTGATAAAGCGGCAAGCGCGTTTGCGGCGCAAAGTGAACCGTGCGATAGGGTTCCTTGAGCGGCACGGGCTTGAAGAAAACCTGCGGCTGTTCATCAGGAAACCAGCGGCCCAGGTAATAGGGCGACTTCGGATTCTTGCTCATATCCGAATCCCCCCAGCCGATCACCGGTGTCTGCATCCCATGGGCAAACAACACACCTTGGGCCGTGGTGGCGTTGCCATCCTCGGAGCCGGTCGGTAGCTTCAATGTCTCGTTGACCCAACGCGAAGCATCGATGTTGCCTTCGGCATTTTGCACCTGAGTCATGGTCGCTCCCACACGGTAGCTGTCGAACAGCATGCCAGTGGCGTAGGCGTCCAGAAACCAGCTATTGAATCCGGCCTTGCCAAGCACAGCCCTGATGCGCGCTTCAAGCAATGGCCGAACACAACGCGGATCGGTGTAATGCCCCGATTGCTGAAACCCGCTTTTGAACGTCCCGGTTTCCAGCACGACCGCACATTCCTGGTTGGCTCTGGAGCCCAGATGCGCGGTGGTCCAGTCCGGGTTTTCAGTGATGGTCAGCGCCGTTTCATAGGAATCATAAGGCGCCACCAGATAACCTGCGGCAACGCCTTGGCGCACCGTTTCAGGATGCCAGAGCCCCCCTTCCCAACCCTCGCCAAGGCCAAGCCATAATCGCGTCAGGCCTGCAGCTTTCAGTTGTTCGATTGTGGTGGGTGACAAGGTATTGCCCCAGCGTTCCGGGGTTGCCGTCAAAGCATCGGAAAACGCCACTGCCAGCTCAGCACGTAACACGCCGTAGCCGTCAGCCAGTTTTTGCATGTCCGGTTCGACCACAGACTGCCAGCCGCTGCGTGCCTTCTTGTTGAGTGCAGCATTGAGGCTGCGTAGCAACGTGGCTTGCTGGTAACGATCAAGCGGTGGCTCAGCCCGGGCCAGTAACTGCGAGCTTTCAGTGTCAAAACTGGAACGTAACTCGCTGGCCAGCAGCCCATTACCGCGCAACCTTTTCAGCAAGGCTGGCCAGCTTCGAACATCCTCCGGTCCGAGCAGGTCATTACCCCACAGATAAGCATGACTGGCGCCCAGGAGCTTTTTGGCTTCGGGAGTCTTCAGCAGTTTGTCGCTCAAGGTTTCGTATTGCCCGCTGTCGATCAACCATTTCCGATAGCGCCTGGCACCCGCCAACAGATCGACATCACCCAACGACAGCTTGAAAGTCAGCGGTGCATTGGGCTCGAGGGAGGTGAATTGATGATGAACAGTCAGAGCAAGGGTGTTGTTGTTTTCGGCGCTGAAGATCAGGCGATTGTTGTAAGGGTTGGTCATCAGCCAGTTCAGCGTGAAGCCACCGTGATCAACGCCCCACAGCGGCAGACTCAGGTCTTGGGTGGTATTGAACGCCCCCTGATCGAGCAGAAAGGTTTGCCACAGCGGATCACCGGCAGGCACGTAACGCCCCTCGGCCAGCGGCCAGATCAGCCCTTTTCCCATGGAACTGCCAGGCTGTTTCAGAAAGCTCAGTTCACCGGGATCACGGGCCGTGATGGACAGGGACAGGTCACGCTGATCGAGGGCGGCACTGAGCGTCCAGGCGCCGCCATCCCACTGCCAGTCCATGCGATTGGCGCTTTGCTTGAGGTTGCTGACCTTATACCCGGTAACGCCCGACGAGGCTTGCACTGGCAAATGTTGTGCGGGAGTGACAAGGATCGCCAGCGTGGCGGGATCGAGTTCGACGCGCCACTGCGAATTTTCCAGCACATTGCCAGCCAGCGTCGGGGGTGAACACAACAGAGCGCCGAGCAACAGCACATAGCGCAGACAATGAGTCATCGGTGACATCGAAATCCCTCCTCCATCAGGAAAGGGACCGTACAGCAACGCACCGGCCATGTAAGTAGGACCGTTCCCAAACGTCACTCGGGAACGATCAACCCACCAATTACTGCGCTTGCTTTTTCGGTTCGCGGATTTTGTACCAGGCCACATACAGCGCCGGCAAAAACAGCAATGTCAGCAGCGTCGCAATAACAATCCCGCCAATCATCGCGTAGGCCATCGGCCCCCAGAACACTTCCCGGGCGATCGGAATCATCCCCAGGCTCGCCGCCGCTGCCGTCAATAGAATCGGCCGGCGACGATGCTCCGTGGCTTGCACCACCGCATCCCACGGTGCATGGCCTTCCTTCTCCAGGGCTTCGATCTGCGTCACCAGAATCACCGAGTTGCGGATGATGATGCCGATCAGCGCCAGAATCCCCAGGATCGCCACAAAGCCCATCGGCGTGCCCGTCGGGATCAGCGCCAGCACCACGCCAATCAAGCCGAGTGGTGCGACGCTGGCCACCAGGAACAACTTCTGCACGCTGTGCAACTGGATCATCAGGAAGGTCGCCATCAAAAACAGCATCAACGGCACGACCTTGGCAATCGGGCCCTGGGCCTTGGCGCTTTCCTCGACGGTGCCGCCCGTGGCGACCTTGTAGCCCACCGGCAAACTGGCGGCGAATTTATCGATGTCGGGTTGGAGTTGTTTCACCAGGTCGGTCGGCTGAATTTCGTCGCGCACCGCCGCCTTGATGGTGATGGTCGGTTTGCGGTCGCGGCGCCAGACCAGCGGCTGCTCGAGTTCATAACGCACGGAAGCGAACGCCAGCAGCGGAATCGACGTGCCGCCCGGCGTGACGATCTGCAGGTTCTGCAGGGTTTCCGGAGTGCCGCGCTCGGCGTCTACCGCACGCCCCACCACGTTGATCAGGTAGATATCGTCATCGACCTGAGTCACCGGCGCACCGACCACAATGCTGTTCATCAGGTTGGCCACGTCTTCCGACGACAGCCCCAATTGCCGCGCCTTGTCCTGCGCGATGTCGATGCGCAGGACTTTGCCCGGTTCGTTCCAGTCGTAAATGATCTCGCCGATGTGGGTGTTTTTATCCAGCTCGGTGGCCAGGGCGATGGCGTGTTTGCGCACCTGATCGATGTCCTTGCCGCTGACCCGGTACTGAATCGGCCGACCTACCGGCGGGCCCATTTCCAGCGCCTGGACGTAGCTGCCGACACCGACAAAATCCTTGCGCAGGCGCTCGCGCAAGCGTTGGCTCAGCGCGTTACGCGATTCCAGCCCTTTGCTGACGATCACCAATTGCGCGTAGTACGGGTTCTGCAATTGCTGGTCAAGGGGCAGGTAAAAACGGATCGCACCTTCGCCGATGTAGGTGCTCCAGCGCACGATGTCCGGGTCGTCCTTGAGCGTCGCTTCGAGTTTGTCCACAGCCTTGCGGGTTTCGGCAATCGAGGCGTTTTGCGGCAGGTTCAGGTCGACGAGGATTTCCGGGCGATCCGAGGACGGGAAGAACTGGTTCTGCACGAACTGCATGGAAAACACCGACGCCACAAACAGTGCAACGGTGATGCCGATCGCCCACCAACGATTGCGCATGGCCCAGAGCATGCCGTAATTGAACGCCCGACCGATGCGCCCCGGTTCCGCGTCGTGAGGTTTCACATTGGCGCTGAGGATGTGCACGCCGATCACCGGGGCGAACAGCACCGCGACAACCCACGACACGATCATGGCCACCGCGATCACCGCGAACAGGGTGAAGGTGTACTCGCCGGCCGAGCTGGCGTTCAAGCCGATGGGCACGAAACCGGCCACCGTCACCAACGTACCGGTGAGCATCGGGAACGCGGTCGAGGTGTAGGCGAACGTAGCGGCCTGCTCCTTGGTATCGCCCATTTCCAGGCGCGTGACCATCATCTCGACGGTGATCATCGCGTCATCCACCAGCAGGCCGAGGGCGATGATCAACGCGCCGAGGGAAATCCGCTGCATGGTGATGCCGCTGTACTCCATGAAGACGAAGACCATCGCCAGCACCAGCGGAATCGAGCACGCCACCACCAGCCCGGCGCGGACGCCGAGGCTGATGAAGCTGACGATCAGCACGATCACCACCGCTTCGAACAACGCGCTGGTAAAGCCGCCGACGGCTTTTTCCACCACTTCGGCCTGGTCGGAAACGTTGTGCACGCCGACGCCCACCGGCAGGTCGGCGGTCAGGTCGTTCATGCGCTGGTGCAGCGCGCTGCCGAACACCTGGATGTTGCCGCCCTTCTTCATCGCAATGGCGAGGCCGATGGCAGGGTGGCCGTTGAAGCGGAATTCCGGCGTTGACGGATCGACGTAACCACGGCTGATCTCGGCGATGTCGGCCAAGCGGTAGAAACGATCGTTGAGCCGCAGGTTGACGTTTTCCAGGTCTTTCTCGGAGGCGAACTGCCCGGTCGTGCGCACGGAAATCCGCTCGGGACCGGCCTCGATCACACCCGCCGGGGTCACCGCGTTTTGCGATTGCAGGCTCTGCACCACCTGACGCTGATCGATACCCAAAGCCGCCAGTTTGCGGGTGGAGAAGTTCAGATAGAGGACTTCATCCTGCTCGCCGACCATCTCGACCTTGCCCAGCCCCGGTACTTCGCGGATCTCGGCGCGGACCTGCTCGACGTAATCGCGCAATTGGCGCATCGACAAGCCGTCGGCGGTAAAGGCGTACACCGAGCCGAACACGTCACCGAATTCATCGTTGAATCCCGGCCCTTGCAGGCCTTGGGGGAAGTCACCGCGAATGTCATTGATCTTCTTGCGCACCTGGTACCAGATTTCCGGGATGTCCTTGGCGCTGGTGGTATCACGCAAATTAACGAAGACCGTCGACTCGCCGGGGCGGGTGTAGCTTTTCACGTAGTCGAGCGAGTCGAGCTCTTCGAGTTTTTTCTCGATCCGGTCAGTGACCTGCTTGAGGGTTTCTTCCTGGGTCGCGCCCGGCCAGCGAGTCTGGATCACCATGGTTTTGATGGTGAATGACGGGTCTTCCTCGCGTCCGAGGTTCAGGTACGAGAACACGCCCATCAGCAGCGCGACGAACATCAAATACCAGACAAACGACTGATGCTTGAGGGCCCATTCGGATAAGTTGAAACTCCCTTTCATTGCGGGCTGTCCTCATCGATTTTTACTTTCTGCCCCGGTTTCAGGCTGTTCACGCCGGCACTGACCACTCGCTCGCCGGACTTCACGCCGTTGGCCAGCACCATCGTTGAGCCAGTGCGGCTGATCAGGCTGACGTCTCGCGGGGAAACAGTTTGGGTCTGCGGGTCGACGACCCAGATCCGCGGTTTTCCATCGACTTCCTGGAGCGCGGTCAGGGGCAGTTCGATACGCGGTTTGATCGCGGAGCTGAGGGTCACGCTGATGGCTGTGCCCAGGCGAAAACCCGGTGGGGTGTCGGTCAATGTCAGGCGGGCGCGACGGGTGCGAGTCGCGCTTTGCGCCTGGGGTTCGATTTCGCGAATGATCGCGGTGCTGGTGATGCTCGGGTCAAGTTGGGCGGCCACCTGAAACACCACGTCATTCGGCAACTGGTCGACCAGGGTGTCCGGCAAGTCGATCACCGCTTCCTTGATGTTCGGCTGCGCCAGGGTCACCACTTGCTGGCCGGCGCTGACGACTTGCCCGGCTTCGGCGTTCCACGCGGTGACGATGGCTTGGTGATCGGCGCGCAGTTCGACGTAGTTGAGCTGGTCCTTGGCCTGATCGACCGCAGCCTTCGCTTGATCGAGGGAGGCCTGGGTGGTTTTGAGGTCGGTCTGTGCGATGTCGAGTTGCGCCTGGGCGCCTACGCCGCGATCGAACAACTCTTGCTGACGCCGGGCGTTGGCCTGGGCGTTGATGAGTTGCGCCTGGACATTGGCCAGATCACCCTGGGCGGAGCGCAACTGGTTCTGCTGATCGGTGGGGTCGAGGGTTGCGAGTAACGCCCCCTGATCGACTTCGGCACCGACATCCACATGACGGCTGGCGATACGCCCTGACACCCGGAAGCCGACATTGCTTTCATACCGGGCCTGGATGCTGCCGGCGAAGCGGCCCAGGCTTTCTTCGTCCAGAGACTGGACCTTGATGGACAGCACCGGACGCACAGGCTCCGGCGGCGATTCCTTTTCCGAGCAGGCCACCAGCATCACACCGGCGCATACCAGTAACAGACGCTTCATGGCTGGGCTCCTGCGGCTAAATCCTTAGAGGTGTCTTCGGCGATTTCCACCTTCACGCCAGGGTGCAGCAACTGGCCGCCGGCAATGACCACTTTTTCACCGCCCTTCAGGCCGGCGCTGATGATCACTTTGCCCGTCAAGTAGCGGCCGACCGTGACGTTGTGCAGCTGTGCCTTGCCCTCGCCGTCCACCAGCCACACCGCCGGCTCGCTGAGATTTTTGGTCAGTGCCGACCAGGGCAGTTCGACCGCCGACTTGCCTGGCGTCTGGGCCGTGGCACTCACCACCGAACCGAGCTGCATGCCTTCCGGTAGTCCTTTGAGCGTGACTTTGACCTGCACCGTGCCAGTCTGCGCAGAGACGGCCGGGGTGATTTCCCGAACAGTGCCGGTGGTTTTCACCTCAGGTTTGTCGATCAGGCTGACGACCACCGTTTTCCCCTCTGGTGGCTCTGTCAGCAGCGATTCGTAGACGTTGAACACGGCGTCGCGCTCACCGTCCCTGGCCAGGCTGAAAATCGGCACGGTGGCCTGCACCACTTGGCCGACTTCGGCCTGCCGCGCGGTAATCACCCCCGGCGCGTCGGCGACCAACGCGGTGTAGCCCAGTTGTTCCCGGGCGTTGGCCAGTTGCGCCTGGGCCGCCGTCAAGGCGCTTTGGCTGCTGCGCAAGGCGGCTTGGGCGGAATCGTATTCACTTTGGCTGGTATAGCCCTTGGGCAGGAGTTTTTGCTGGCGAACGAAGGCGGCGGCGGTCTGTTTGACTCGGGCCTGCTCGGCAACAACTTGCGCCTGGGCCGAGTCGACGCTGGTTTGCAGGTCCTTGGGATCGAGCCTGGCCAGAACCTGTTTGGCCGAAACCCGGTCACCGACATCGACTGTACGCTGGATGATCTTGCCGCCCACGCGGAACGACAGATCGGTCTGGACCCGCGCCTGAACATCACCGGTCAGGGTCACTGTCGCTGCGTAATCCGCAGGTTTTACTTCTTGAACGAATACCCGCGGACGGTCCTTTTCGACCGGTTTTTCATCGCCACAGGCGCTCAGCAGAACAAGGAGGCTCAGGCCAACCACTGTTTTCAATCCGGGACCCACTATGCAGACTCCTTTGCGTTGTACGAACGTGCAGATGGCGATACGACTGTGAGCTTAGAACAGGGTTCCAAGGGTGCGCCTCACGGTTTGAAATAAAGCCTGGCGCACGATGACGTCGACAATAAGGCAGAATCGCGCACCACGCAGCAGGAAGCTTCCCATGCTCAAAACCCTAGCGGTGGCCAATTACCGCTCGATCAATAAATTGGTGATTCCTCTGGGTCGGTTGAACCTGATCACCGGTCCGAATGGCAGCGGCAAATCCAACCTCTACCGCGCGTTGCGCCTGCTGGCGGAAACCGCTCAGGGCGGCGTGGTCAATGCGTTGGCCCGCGAGGGTGGGCTGGATTCGACATTCTGGGCCGGCCCGGAAAACATCAGCCGACGGATGCGTAATGGCGACGTTCCGATCGAGGCGAGCGTACGGCACGGCGCCAAACGCCTGCGCCTGGGGTTTGCCGGGGAAGATTTCAGCTACTCGATCGCGCTGGGTCTGCCGGAGCCGAGCCTTTCCGCGTTTTCTCTGGACCCGGAAATCAAGAAGGAATGCATCTGGTCCGGCCCGTTTTACCGCCCGGCCAGCCTGCTGGTGGATCGCAACGGCCCAATGATCCGAGCCCGGACCGGTCGCGGCTGGGAGGTGCTGGCCCAACACACGCCGAATTTCGACAGCCTGTTCGATCAGGTCGGCAGCTTTCGCACGTCGCCGGAAGTCATGCAGTTGCGTGAATTCATCCGCCGCTGGCGATTCTATGATCACTTTCGCAGCGACGCCGACGCGCCGGTGCGTCAACCGCAATTGGGCACCCGCACACCGGTGCTGCATCACGACGGTCGAGATCTGGCGGCTGCGTTGCAGACAATCCGCGAAATCGGCGATCCCGAAGCCTTGCAGGCTGCCGTCAGTGACGCCTTCCCTGGCGCGCGATTGAACATCGCGACGCTTCAGGGTGGACGCTTTGCCATCGAGTTTTATCAGGAAGGCTTGTTGAGGCCCTTGTCCGCGGCCGAGTTGTCGGACGGGACTCTCCGCTATTTGCTGCTGGTGGCGGCGCTGCTGACGCCTCGGCCGCCGACGCTGATGGTGCTGAACGAGCCGGAGACCAGTTTGCATCCCGACCTGTTGCCAGCGTTGGCGCGGTTGATTATTCGCGCGTCCGAGCAGTGTCAGGTGTGGGTGGTTTCTCATGCACGGCGGTTGATTTCGGCGTTGCAGGAGGACCCGGAATGCAATTGCATTGTGCTGGAGAAGAACCTGGGCCAGACCGGGATTGTCGGGCAGCGGATGCTGGATGAGCCGGTGTGGTATTGGGCGGACTGAGGTACGCAGATCGTTCCCACGCTCTGCGTGGTAATGCAGCCCGTGACGCTCCGCGTCACTGGACGCGGAGCGTCCCTAGAGGCATTCCCACGCGGAGCGTGGGAACGATCATGATCAGCGTCTGACACGCTTCCACAGTTGACCGGGTTGTCTCGGCCAAAAAACTGTCCTGCGCATTTGCCGGGGCAACGGAAGACGACTATTTTTCTTTGCGCTGTAGGAAGGGTCTTTTTTTCAGAGTCCCCCTCCAAGGATGCACAGCTTTTGGTCAGACTCCCTGGCCGAACCATCACAAGGAAGAGAAAATGGCTGACGTGAAAGTGCCACAGCGGCTGGATCCGCAGGACATCGTGAAGTTGTTGATGGCGTTGCGCAGGGCGTTGAAGGCGCGGGAGGCCTAAGACGATGTTCCCATGCTCTGCGTGGGAACGATCACGCCGACGCTGTATCAGCCGTCGGCGTTTGAAACCTTGAAGGGGTTTGCCTCGCGAATCAGAACGCCGGCAATACCGCGCCGCTGTACTTCTTCTCGATGAATGCTTTCACTTCAGGACTGGTCAACGCCTTGGCCAGTTTCTGGATGGCTACGCTGTCCTTGTTGTCCGGACGAGCCACCAGGAAGTTCACGTAAGGCGAATCTGCGCCTTCGATTATCAGCGCGTCTTTAGCCGGGTTCAGACCTGCTTCCAGCGCGTAGTTGGTATTGATCATGTCCAGATCGACCTGGTCCAGAACACGCGGCAGCATGGCCGACTCCAGTTCCTTGAACTTGAAATTGTGCGGGTTCTTGGCGATGTCTTTCGGGGTGGCCAGAGCGTTTTTCGGGTCTTTCAACTCGATCAGGCCAGCCTTCTGCAGCAGGATCAGAGCACGGCCGCTGTTGCTGCCTTCGTTCGGGATTGCGATGGTTGCGCCGTCTTTCAGCTCAGCCAGGGTTTTGACTTTCTTCGAGTAGCCGCCGAAGGGTTCGACGTGAACGCCGATCACGGTCACCAGGTTAGTGCCTTTGCCTTCGTTGAAGCTTTTCAGGTACGGCAAGGTCTGGAAGTAGTTGGCGTCCAGACGCTTCTGGTCGACCTGTACGTTCGGCTGAACGTAGTCGGTGAAGACTTTGATTTCCAGGTCCACGCCTTCTTTGGCGAGGGTTGGCTTGATCAGCTCTAGAATCTCGGCGTGTGGAACCGGGGTCGCCGCCACCACCAGTTTCTCGCCAGCCTGGGCCAGGCCCGCGGTCAGGGCAGCCGCCAATGCGGTGAACAACAGAACCTTTTTCATGCAGTGTCCTTATCGAAAATCACGGTCGTCATCGACGATAGCTTGTTTAGTACAGGTGCCAGTGAAGTGCTATCGCTGGCGTGACGCGGACAATACCGGGATTTTTTATTCCCGAACAATATCTTTTATTCACTTTCATATTCCATTTTGTTCATACAGCTGCCGATAGCTTTGTAGCAGCTGCCGAAGGCTGCGTTCGGCTGCGCAGCAGCCGCAAAATGGCTTAACGGGTTTCTTTTGAGGACCGCGTTGTTTGGGTGCGACCGCTTCGCGTCGGACGCAGCCTTCGGCAGCTGCTACAGAGTCTGCGTCAGGCTTTCAAGCAAATGCTTGAGTGCAGATCGCTCTGAGGCCGTGCCGTTTTTAATCAGCTGAGCCGCTTGTTGCTCAATCTGTACCAATGACGCCGGCGCCTCAGGCAAATTCAAATGCTCCGGCAAAATCTCATCGCCGGTGCTGACCAGCAACGCAAAGTGAATGACGTTTTCCAACTCCCGGGTATTACCCGGCCAACTGTGTTGCTCTAACAAATGCTGCGCGGCTTCGCTGATCAGCGGCACCGGCAGGCCCAGACGCTGGCTATAGATGCCGAGGAAATATTCGGACAGCGAAAGAATATCCCCCACCCGTTCCCGCAAGGCCGGCAGTTCGAGCTGGCCCTCGCTGAGGTAGTGGTAGAGCCGCTCATGAAATTTGCCGGCGGCCACCGCTTGGGCCAGGTCGATGCTGGTCGCGGCGACCAGACGCACGTCCACCGGGCTTGGTTGGTGAGCGCCGACACGGGTGACTTCGTGGTTTTCCAGCGCCGCGAGCAATTTTGTCTGGATCGGTAGGGGCAAGTCGCCGATCTCATCCAGATAGAGCGTCCCGCCATTGGCAGAACCGAACCAGCCGGCGCGGCTGCTGGCCGAACCGCTGTAACTGCCAGCGGCATACCCGAACAATTCCGCATCGGCGTAAGTCGGGCTGATCGCGCCGCAGTTGACCGAAACAAACAAGCCACCACGATCACTCGCACGATGGATGTGCCGCGCAAGCAACTCCTTGCCGCTGCCGGTTTCGCCACGGATCAACACCGAAATCGAGCGCGGCGCCAACAGCTCCAGCTCCTGGCGTAACTGACGCGAACGCGGATCGACAAACACCAGCGCCTTGGCACGAATGCTCAGGGGGCTTTTTTCTGCATCGGGGAAGGTCAGCAGCGGCTGACCGAAGGCTTCAAAACTCATGGCAGACTCCCGCCCAAAACCGCCGGGAGACGGGGGCGTTGTTTAAAAAACAAAAGCAAAAAAGAAAAGGTTCAAGCGCGGCGCAGGGCGTGGTGTTCCATTCGGTTTTGCAGGCGGTAGAGATAAGCAAAACCCTGCTCCCAGCGTTGGTGACCGGACTTCACGTTGATGTGCCCGGCACCCGACAAAATCCCCGCTTCGGCACCCCAGTTGCGCGCCAGTTCCATCGCACGCGGCGCGCTGACGGCGCTGTCGTTGTCGGAGCTGACAACCTGGCTCGGGAATGGCAGAAGGTGGGTTGGAATCGGTGCGAAATTGCGCAGAGCCGGTGCGCAGGCCGGACGCTCGACGTCCGCCGGGGCGACCAGCAAGGCGCCGCGTACCTGACGCAAAAACTGCGCGGGCGCCGTGGCCGCCCAATGCGCGACAGTGATGCAACCCAGGCTATGGGCGATCAGGATTACCGGCGTGCTGTCGGCGGCAATCGCCTCAGCCAATGCCGCGACCCAGTCTTCACGGCGCGGTGTCAGCCAATTGGCCTGTTCCACCCGCGCGCTGTTCGGCAGGCTGTTCTGCCAATGGCTTTGCCAATGATCTTCTGGCGATCCTTGCCAGCCCGGCACAATCAGGTAGCGAATTGATTCGTTGCGCATGGGGGAACTCTCCTGCTGCGTGTCTGTTCCTGAGCGAGTATAGGGAGGCGAGTTATTTTCGTTAAGGAATAAGAAGCTATTTATTAAGATCCATATGGAATATTAACTCTCCACTGATCGTTCCCATGCTCCGCGTGGGAATGCCTCAACGGACGCTCCGCGTTCGGCTCTTGATGGGACGCAGAGCGTCCCGGGTTGCATTCCCACGCAGGAGCGTGGGAACGATCACTTTACTGAGGGCAAAAAAAAGGACCGCACCCTGCCAAGGAGACGGCCCCGGAAACTCAACATTTGATAGCGCGATGATTGGCCCGAAAGGCTTATCCGATAAAGGAATATTTAATTCCTTTGTTAGATCCAAAACACATATACCCATCAGCACCAAACAACCCTGCTTGCGTCATAACCTATCGCCCTTTTGGGTCAGATTGATGACGGACGCCTTTGCCGTTTTGAGTTTCCGGACACATCGATCAAGCCTGAGCGGCACGCACCTCCTGTGCCTCTGCTGCTTGCTTGCGTACAAATCGGTTCGCCCGCCCAAACGTCCCGAAATCATTGAACCGCACACCCATCTCACGCATCACTTCATGCGCCACCGGCACCGTCATCTGACGGATGTAAAACGGTTCCTTCACCACAAAATGATGAATCCCGTGGCTGCTGCCGAAGTTGAAGCAGAACGCCTGCAACGGCCACATCCACCAAGGGTTCAGCACCTGGGTCTGCTGGATGACATTGCCCGGCTCCACGTCACCGTAGTAGTGCATGTTCGAGCTGACGAAATGCAGGCAAAAGGTACGCAACACATTCGGGCCGATGATCACCACGGCCGCAATGTCGATCACCTGCATCACCGCCAAAGTAGTCGCCGACCATTCGATGGGCGCCCCGAGCAGATGCGCAATGCCGTTGGCGGTGTGAAAACCGAGGAACACGTACCAGGCTCCCCAATGCGCCAACGCCAGCGGTGCGTAAACCTTCAGAAAGCGTTTGATGATGCTGAATTTATGCGCCCAGGTCCTGGCCCGCAGCATACGGATGAAGGCCGACATCACGTTGTCGCCAACCATCAACAGCCGCGCAAACCCCCAGGGTTCGCCGTTGGTGATCGCCCGTTCTTCCATGTCGGCTTCGGTGCCGGAGACCTTATGGTGATTGAGGTGCAGATGCCGGCGAATCCACGGATTGATCGTGCTCGGCCGCGCCAGCCACACCAGGCCCATCATCAGGTTGTGCGGTACGCGCTGTTTGCGAAAGTACATGCTATGAATCAGGTCGTGTTCCAGCTCGTGAGTCAGCGACGCAAAAAACGCGTTGAGCAACAGGCACGCCCACCACGCCATCTGCCCGGTCATGTAGAGCGTCGCCGAGCCGATCATGCCGGCCAGGGCTAACGTCAGAATAGTCGCGCCGATAGCGTCCTGATGATTGAGAATCGGGTAGCGCTGACGCAGTTCGAACCCCTTGGCCAGCACCACTTGGCGAATATGCGCTGATCGCTGCGCTGCATTCAGTCGCTGGGGACTTGCAGAAGTACCGTCCATGCTTCCATCCTCTGGTTATTGATGTTCGCATCCTGCCTTGTGAACCCTCGCAAAGCGGTAGCCGTGGACGCCAACCTGTTGACCGGAAGCGCCAATCAGCATGACTGAACCGACCTCCCTCGCCAGCTGGACCCGCGCCCTGCGCAAGCAACTCGATGCGTTGGGCCTCGACAGCACCGCCCTGTGCCAACAGGCGGGGCTCGACCCGCAACTGATGGACGACCCGAACGCCCGTTACCCGTTGTCGGGCACCACGCGGCTGTGGGAAATCGCAGTGCAGGTCAGCGGCGACCCGGCGATTGGTTTGCGGGTATCGCGCTTCGTCAGCCCCACCACGTTTCACGCACTCGGCTATGCGCTGGTGGCCAGCGGCAGCCTGCGAGAAGTGTTCGAGCGCATCGTGCGTTATCACCAGGTGGTCAGCGATGCCCTGGACCTGGAACTGACTCGCACCGAGGACCGCTACCGCTTCCGCCTGAAAATCCCGCCAGGTAATCCGGCTCCGGCCTTCGAAGCCATCGACGCCTTCACGGCGATTTATGTACGCACCTGCCGCAATCGCCTGGGCCGCGATTACGCCCCGTTGGCGGTGTACCTGCGTCGCCCGGAGCCGGCGGACCCGCATCAATGGCACAAAGTCTTCCGCTCGCCGGTGTACTTCGCCGCCGATGAAGATCGATTGGAGTTCGCTCTGCTGGATTTCGACAGCCACCTGGACGACGCCAACCCGGAACTGGCCGAGCACAACGAAACGGTGCTCAAACGCACCCTCGCGCAACTCAAACCCCTGACCTGGGAACGCAAGGTTCGCGACGCCATCGAGGAGCAATTGCCGGAAGGCGAGCCCAGCGCCGAACACATCGCCCAGGCTTTGCACCTGAGTTTGCGCAGCCTGCAACGGCATCTGGCGGACGAGGGTTGTCGGTTCGATACGCTGCTCAACGAGAGTCGCGAGAACCTGGCGCTGCTGCATCTGCGCGACCCGCAATGCTCATTGAGCGAGATCAGCTATCTGCTGGGATTTGCCGACACGAGCAGCTTCAGCCGCGCATTCAAGCGCTGGACCGGGATGACACCGGGGCAGTTTCGGGATGGGTTGCGGTGATCAGCTTTTGACCAAGCTGCGGACTACACCTGATTCCCACTGCTCGATCATCGCTTCGCCAACCATGGCAAAGGCGCCATTTCCCCTGATGTAATCAACCATTTCCGCCTTCGCGACATCAATTCCATGAGCGACTTGCTGCAGCAGTTCATTGCACCGTCCCTCGGTCAGGTTGCAAGCCGACCGACCAAAACGCATCAACATTTTGTATTTGGGCCACGCCTTTGAACCGCCTAACAGCAACGCCATACTGTCTGCCTTGATGTAGACCGAAGTCGTGACGATGTCATAGGCCGGAGCCAGTCTGATTTGCGCATCAGCCCCGCAATGTTCGTACAGCACACCGAAGTTCTTGAGGTGAGCATCGCCATTCTTCAGAGCGGACGACAACGCCACTATTTTGAAAAAAGACTCCAGGGCGTCATTGAGCAATGGCGGGGAGACAAACTCCTTGATCTGCCTCGCAGCACCTTCGTACGAACCATCGTATTTAGCCTTCGAAGGCCAGGCATTGAGCACGCAGAAATCCTCAAAGCCCAGATAACCTCTTTCATTCAGATCGAAACGTTCGACGACCAGAAACTTACCGTGATCGCTCAGTTCGAAAACCGGCACTTCAAGACCCGAATGCAGTGCAGCCCTCATGCAGAAGTATTCGTTGGCAGCGAGCTCTGGGTACTCCTCTGGCCGAAACGATTTGACCAGATGCGTTGCCCCTCGATGGGTCAATCGGTCGACAGTGGTTGCACTGTCACGGATAAGCACCTTCGGCTGCACACCGGAAACGCCCGAATACTGGCCATAGGTGTGCAGCAAATCTTCGAACAAACCTTGCGCACCGTCATGAACCAGCAGATCGGCGAGACTGGTTTCAGGTAGCCGGTCACTTGCCTCTTGCGCGTTTTTAATCCCCACTCGCCCAAGCTGGTGCGGGCCAACGATCGCCAGCATCGCGAAATCGTCAAACCCTCGAATCGCTTTGCTGAAGCGACGAGTCAATTCATCGCGCAGAGAACCTTCCGGTAGATTCATTTCAAAAACCGGCGGTACACCTCGCTCCCACGTGTAGCTCTCGAGGCGAGCGGGCATGGTCAACGAGACCGCGTTTTCTTCCAGCGCGTCTTCGGCGTAGGCAAACACTGAATCAATGCGAGACTGACCACGGCCCAGGGTTCCGACCGTTGTGCCGGAAACACTGATGTGCAGCCTGTCCTTTGCCTGCTGCTCACCCATGGAAGTTCACCTTTTTGAGGGTGTCCAGTGTAGGACGCGTCGACCGCCGCGGCACGGCCGTCAGTTCGTACCCGAAGCCATTGAGGATCGCTTCAACCTTGCGCAGGCCAATTTCGGAAATGGTGTTGTTCTCGATACCCGAAATCGTGGAACGGCTCATGCCGTACTGCTTGGCCAGGTCTTGTTGAGACAACTTTCGTTCTTTGCGCAGCAACCTGATCAATTCACCGAGGTTTTCCATCCCGCTCACCTGCATCGTATACAGTGCATATTCACTGAAATAATCTATATGCATTGTATTTAATGCATAAACAAGTCGAAGTCTAGCTCATGGATTGATCGGGCCCGGTCTCAGCGCCCCCGATCCCGCCGCAACAACTTGCGCACCCGCTTCACCAGCTCACTCACGGCAAACGGCTTGAGCAGGTAATCATCTTCATGCAACTCCAGCCCGCGCAGCCGGTCTTCGATGCCGTCCTTGGTGGTGAGGAGCAGCACCGGGGTATCACCGAGCTTGCGGATCTGCTGCAGCAGCTGCCAGCCATTGAGCCCGGGCAGCATCACGTCGAGGATGATCAGCTCGTATTCGCCAGACTCGATGAAACGACGGCCGTCCATGCCGTTGACGGCCACATCGACTGAGTAACTTGCCTCGTTCAGACCTTTAGCCAGGAGTTTGGCGGTCTCCGGTTCGTCTTCCACTAACAGCACACGCATGGCACACCTCGATTGTCGTCATCACAGGCTAGGCGCCTTCGCGTCCAAAGCCCACCACTGGTTTCAGATAATCGCCAACATTCGCAATCGTTGCGCATCCAGAATCTCGATCTCGCCGTACTTGAGATTCAGTATTCCTTGCCCCTGCAAATCCTTGAGGAGCTGGTTGGTGGTCTGGCGCGACAACGACAACATCGACGCCAGTTGCTCCTGAGGCAATTGCAGAACACGGCGCGGCGGATCTATTTCGCCGTAACCCTCGGCGATCATCAGCAAGCGATGAGCCAGGCGCGCTTGGGCTGGCATCAGGCTGAGCTGTTCGAGGTTGATGAAGGTCAGGCGCAGTTTGTGGCTCATCAGCAACGCCAGTTGCCGCCAGTAAACCGGTTGTTGGTCGAGCAACTTCAGCAGCGTCGCCTGCGGGATGTGCAACAGGCTGCACTGGCCAACGGCATAAGCATCGTGGGTTCGCGGCTGGCCATCGAACAGGCAGATTTCGCCGAACCAGTGCGGCGACTCCACCAGGCTCAGCAACGCCTCCTTGCCCTGCTCGCTCACCGCGCCAATGCGTACCGCCCCTTCAAGGACTGCATACAGCCCGCACGGCGGATCACCGCGTTTGAAGAGCAATTGCCCCGACGCCAGGCGCCGAACCCGGGCCACAGCCAGCAGACTATCCTTTAAGGGAACAGGTAAATGGCTGAACCACTGCCCCGTCTCCAGGCGCGAACGCCAAACCTGCATGCCCATGAAAACTCCTGGAAATTGTCGTCTGGCTGACAGAGCGAAAGATGAAACCCGGGGCATCATCCATCACCCTACAGGAGGAATAACAATGAAAAGCCTCGTTGACCACCTCAGTCAATACGCCGCCTACCACCGTGACCCACGCAATATTGCCAGCCACTTTATCGGGATTCCGCTGATTGTAGTGGCGGTCGCGGTATTGCTGTCTCGGCCGCAATGGGGCGCAGGCTGGGTTTCGCCGGCGGTGCTGGTCGCGATGGCATCGGCGTGGTTTTACCTGCGCCTGGAGATTCGTCTCGGGCTGTTGATGACCGTATTACTCGGCCTGTGCATTTGGGCGGGTCAGGTTCTTGCGCAGCACAGCACGCTGGTCTGGCTGGCGAGCGGCATCGGGATGTTTGTGCTGGGGTGGGCGATTCAGTTTGTCGGTCATCACTACGAAGGACGCAAACCGGCGTTTGTCGATGATGTGACAGGGTTGATTGTCGGGCCGTTGTTTGTAGTGGTTGAGCTGGCGTTTTTGCTGGGGTTGCGGCGGGAGCTCAAAGAGCAGATCGAGGCGCGGGTTGGGGGCGTGCGGGTCAATCCGAATCGCGCGGCGGTTTAGACCGCAATCGCCAGCAGGCTGGCTCCCACAGGGTATTTGTGTCGATCACAGATCCAATGTGGGAGCCAGCCTGCTGGCGATGCTTTTTGCTTTAGATGTTGGCGAGTTTCTGCCAGACCTTTGGCTTGAAGAACAGCGTCTCGCCCTTCGCCAGCCCGATCAGGCTGTCGTGATCTTTCACCACTTCCGCTTCGATCAATTCGCTCTGGCCTTCGACCTTCAGTGTCACCCGTGTCGTCGCGCCCAACGGACGAATATCCCGCACCTCGGCCGCGTGGTGATCCTCCAGCTCGTGACGCGACAGCGACACTTCGTGTGGACGGAACAGCACATGGTTGTCATCACCCAGATGCAGCCGGTTCGAGTCACCCAGGAAGTGATAAACGAAATCGCTGGCCGGGTTTTCGTAGACGTCGCCCGGTGAGCCGATCTGCTCGATCACGCCCTTGTTCATCACCACGATGCGGTCGGCGACTTCCATCGCTTCTTCCTGGTCGTGAGTCACGAACACCGAGGTCAGGTTGATGTCTTCGTGTAGCCGCGCCAACCAGCGACGCAGTTCTTTACGGACCTTGGCATCGAGGGCGCCGAAGGGTTCGTCGAGCAGCAGGACCTTCGGCTCCACCGCCAAGGCGCGAGCCAAGGCAATACGTTGACGCTGACCGCCGGAAAGTTGTTCCGGGTAGCGATCCGACAGCCAATCCAGTTGCACCATGTTCAGCAGCTCGTGGACTTTCACCGCGATCTGGCTTTCGCTCGGGCGTTGGTTTTTCGGCTTCATGCGCAGGCCGAACGCGACGTTGTCGAACACGGTCATGTGGCGGAACAGCGCGTAATGCTGGAACACGAAACCGACGTTGCGATCACGCACATCGTGGCCGGAGACGTCTTCTCCGTGGAACACGATGTTGCCCTGATCCGGGGTTTCCAGACCGGCGATGATCCGCAGCAATGTGGTTTTACCGCAACCCGAGGGGCCCAGCAGCGCCACGAGTTCGCCGCTTTGAATGTCCAGGCTGATGTTGTCCAGCGCCTTGAACGCGTGAAAGTTCTTGCTGACGTTACGCACTTCGATCGACATGACTTATTCCTCCGCGGCGCTGGCGCGCAGGCGGTTAATACGGTTTTCGCTCCACTGCTTGAGCAGCAGGATGAAGAGCGCCAGGATCAGCAACAGGCTCGCCACGGCGAACGCGGCCACGTGGTTGTATTCGTTGTAGAGGATCTCGACGTGCAGCGGCAGGGTGTTGGTCACCCCGCGAATGTGCCCGGAAACCACCGACACCGCACCGAACTCACCCATCGCCCGCGCCGTACATAGCACCACGCCGTAGATCAGGCCCCATTTGATGTTGGGAACGGTAACGTGCCAGAACATCTGCCAGCCATTGGCGCCGAGCAGGCGCGCGGCCTCTTCTTCCTGCGTGCCTTGTTCCTGCATCAGCGGGATCAGCTCGCGCGCCACGAACGGCACGGTGACGAAGATCGTCGCCAGCACGATGCCCGGCAAGGCAAAGACGATCTGGATATCGTGGTCCTGCAGCCACGGCCCGAACAGGCCTTGGGCGCCGAACATCAGCACGTAGACCAGGCCGGCGATGACCGGCGACACCGAGAACGGCAGGTCGATCAGCGTGACCAGCATACTTTTGCCACGGAACGAGTACTTGCTCACGCACCATGCAGCGCTGACGCCGAACACCAGGTTCAGCGGCACCGAAATCAGCACGGCGATCACCGTGAGTTTCAGGGCCGACAACGCGTCGGGCTCGAAGATCGCGGTGAAGAACGCACCGATTCCGAGCTTCAGGCCCTGAGACACCACGATCACCAGCGGCAGTAACAGGAACAGGGCGAACACCAGCCAGCCGAGGCCGATCAAGATTCGCCGCGATGAAGCACTGCCACGGCGGGCGGCGTTCGAGGAAGCAGCAGCAATAGACGATTGGGACATTTCTGCGCCTCCTTATGGGGTTTCGATGCGCCGCTGCAGCAAGTTGATCAGCAGCAACAGGACGAAGGAAACCACCAGCATCAGTACACCAATGGACGTGGCGCCGGTGTAATCGTACTGGTCGAGCTTGACCATGATCAGCAGCGGCAGGATCTCGGTTTTCATCGGCATGTTACCGGCAATGAAAATCACTGAACCGTACTCGCCGACCCCGCGGGCAAAGGCCAGCGCGAAACCGGTCAGCCAGGCTGGCAACAGTGCAGGTACCAGAATATGGCGGAAAACCTGTAGTGGTTTTGCACCCAGGCACGCCGCCGCTTCTTCCACCTCACGAGGGATATCGGCCAATACTGGCTGTACGGTACGTACTACGAATGGAAGTGTCACAAAAGTGAGGGCAAGGGTGATGCCGAGGGGGGTATAGGCGATCTTGAAACCCAGATCCGCTGCAAACTGACCCACCCAACCATTGGGCGCGTAGAGCGCAGTCAGCGCGATACCGGCCACGGCGGTGGGCAATGCGAAGGGTAAGTCGATCATCGCATCGATGACTTTGCGTCCAGGGAAGGTATAGCGCACCAGCACCCAGGCCAGCAGCGTGCCGATGATGCCGTTGATGATCGCGGCATAGAGCGCGGTGCCGAAGCTGAGCTTCAACGCCGCCAGCACCCGTGGCGCCGAGATAATTGCCCAGAACTGGTCCCAGGTGAGTTGAGCGGCATGCACGAACATCGCCGCCAGTGGAATGAGCACAATCAGGCTGAGGTACACCAAGGTGTAACCCAGCGTCAGCCCGAAGCCGGGTATGACGGGGGAGATACGACGCGACATAAAAGTCCTTGGTTGATAACGCGCTAAGCCCCGACGGTGAAATCGGGGCCTGTTTAGCCAATGCCCGGCAGTCAAGGACTGAACACTGCAATCCCTGTGGGAGCGAGCCTGCTCGCGATAGCGCCTGGTCAGCCAACATTGATGTTGAATGTACCGCCGTCATCGCGAGCAGGCTCGCTCCCACAAGTTGCCCACCCCTGACTTACCGTTGGCAGATCTATTTACAGGTTATTGCGCCTGGTAAATCTGGTCGAACACACCACCGTCGTTAAAGAATTTCGGCTGTGCGGTTTTCCAGCCGCCGAAGTCCTTGTCGATGGTCACCAGGTCCAGTGTCGGGAACTGTTTGGCGTACTTGGCGGCGACATCCTTGTCACGTGGACGATAGAAGTTTTTTGCCGCAATTTCCTGGCCGGCCGGGCTGTAAAGGTGCTTGAGGTACGCTTCGGCGATCTCGGTGTTGCCCTTTTTCTCGGCATTCTTGTCGACCACGGCGACCGGAGGTTCGGCGAGGATCGACAACGAAGGCACGACAATGTCGAACTTGTCGGCGCCGCCGTCTTCTTTCAGCGCCAGGAAGGCTTCGTTTTCCCAGGCCAGCAACACGTCTCCCTGACCGTTGTTGACGAAGGTAATGGTCGAACCGCGAGCACCGGTGTCCAGCACAGGAACGTGTTTGAACAGGGCTTGCACGTATTCCTTGGCTTTCGCTTCGTCACCGCCATTGGCTTTCAGGCCATAGGCCCACGCCGCGAGGAAGTTCCAGCGTGCGCCACCGGAGGTTTTCGGGTTCGGGGTGATGACTTCCACGCCGTTCTTGATCAGGTCGCCCCAATCCTTGATGCCCTTGGGGTTGCCCTTGCGCACCAGGAACACGATGGTCGAGGTGTAAGGCGTGCTCGCTTGCGGCAGGCGCTGCTGCCAATCCGCCGGCAAGGTTTTGCCGAGCTTGGCGATTTCATCGATGTCACCGGCCAGGGCCAGGGTCACCACGTCGGCACGCAGACCGTCGATCACAGCTCGCCCCTGCTTGCCCGAACCACCGTGGGACTGCTGGATTTTCACCTTGTCGCCGGCGTGTTCTTTCTGCCAGAACTTGACGAATTCGGCGTTGTAGTCTTGATACAGCTCGCGAGTCGGGTCGTACGACACGTTGAGCAGTTCGTAATCCTTGGCAACCGCCGAACCAGCAAAGAGGGCACTGGCCAGGGCGGCCAAAGCGAAATGACGAATCGACGACATGGTGAAAGCTCCTGGAATTCTGATTGTGTTGGCTTTTTCTTATGGTGTGCTGGTATCGGCTTGCCGGTTTTTAACTCGGTTTGTTGCCCGGGTTCTGCAACCGGAATTTCTCTTTGCGTTCGATCTGGACCACTTGGGCGTTATGCACGGTGATTTCCACTGCGCCAAAACGCAGATCGCGCAAGGCGCTCTGGATCTCACGCAAAATGGTTGCTTCGTCCTGGCCGTCAACGCTGCGTAGGGATGCGCTCATGGTGCTGCTCCTTCAACTAGAGGTTGCCTGGCAGTGGCGGGACTGCTTGCGGCGTGAGGCCAATAGTAGATAAGCGCAGATATTCTTAAAAAGACTATTTAAGAATTTTAATATAACCAAAAGAATGCCCGAAGACTGATCGTTCCCACGCTCTGCGTGGGAATGCATCCTGTGACGCTCTGCGTCAGGCTTGAGAAGGAACGCGCGATCAGTGCTGCAGAATCTGTGGAGTCAGGTACCAATCCAGCTGCCCGGCCGGCACCGGCCGCCCAAACCAGTACCCCTGCCCCAGGTCGCAGCCGTGTTCGAGCAAAAAGCTCGCCTGCTCGACCTGCTCGATCCCCTCGGCATGAACCTGCATCCCCATGCTCTGGGCCAGCGCAATGATCACCCGCACAATCGCCGCGTCATCCTCATCCCACGGCAGCCCCGCCACGAAGCCCTGATCGATCTTGAGTTTCTGAACCGGCATCCGCTTGAGGCGCAGCAATGAGGAATAGCCTGTACCAAAGTCATCGATGGCCAGCCGAACGCCTAGTTCACGCAACCTGTGCATCTGCTCCAGCGCGACTTCCGGATCATCCATCACAGCGCTCTCAGTGACTTCCAGCTCCAGACAGGCAGGGTCCAGCCCGGTTTCGTGCAGCACCTTCGCCACCTGCCCAAACAGCTCTCGGCGGGCGAACAGCCGGGAAGAAACATTCACCGCGACAAACGACACCACCACCCCGGCCTGCTGCCACCGGCACATCTGCTCACACGCCTGGCGCATCACCCAGGCATCAATTTCGGCGATCAGACCAGTGCGCTCGGCAATGGGAATGAATTCTGCCGGCGACACCAACCCTCGCTGCGGATGCTCCCAGCGCACCAATGCCTCGACGCCGATCAGGCGGCTGGTCTTGAGGTCGTGAACCGGCTGGTAATAAACCCGCAACTCCTGCTGTTCCAGCGCACGGCGCAATTGGAATGCTGTCTCGACCCGTTGCTGGGCATGGGCGGTCAATTCTTCGGTATAGAGGGCGTAGCCGTTGCGGCCGGCACTCTTGGCCTTGAACAGCGCCGAGTCTGAGTTGCGCAACAACTGCTCGGCACTCAGGGCGTCACCGGGGAACAGGCTGATGCCGACGCTGATATTGACGAACAACTGATGCCCGTCGATCTGGAACGGCTCTCTGAGACCATCGATGATCCGCTGAGCCAGCGCCGCCGCCTGCACCATTTGCGGACAGCTTTCAGCCAGCACGGCGAACTCGTCACCGCCAAGGCGCGCCAGGGTGATTCCCGGACCGACCATCGCGCTCAAACGCTCGGCCACGCCCTTGAGCAGCTGGTCCCCAATGCTATGCCCGAGGCTGTCGTTGATCATCTTGAAGTGATCAAGATCGATCATCAGCAACGCGCAGCCGCGCTTGTGGGTCTGCGCCGAAGCCAGGGCCTGCTCGGTGCGGTCGGTAAACAGCAAGCGGTTGGGGAGATCGGTCAGCGGATCGTAGTGAGCCAGACGTGTCAGTTCATGTTCGGAGTTCTTGATGGCGCTGATGTCGGAAAACACTGCAACGTAATGACTAGGCCGCCGTCGGTCATCGTGAATGATGCGGATAGTCTGCCATTGCGGGTAAATCTCGCCGCTTTTGCGGCGGTTCCAGATTTCTCCGCTCCACTCGCCCGTGCTGTTGAGTGTCGCGAACATCGCTTGATAGAAAGCCGGCGGGTGATGGCCGGACTTGAACAGACTGGGTCGATGACCCAGCACTTCCTCACTCTGATAACCGGTGATTTGCATGAAGGCCCGGTTCACATGAACGATCAGGCCCTGACTATCAGTGACCAGCACCCCTTCACGGGTGCAATCGAAGACCGCCGCTGCCTGACGCAAGCGCTCACGGTCTTCAGTGCGCTCACGCAACTTGGCGCCGATTCCCAGGCAACGGAACAATCGCGCCCGAGCGAGAAAAATCAAACCGGCACTGAACACCACCCAGGCATAACCGTTGATCAGTTGCCAACGCATTAGCTCGGCAGAGCTATCGAAGAAACTGTTCAATAAATGGCCACTGAACTGCAGCCAACCGACAGAAACCAGAAGATAAAGCAGCGCTGCACGCAGAGCATCGCGGTAGGTAGCAGCCATTAGGTCGTCCATGTCCCTTAAAAGTGGATGGAATTATAGTTTAAAGAAACATCCGGCCACTCTTATCTGAAAGGGCGACTGGTTTTATCTGTGGGCTCAGTGATAATGCAACGGCTGTTTTTTTCTTTATCGAGGGCCCAATAGCCTATGTGGTACGAAGGTTTTCTCGGCTTGTCGCCCTGGTCACTGGTGGCAGTCACCCTGCTGATGACCCACGTGACGATCATCGGCGTCACGGTCTATCTGCATCGTTATTCAGCCCATCGCTCGCTTGAGCTCAATGCTGGCCTGAAACATTTCTTCCGCTTCTGGCTGTGGCTGACCACGGCACAGAACACCCGCGAGTGGACCGCTATCCATCGCAAGCACCACGCCAAATGCGAAACCGTCGATGACCCGCACAGCCCGGTCATCAAGGGCCTGTCCACCGTTCTGCGCAAAGGCGCCGAGCTGTACCGCGCCGAGGCGGAAAACCCCGAGACCCTGCGCATCTACGGCAAGAACTGTCCCGAAGACTGGATCGAACGCAACCTGTACAGCCGTTTCCCGCTGCTGGGCGTGGCGATCATGGGCGTCATCGACCTGCTGCTGTTCGGCACCATCGGCATCACCATCTGGGCAATCCAGATGATGTGGATCCCGGTCTGGGCCGCCGGCGTGGTCAATGGCCTGGGCCATGCCATCGGCTACCGCAACTTCGAATGCCGCGATGCGGCGACCAATCTGGTGCCGTGGGGCATCCTGATCGGCGGCGAAGAACTGCATAACAACCATCACACCTACCCTACTTCGGCAAAACTGTCGGTGAAGAAGTGGGAATTCGATCTCGGCTGGGCCTGGATCCAGGTCTTCAGCTTCCTGCGCCTGGCCAAGGTTCAGCGTGTTGCACCCATCGCCCATCGGGTCGAAGGCAAAGGCAACCTGGACATGGACACCGCCATGGCGATCCTCAACAACCGCTTCCAGATCATGGCCCAGTACCGCAAATTGGTAATCGCACCGCTGGTCAAGCAAGAGCTGGAAAAAGTCGATCACTCGGTCCGCCACCAGTTCCACCGCGCCAAGCGCCTGCTCTCGCGGGAAACCAGCCTGCTGGATGACAAACATCACGTTCGCATTCAGACCATGCTCGAGCACAGTCAGGCGCTGAAGGTAATTTACGAGAAACGCCTGGCCTTGCAGCAGATCTGGGTCAAGACCAGCTCAAATGGTCACGACATGCTGGCCGCCATCAAGGACTGGGTACACGAAGCCGAAGCCAGCGGGATTCAATCCCTGCGCGACTTCGCCGATCAGTTGAAAACCTACTCCCTGCGCCCTGCCGCTACAGTCTGACTGTGGCGAGGGAGCTTGCTCCCGCGTAACTGCGCAGCAGTCGCAAAACCTGGCGAGGCGTTCTTTCATTGAAAAACGCGTCGCCAGTACCGCCCGGCGGGAGCAAGCTCCCTCACCACATAAGGCGGGAACTTCGCTCAAAATCCCCTATCTCAAAGACACTTCGCCATTCAGGCGGGCTCTGGTATTGGCCGCTTTCGACCCTCGAGCGGCACACGCCCTTTGAGATTTTGTGTCTATGGTCAATAAAAGCCTACAAGACTCATCCCTCCCGCAGTGGCCCGAGGCTGCGCAAACCCTGCTGGCGCTGATGCATGCACAAGGTGAAGTGGCACGCCTGAGTGAACGAGAACAACTGTTCAGCACTCTGCTGGTGAGCGTCAACGCGGTGCTTTGGGCTTTCGACTGGGAATCTCGTCGCGTGCTCTATGTCAGCCCGGCGTATGAACGGATTTTCGGCCGCTCCGCAGGCTTGTTACTGTCCGACTACAACCAATGGCGCGACAGCATTTACCCCGACGATCTGGACTATGCCGAACGCAGCCTGGCCGAAGTATTGGTCAAAGGCGCCGTTGAAGACCGTGAGTACCGAATCATTACCGCCGACGGCCAGGTCCGCTGGCTCAGTGACAAGTGCTTCATCAACCGCCAGGCCGAACCAGGGCAACCGGTGATCATTGTCGGCATTGCCGAAGACATTACTGACAAGAAGCAGATGGAAACCGAGCTGCAACGCCTGGCCACCACCGACGTGCTGACCCAAAGCAGCAACCGCCGACACTTCTTCGACTGCGCCCACCGTGAATTCGAACAGGCACTGCACCAACGCACGCCGCTGGCCTTCCTGCTGCTGGACATCGATGACTTCAAAGTGATCAACGATACCTACGGCCACCAGGAAGGCGACAACGTGCTGCAACGAATCGCCGAGTGCGGTCGCGCGACGTTGCGGCGAGGTGATGTGTTCGGGCGAATTGGTGGCGAGGAATTCGCCGCGGTGTTTCCCGGCTGTGCGCCAGACATGGCCATGCAAGTGGCCGAGCGCCTGCAACGGGAGATTCAGCGATTGCGTTTCAGCCATGGCGACCAGACGTTCGGCATCACCGTCAGCCAGGGCCTGACCAGCCTCACCGCCGAGGACGAAAGCGTGGACAACCTGTTTGCCCGCGCAGATGCGGCAATGTATCAAGCCAAACACCAGGGCAAGAACCGCATCGTCTCATCCTGAGCCCATGATCGTTCCCACGCTCTGCGTGGGAATGCATCCTGTGACGCTCTGCGTCGCGACTTGCGAAGGGACGCGGAGCGTCCGGGGCGGCATTCCCACGCAGAGCGTGGGAACGATCTCCCTGCGTTATTTCTTGCGTAAGCGCATCAGCTCCGGCAATCCGATCTTGAGCAACCGCGCCGTCCGGCTCTTCGCCAGGTCTTCAATGCCCTCATGCTCGGTCAGGCGCGCCAGTTGCGCAGCCATGTTCATCACCAGCGCTTCGCGGGAGTAAACCCCGCCACCGAACTGGTAGACCGCCGCAATCAGCTCTCGCAGCTCCAGCGGCAGACGCCAGCGAGTGCGAAGCGCCGAACCATAAGCCGCGCCGAACTCAGCCAGCGCCTCGCCAACCTCCTCCCATTCATCCAGCTCGCCCCCGGCCTGCTTCCACTCCTGCAAACACCGCAACAGCGCAAGGTCGCCGAGGCGATGCAGCATGCCGGCGCAATAGCAGCGCTCCTGATCCAGATCCAGCAAGCGCGCCAGGGTCCGGCCATACTCGGCAGTGCGCAGCGACAGCTCCCAATAGCGCTCGGCATAGTCGGCCAGAAACGGATCGCTGAGTCGGGCACTGCGCTTGAGGGCCAGCCCCAGAATCAGGTTCATGCTTTGCCCGGTGCCGAGGCGGTGCAGCGCCTGGGACAGGGTTTGTACGGCGGCGCCATGGTGCTGGGCCGCGCTGTTGGCAGCGGCGATCAGCACAGCGGTCACTTGCGGATCGGTACGAATCTCGTCATGCAGCAGTGTCAGGTCGAGGCCATTGGGATTGAGGCTGCGCTTGACCGCCAACTGCACGTCAGTCATCAGCGGCGCACCGTCGGCCAGCTCACGACGACGCTCCAGGTAAACCGCCAACGTCATGCCTGGCGACAGCGAAGGCGTTTCGCAAGACACCTCTTCACCGGCATTCAACAGCAAATCCTGCAGGCGCTGGGTCAGGCTTTCCATGTTCAGGGGTTTGGTCAGGTACGCCGCAGGCGCCAGCGGCAGAGCTTCGCGAACGCTGGCGCTGTCGTTACGGTTGCTCATTAGAATGAACGGCAGCGGCGGGTTGCGTTTGCGCTGACGGACATTGCGCAAGATATTCAAACCATCGACGCCGGGCAGCTCCCAATCGACGATCACCAGGTCGTAAGGATTTTCCGCCAACAGGTGCAGCGCTTCCTGACCATCGGCACACAGATCCAGCCGCGCGTCACAGCGCACATTCAACAAAACCTGCTTGAGCAGATCGCGGGACCAGGGATCGGCCTCGGCAATCAGCACACGCGGCGCAGCGGGTAACACCACAGCAGTCATTTACACACTCCAAAGTCGTGCTTGCACCTTAGTCAATGATGGCCATTCGATACAGCGCATTTGCCATCAATGGGCTCCATGGACACAAAAAAACCCGCCGAAGCGGGTTTTTTTGTCGATCAGTTCACACATTCATCGGAGCACTTTAAATCAAAGCTCAGAGAAGCACTCTTCGATGATTGCCAGACCTTTGTCCAGTTGCTCGTCCGGCGAAGTCAGTGGTACCAGCACGCGCAGAACGTTGCCGTAAGTGCCGCAGGACAGCAGGATCAGACCCTTGTCACGCGCCTTGGCCACAACCGATGCCACAGCAGCAGCGTTCGGCTTGTGGCTGTCGCCATCAACGAACAGCTCGACCGCGATCATCGCGCCCAGGGCACGGACTTCGCCGATCACCGGGTACTTGGCCTGAATGGCTTTCAGGCCAGTCACCAGACGCTCGCCGACAGCTTTGCAGCGATCCAGCAGGTGCTCTTCTTCGAACACTTCCATCACGGCCAGGGCCGCGGCGCAAGCGATCGGGCTACCGGCGTAAGTGCCGCCCAGGCCGCCTGGAGCAATGGCGTCCATGTATTCGGCCTTGCCGCAAACACCGGCCAACGGGAAGCCGCCAGCGATGGACTTGGCGAAGGTGGTCAGGTCGGCAGCAACGCCCATCTGCTCCATGGCGAAGAACGTGCCGGTACGACCAGCGCCGGTTTGTACTTCATCAGCGATCAGCAGGATGCCGTGCTGGTCGCACAGCGCGCGCAGACGCTTCATGAACTCTTTAGGCGCGACGTAGAAACCGCCTTCGCCCTGAACCGGCTCGATGATGATTGCAGCGATGTCACGCGGCTCGGCGTCGTTCTTGAAGATGCGTTCGATGCTGGCGATCGAATCGTCGATGCTCACACCGTGCAATTCGTTCGGGTACAGCGCGCGGAAGATGCCGCCTGGCATCAGGCCCATGCCGGCCGAGTAAGGCACGACTTTACCGGTCAGGCCCAAGGTCATCATGGTGCGACCGTGGTAAGCGCCGGTGAACGCAATCACACCGGCACGGCCAGTGGCGGCGCGGGCGATCTTGATGGAGTTTTCCACGGCTTCGGAGCCGGTGGTCACCAGCAGGGTTTTCTTGGCGAAATCACCCGGCACCTTGGCGTTGATCTTTTCGCACACTTCCACGTACGGCTCGTAGGCCAGTACCTGGAAGCAGGTGTGGGTCAGCTTGTTCAGCTGTTCGGTCACGGCGGCGATGATTTTCGGGTGCACGTGACCGGTGTTCAGCACAGCGATACCGCCGGCGAAGTCGATGAACTCGCGACCTTCAACGTCGGTCACGGTGGCGTTCTTCGCATGGTCGGCGAAGATCGGGTGAATCTGGCCAACACCGCGTGGTACAGCGGCTTCGCGGCGTTTCATCAGGGATGCGTTAGTCTTGCTCATAAAGTCCTCATTCACCGCTCATCGGGCGGCGTGGTTCAAGGAAAATGCGGCGGGGAGGCAACTACGGCAGCATGCGATGATCGACTGCCACAGCTTTCCCCACCACAGAGAAAATTCCGTTTGAAGCACGCAAAGGGACAGCGCTCTCGTGCCCTTTGCGTTTGAAGCAATGCCTTGCCGGGCTTATCCCTTCGAGCTTAGATGCCCAGGCAGAGGTATTTGATTTCCAGGTAATCTTCGATGCCGTACTTGGAGCCTTCACGACCCAGGCCCGACGCCTTGATGCCGCCGAACGGCGCGACTTCGTTGGAGATCAACCCGGTGTTGACGCCGACCATGCCGTATTCCAGGGCTTCAGCCACACGGAACACACGACCCAGGTCGCGAGCATAGAAGTACGAAGCCAGACCGAACTCGGTATCGTTGGACATCGCGATCACGTCGGCTTCGTCTTTGAAGCGGAACAGTGGCGCCAATGGACCGAAGGTTTCTTCCTTGGCCACGGCAGCGTTGTTCGGCACGTTGGTCAGGATGGTCGGCTCGAAGAAGTTGCCTTCCATGACCTTGCCACCGGCCAGAACGGTTGCGCCTTTGCTGATCGCGTCAGCAATGTGCTCTTGAACCTTGGCCACGGCTTTTCCGTCGATCAGCGGGCCAGTGGTGGTGCCGTCATCCAGACCGTTACCGATCTTGAGTTTGGCCACGGCCACTTTCAGTTTTTCGGCGAACGCGTCGTAGACCGAATCCTGAATGTACAGACGGTTGGCGCAGACGCAGGTCTGGCCGTTGTTGCGGTACTTGGAAATGATCGCGCCTTCGACGGCCTTATCCAGGTCTGCGTCGTCGAACACGATGAACGGCGCATTGCCGCCCAGTTCCAGGGACACTTTCTTGATGTCCTTGGCGCATTCAGCCATCAGCTGACGACCGATTTCGGTCGAGCCGGTGAAGGACAGTTTGCGCACGATCGGGTTGCTGGTCAGCTCGCTGCCGATGTCGCCGGCACTGCCAGTCACCACGCTGAACACACCGGCAGGAATGCCGGCACGTTGGGCCAGTTCGGCCAGGGCGAATGCGGAAAACGGGGTTTGCGAAGCAGGTTTGAGCACCATGGTGCAACCGGCGGCCAGGGCCGGGCCGGCTTTACGGGTGATCATCGCGGCGGGGAAGTTCCACGGGGTGATTGCAGCGGTCACGCCGATTGGCTGCTTGATCACGATCAGGCGCTTGTCAGGCTGGTGACCCGGAATCACATCCCCGTAGATGCGCTTGGCTTCTTCGGCGAACCACTCGATAAAGGAAGCGGCGTAAACGATTTCGCCCTTGGCTTCGGCCAATGGCTTGCCTTGTTCATGGGTCATCAGGCGAGCCAGGTCGTCCTGGTTCTCGATGATCAGTTCGAACCAGCGACGCAGCTTGTTGGCGCGGTCCTTGGCGGTCAGTGCACGCCAGGCCGGCAGCGCTTTGTCAGCGGCTTCGATTGCACGGCGGGTTTCGGCAGCGCCCATTTTCGGCACGGTGCCCAGAATTTCGCCCGTTGCCGGGTTGTTGACCTTGATCGTCTGACCATTGTCCGCATCAACCCAAGCGCCATCGATAAAGGCTTGCTGGCGGAACAACTGGGTGTCTTTAAGCTGCATGTCGGCTTTCCTTAACAGCACCGCGGCAAGCGCGGAGCGAATTATGATTGTAGAAAGGCGCCTTAAAGGCTGCCGTCAGGGAAATCATTCACCGGGCTGAAGCACATAAATAGCGCACTGATTGAAACTCGTGCGGTTCAGCACCCAGACAAGAGCGTTTGATATCTCGAACGAATCCTAGGATCAATGCTGGGAAAGGACAATAGGGCGTTCGAAAAAAAGAACGAAAACGCCGCATTTGCCTAATTTTTCTGATCAACGTAGCAAACACAGGTTACGCTTTGGAAAACCGCAGGCGATTCAGCAGCATGGACGCCCGCAGTGCATATGAGTATCATGGCGCCCGCATTGCACCAGTAGCTCAGCTGGATAGAGTACTGCCCTCCGAAGGCAGTGGTCGTGGGTTCGAATCCCGCCTGGTGCACCATACGTAGAAACGAGAAAGCCTCAGACCGCAGGGTCTGGGGCTTTTTTGTGGGCGTCGTTAAAGCCTCTGGACGGGCGCTGGATGCAGTTGTTCGGTTTAACCGAACAACTGCGTCTGAAAAAAACCGCCGAAGCGGTTTTTTCATTCAGTCGTCCAGTCGAACTCGTCGTACTCATCATCGTCTTCTTCATCCTCGACCACTTCATCATCAAGAACGTCTTCCTCAAACGCTTCTTCTGCCTGCTTCGCCAGCAGAAACTCCTTACGACTCTCAGTCACCGCGCGCCGTAATTCCTCACCCTTCTCCGGGCAGTTGAGCATTTGGGCGATGCGGTCGATTTTTTTTGCCATGGCTTCCTCCAACGCATCGGCTATGGGCCGATAGTGCGCGCTTTCGGGTGTCGATGCCAAATTTGCCGACCGCTGTTCCCCTCATTCCTTCTGCAATTCCTTGAGTCTGGCGGTGAGATTTTCCTTGGGAAAGCGTTTGTGCAAGGTCGCCATCAGGTCAGCGGCCGCTTGAGCCTGACCAGCCTTTTGCAGGCGGATCACTTCCCTTAATTGATCGTCGATAAACGTGGCCGGAGCTATCGCCGAGCGTTTGCTGACCTTCGCTTCATCGGCCATTTCAGCGTTGATCGATTCGCTCTGCGCTGGGGCGGCAAGATCGGCCATTGGCGCCGCAGGCGCGGGGGCGGACAAGGCGCCGGTCGGGGCAGCCATGGAACGCGCAACCGATGACGATGCTTCTTTTTTGGCGGCCGGTGCAGGCGCCTTAGGTGCAGGCGCGAAGTCGTAACTCGGCAGTTGCTCCTCCGTGCGTTGCACCAGTGCAAGCATCAGGGCCACACCGACAAGGCTGGCAAATGCAACTTGCCAACGGGGTTTCTGGCAGGCCTGGACCCAGCGTTTCCACAGGCCTGGTTTCTGCACCGGGACTTCGCGCTGTGCGGTAGCCAGGAGGAACGCGTCGAGATGGGCCGGCGGTTCGCCGGTCGTGTGTTCACGATAGTGCTTCAACACTTGATCTTCTGGCGTAGGACGGGCGTCAGTCATGTCAGTACCTCCTCGGCCAGCAGCCGACGCAGTTTTTGCTGGGCGTAGCGCAAGCGGCTTTTGACGGTTTCCAGCGGTGTTTCGGTGAGGGTCGCGATCTGCGGCAGGTCGAGATCGCCGTGGGCGCGCAGCAGGAACACTTCGCGCTGGTCAGCGGGCAGGTTTTGCAGGGCCGCTTCGAGGCGCTGGCTGTCGCGGCTCAGGCTCAGCAGTTGTTCGGGATCGGCAGCGTCATCGCTCAGGGCGTGGATCTGTTCGTCATAGCTGTCGTGCAAGGGGTTGTGGATTCCGTGTTTGCGCCAGTGATCGATCAGTCGATTGCGGGCAATCTGGTAAAGCCAGGTACGAAAATTCGCCCGGCCTTGTGGCTGACTGGTGCTGCGGATCAGGCTAAGCCAGGTGTCCTGGTAAACCTCTTCCGCCAGTTCGGACTTGCCGCTCAGGCCGAGCAGGAATCGGTAGAGTCCTTGGCGGTGGCGGGCGTACAAAATCTCGAACGCCGGCCCGTCGCCTGCGCGATAGCGGGCCAGCAGCGATTCGTCGCTCGATTCAGGCGCTGACATTTCAGTTGTAGCCTCCTTTAAGCGGCTCACTGTTCGATGCGGTCGTGGTTCGCAGACTTTGCGCCAACTCCACCAATTGCACGAACTCAGCGCGCAGACCGAATCGATCCTCGCCCCGCGCACCACGCGCCAACGCCTCGGTGTCCTTCAGGCTGAAATCACCGGTATAACGCCCGTCCTTGAGCTGCTGGGAAAACGCCGCCACGGCCGCGGCAAATCGCAGGTCCTCACTGGTTGGCGCAGCACTGTCAGTGATCGGCCGCTCGATCAAGCGACTGTTCCCACCTTCGGGCAACTGATATCGCACGCGCAACATCGCCAATTCCCCAGTCGTTTCAGAAACAGCGGCCCCAGGCTTGCCATAGCGCAGCGGCTCCAGCCAGCCCTTCTCGCCCTTGGGCACAATTTCATACAACGCGGTCACCGTATGTCCTGCGCCGATTTCACCGGCATCGACCTTGTCGTTGCTGAAATCCTCACGCTTCAATGCGCGATTCTCATACCCCAACAGCCGATATTCACTGACCTGCGCCGGGTTGAACTCCACTTGCAGCTTCACGTTTTTCGCCACGACCGCGAGGGTCGAGCCGAGTTGATCCACCAGCACCTTGCGTGCCTCGCGCAGGTTGTCGATGTAGGCATAGTTACCGTCGCCGGCATCGGCCAACTGCTCCATCAGGTGTTCATTGTAGTTATCCACACCAAAACCCAATGTGGTCAGGGAAACGCCGGTCTTGCGTTTATCCACAGCCATTTGCTTGAGGCTGTCGAAGTCGCTGATGCCGACGTTAAAGTCACCGTCAGTGGCCAGCAGGATGCGGTTGATGCCCTTGGGAATAAACGCCTGCTGCGCCATCTGATAGGCCAGTTCGATGCCTGACGCCCCGGCAGTTGATCCACCCGCGGTTAATTGCTCGATGGCTGTACGAATTTTCGCTTTTTCGCGTCCAGACGTTGGCTCCAGCACTACACGCGAATCGCCGGCATAGACGACCAATGAAACCCGGTCCTGCTCGCGCAATTGATCGACCAGCAATTTCAGGGTGCTTTTGACCAGCGGTAAACCCTCGCGTCGGTCCATCGAGCCGGACACGTCCACCAGAAACACCAGGTTCGCCGGGACCAGTTGCGCAACCGCACGGTCCGAGGCCTTGATGCCGATGCGCAGCAATCGGGTATGCGGGTTCCACCGTGACGGCGCCAGCTCTGTGGTCACGCCGAAGGGCGAGCCATCGCTGGGCAATGCGTAATCGTAGGGAAAGTAATTGACCATCTCCTCCAGTCGCACCGCACCCTCCGGTGGCAGGCGCCCCTGATTGAGCAAGCGGCGGACGTTGGCGTAGGCGCCAGTGTCGACGTCGGCGCTGAAGGTCGAGACGGGCGCTTCGGCCACGCTGTGAATCGGGTTATCCGCCAGCGTTTGATACTGCTCCCGCTGCTCATCCTGATAGCCCTGCGGATACGCCTCGCTCGCGGGCAGCGGCGCATAGCTTGGTGCCGGGCGAACGCTGCGTTTGGCCATCGAGGTGTCGGCCATGACAGCCTCGCTGCGCACCAGTGTTTCAGCCGATAGCGCGCCCTTAGCCGGCGGCGCAGCCGAGGCGGAATCAGGCTTGGATGAAACGCCGCAACCGGCGATGGCCAGCAGCAACCCGGCGGCGAAACCCTGGGCGGCGGGTCGGAGGAAATGCAGAGGGAGGGACATGGGGGCTGACCTCAGGTGGAAATTGATCCATTCATCCTCTGAGACGAGCCCCTTTTCAGGTTCGGGTTAAACCGGCCGAAAATTAATTTCAGCGGTGATAACGCCGCACCACACTGCTGTTTTTCAGCACATGGCCTTTGATTTTTTCCAGTAGCTGCGCGCGCGTCAGGCCGGCGGGCAGGGCTTGCGGCGCCAGGTCCAGGGCGTAGAGCTGGATGATGTAGTGGTGCGCGCTGTCGCCGACCGGCGGGCAAGGGCCGACATAACCGGTGGTGCCTTTGCTGTTGGTACCACCGACGCCTTCAAGGGCGGATTTTGCGCCAACACCAGCGACAATCTGATGAGTCGTGGCTTTGATACCGTAATGCACCCAGTGATCGACGCCTTGGCCTTTTTGGCCGTCAGGATCGTGCATGACGATGGCATAACTCAACGTGCCCGCCGGCCCGGCGTTCCAATTCAGTGCCGGTGACGCGTTGTGCCCGCCACAACCCGGGGCATCGCTGGCGGCGGCGACAGTGAACAGTCGGTCATCGGAAACACCTGGGATGTTCAGGGTAAAACGTTCCTGGGCCTGCGCCGGAAACTGCACGCAAAGGGCGACTGCAATGGCCGCCAGCCAAGGGTTCAGAGAGGTCAATCGGGTCATACCGGAGCACCTTGTGCGGGTGGGGCCGTCGTCGGCGGGCAAACTATAGCCGGACCGTTCATTCGGTGGCAGCGGCAATTGGCTGAACCTCAAGATAAGCGCCAAACTCTTAAGTGAAACGCTTGCCTGGAGAGCGATCATGGCACTGCACCGCGTCGCCCGTTTCGCCGATGTGCCCGAAAACCGGGGCCTTGAAGTCCAGAGCGCGGACACGAAAATTGTCCTGCTGCGGGTGGGCGATCATCTGCGCGCCTTTCAGGGCGAATGCCCCCATGCCGGGGCACCGCTGGCCGAAGGCGCTCTGTGCCACGGACGGTTGATCTGCCCGTGGCACAAGGCTGCGTATCGGATCGAGGACGGTGCGCTGTGCGAACCGCCGTCTCTGGACAGCCTCAAGCGCTATCGGCTGGAAATACTCGATGACGAGGTCTGGGTCGACGATCAACCCATGTCCGACGCTCATACCCCTCCGGCGGACGACGAGCGAACGTTTGTGATCATCGGTGCCGGCGCAGCAGGCACGGCGTGCGCGGCGGCGTTGCGCGAAAAGGGCTTCGGTGGCCGGGTGCTGTTGATCGACCGTGAAACCGGCGCCGGTTACGACCGTACGGTCTTGAGCAAATTCGTGATTGCCGGGCAGATGCCGCCAGAAGAAGTCCCGCCGTTGCGTGATGAAGACTTTTACCGCGAACAGCGTATTGAACGAATAAACGCCGAAGTGGCGAGCCTGGACGCGGCGAACAAAACGTTGCGCCTGGCTGATGGTCAATCCCTGAGCTACGACGCGGCCCTGCTCGCCACCGGTGGCACACCCAACCCGCTTACGCTGCCTGGCGCCGAGCTGCCGCAGGTGTTCGTGCTGCGTTCGAAGGATCAGGCGCAGCGGATTCTGGGTTCGGCAAAACCAGGCCAACGAGCGGTGATCATCGGCGACAGTTTCATCGCCATGGAATCCGCGTCCTCCTTGCGTCAACTCGGCCTGGACGTCACCGTTCTGGCCCGCCACGCCGTGCCTTTTGCCAAACAGTTTGGCGAGGCCGTCGGCAAGGCGATTCGTGCCCTGCACGAAGCCAATGGCGTGGTGTTTCATACGGATGGCAATGCAACGCACATCGAAGGCACCGCCAGGGTCGAAGCGGTGCGCCTGGACAACGGTCAACGTTTACCGGCGGATCTGGTGTTGGTCGGCATTGGCGTCAGCCCGGCAACCGCTGCATTTACCGGCCTTCCTCTGGAAAAAGACCAGTCGCTGAAGGTCGACGGCGGGATGCGCGTGACCGATGGGCTTTGGGCCGCCGGCGATATCGCCACCTTCCCGCTCAACGGCCAGCCCCAACGGATCGAACATTGGCGCCTGGCACAGCAACAGGCACGGATCGCGGCGATGAACATGCTCGGCGGCGACGAGCATTACCTCGACGTGCCCTATTTCTGGACCTGGCACTTCGGTAAAAACTACGACTACCTTGGGCACGCCGCGACCTGGGACGAGGTCGAGTTCAAAGGCGACCCTGACCATCCCCCTTTTATCGGTCTGTTCGGCAAGGACGGATTGGTGGTCGCCGCAGTGGCATGCGATGAAGAACGCGCAATAGCGCTGCTCGCCGAACGGATGAAACAGCCGTTGTCGGTGGATGAGGCGTGGCGGTTGGTTCGGGACTTGAATTAACGGGATGTGGGAGTCCTTCGGCCTCCAGCGGAGCAAGCTCCCTCGCCACAAGCCAGACAGCAAAACGCCCGGCTCTGCGTTGCGCAGAGGCCGGGCGTCGGTGTGTAAGCCCTGGGTTTACTCGACGGCGACATTCCCGCCGAATTTGCTCATGACAAACCCGACAAACTCTTCGACGGTCATCTTCTGGCCGTTGAATTCCACCTGATTATTGGCGTAATGCAGTGTGGAAACGATGTTGTTGCCATCCAGTTTTGCCAACTGCGTACCGACGGCCATGCTGCCAAACATGTCGGCGGTGGCGGTGGCCTGATCGGCGATGAGCTTGGCGTCGGTCTGACCGTCGATTTGTGACTGCACGCTCAGCAGGTCAACGAGCATTGGCTTGGACACTTTCACGTTGACGTCCAGCAGCGCGATCAGTTGTTGGGTCAACTGGTCCGGCGGCAGGTCCATGGATTGTGGCTTGGTCAGGTTGAGCACCAGATTGGCGCGGCTTTCGCCATTGGCAGTGTTGAACGACAGATTCTCCAGGGCGACCTGCGGACCGGCGGCCAGCAGTTTCTCCAGGTCGGTTTTGACCTGCGCCTCTTCGGCCGGGGTCAGGACCAGCTCTGGCGCCGGTTCACCCGCAGCCACGGCCTCGGCGGCGGCCCTCTCGTACGGTTGCAGTTTGGTCTGGTAAATCTGCATCAGCGACATGGTTGCCGGGATGTCGAGGTTCTTCAGGCTCATGGCCATCTGCGCAGACCCGACAACCTTGCCGTTCAGGGACACCTCACCGACCTTGTAATCGGCACGGCCCGAAGCGCTGGTGCCGGATTCCTCGGTCTGGTTTTTCATTTCAAATTTCTTGAAGCCCAAGACCGACTGCTTGGCGCCGAAGGTGGTCTTGCTGTCGGTCAGCTCGACGGTGTTTTCGCCGGTGTAGTAGCCGTAGGTGCTTTTTGTCAGGTTGCTGGCCACGGTCAGACCATGCAGTTCGACCTTCACCGGCGTCTGATCTTCAGCCACCGTGCTCAGTGTCAGGCTGTCCATGTAACCGTTGGCCTTGACCTTCTGCGCTTGAGCGCTGGCGGCGACATCGAGGTTCAGCCCGGAGAACTTCAGGTTGGACTTGTCGTCAAGCGCCACGTCCAGCGGCAGCAATTGCAGGGTGCCGTTGGTGGCATTGTCGTAACCGATGTTGACCACGCCCGTGAGTGGCGATTTGTCCTTGGCGGCGACGAACCACTTCTCGGTGGTCGGAGTTCTTTCCAGTTCGTAGTGACTGGTGGCCAGGACCGGCAGCCACTTCAGCGACACCAGGCGCGAAAACGGCAGCGGGCCGTGTTCGATGCGATCGACGAACAGCAACTCCACCGGTGCTTCACCGAACATCTCGCCTTCGCCCTTGAGGCGGTAATGCGCGGTGCTGCTGAACACATGGCGCTCCAGCGACACCAGCTCCAGCGACGCCGTGCCGTTGGAACCGACCAGCGCAGCTTGCAGCTCTTTGTTGGCGTCGGCGATGGAGGTGTTCAGCACACCTTCGAGTTTGGTGCCGGTGTACCAGGCACCGCCGGCGCTGATTGCGCCGATGGCAACGACGATTCCAAGAAGCACGCCTGCTGATTTATTCATGAATGACCCGATCAATGTCCGTTGTTTGGAGGTGTGGTCGTCTTCCCTGAACCCTGACGGGTTACGGTCACGACTGCGTAAAAGTGCGGTGCAGATTAGCATCAGGCGCACCGGGCGACCCAATGATTAAAGGTGAAAGAGTGTCTATGGACCGTACACAGGGGTTGAGAGTTTCGGCGGATATGAAATCGCCATCGCGAGCAGGCTCGCGCCTACAGGGTGTCGTGATCGACACATAACCCATGTGGGAGCGAGCCTGCTCGCGATGGCGCCAGTCCTGCCAACACCGATCAGGAATACTGCGTTTCAATCTCATCAAGCTGATGATCAAAACTCTTGAGCCGTGCGGTCCATGTATAGACCAGCACTTCGAAGTCGCGATTGATCACCGCCGTGCCGCTGGGGGATTCCGAGCGCGGGTCGCAGAAGTCCAGTTGATAGCGTTCGCGGGCCATGGCGGTGGCGACATCGGAGAGTTCACGGGCGTTATTGAGCCAGTGCCAGCCCTCCTCGGCCACTTGCTTGTCCAGCGCCTGGCATTGTTTTTTCAGGTTTTCGAGGCTTTTTTCCAGCGGTGTGCCGGTCAGTTCGCCCATGACTTCCTGGAACGTACGGCCCGGTTGCCAGTAACTGCCCCAGAAATACCGATCGAACACCGTTTCAACACGGCGCAGCGCAACCTTGGTGTCCCAGATCAGCACCAGGGTCTTGCCTTGTTCGAGCTGTCTTTTCTTGATGCGCTGACCCTGGACCGACGCCCAGGCCACCACCACGATTGCCATCACGGCAATCAATGCCGCGGCGCTGTCGAGGAACACCAGCGCCGTGTCGATCTGGTGAGCCAGCATGATGCCGTAGAAATAGGTGGCCGACAGCAACACCAATGCCGCTATAGCGCACCAGAAGCCGGGAGCATAAGGGTTTTTCATTATTGGAATCCCCATGACCAACACGAGCCTTGATTGATGAGGTCAACGCGCAACCTCATCAAGTCAAAGCATAGCAACGGCCTCAGGGTTTGCCCTCGTTCGGGCCTTGCGTTCGTCCGCTTTCCCAGCTGCCACGTTTCTTGGCTCGATCATAAACAGCGCTGCGCTCACGCTTACCTACCGCCACCACGGAAACGACTACACGCTCATCAATAACCTCATACACCAACCTGTACCCCGATGACCGCAGCTTGATTTTGTAGCAGTCAGGCATTCCATGGAGTGAATCTGAGGGCACTCGCGGGAGTTCAAGTCACTCTGCCAGTTTCTTTTTGAATTGCTCGCGCAATGTATGACCCAGTTTGTCCCACTCCTTGCGTGCAGACGGCAGGAATTCGAGCTTATAGGTCATCCAGATTTACCGGGATCGGCGTTTCATGCCTGCGCGAGCGAACGATTTCTGCCAATTCAAGGTCATCGAGGCGTTCCATCATGGCCTCGAAAACATCGGCCGGGACCATGTAGCCCATTACTCGATTGTGATTCAGCACTGCAACGGGCCCACCATGGGCGCCGCTGAAAACCGCAGATGGGTTTTTCTTCAACTCAGACACACTGACAGCCAGGTCGGCCAGAACATATTGCATAATTAAGACCTCAATTCAGGTCACGATTCTGGTCCATTCATGCTTTATGAGCAACCTGGAAGAAACTCTAAAACTGTATTTGCATTCGAATTATTTACCGCTCACCCGTTTTTACACCCCCCGCCCCTTCCTCAGCAGCACATCCAATTGATCCACCACCTCCGCCCAATCGGCGTCATCCAGAATGTCGTCGCGCAGGAATTCCGCCTGGCTCTGAGTCCAGAAAAACGCATCCGCCAGGTGCAATTCGGGTTTGAGCGGGGAATGGGTGGCGATGAATTTGTCGATGCTTTCGGCGTCGTCGGGCAGGCCGAGTTGTTTGAACAGGTTGGGAAGGCTGTGGATTGGGGATTCCATGGTGGGCTCCTTTTTCATGGCAAATGATTGGGTGACTGCTGCGCAGTCAATCGCGGGCAAGCCACGCTCCCACAGGAACGGCGAGAACCCTGTGGGAGCGTGGCTTGCCCGCGAAGGCGTCATCACTGACGCCGCAAAAACTACTGACTCAACTCACACACTTCAGCATGCGGCACCATTTTCAGGAATTCCGGCACGCTCATGTGCACCAGGTTGTTGTGGTTACCCGCCTCCAGGTAGATGTCTTTTTGCCGGGTCAGCAGTGGGTCGATGACCATGTCCAGGCCATAGGATTCGCCCAACGCCGGCACGGCGCCGCGTTCGCAATCCTGGAACAGATGCGCCAGGGTGCTTTCCCGGGTGATCTGCCATTCGCCACTGCCGCGTACTTTGCTCAGGTCCAGGTGACGGCTCGCTGGCAGCACAGCCATCAGGTAATGGCCGTGGTGGTCGTCGAGGATCACCGATTTGGCCACCCGCTCGGCAGGAATGCCTGCGACCCGCGCCGTTTCAAGGCTGCTGGCCGAGTGCGGATGGGTGACGACGTCAAATTCGCATTGAGCCTTGTCCAGGCTGTCCTGCACTGTTCTTGCCATACGCATGATGCACCTCGGTGTCCGCAACAACGTTTCGCGGACGATGGTTAAACCTTTCTCACCACTAAAAGTCTAGGCCCGCTGACGCCAGCGCGCGGGAAATCTGCCCGCCGGAACACGGTCAACAATTGATCAAAATTCGTACAATTGAGCGCTCAGCTAGACTGTATAAAGAACCATCAATGACTCTCCCGGAGGGTCACGTGAACACTCGTTGTTTTACGGTTGCGCTGCTGTGGGCTCTATGCGGATCGGCTTTCGCAGCGGACACCGTCGTCGTGCTGGTACCCAATCCCATCGGGATCTGGCTGATCACGTTCGGCATCGCGTTTCTGATCGCCGAGGCGGCCCTGCCCAATTACGGCGTGATCGGCCTGGGCGGCATTGTGATGTTCGTGATCGGGGCAGTGATTCTGACCAACACCGAGGTGCCGGTTCCGTTGATGATCGGTTTGGGACTGATCAGCGCGCTGCTGTTGATTTTCCTGCTGATCCGCGCCCTCAAGACACGACCGCGGGAAAACGTCAGTGGCGATGCAGGGCTGGTGGGCAGCGTGACACAAGTGATGTCGCTGGCCGGCAATGCCTATAACGGCTGGGTGCACCTGCAAGGAGAAAAGTGGCAAGTGCTCAGCGCCACGCCGCTGCAACCGGGGCAGAAAGTCCGGGTGGTGGCACGCAAGGGATTACTGCTGGAAGTGGCCGCGGCTGACGCGGCGCCGGCTGGAGAATAACCATGGGTTTGCAACTGGGTTTTGTCGCGCTGCTGTTATTGGTGATTGCACTGGCGGGGTCGACCTTCCGCATCCTGCGCGAATACGAACGCGGGGTGGTCTTCCAGCTCGGGCGCTTCTGGCAGGTCAAAGGCCCTGGCTTGATCCTGCTGATTCCGGTGGTGCAGCAAATGGTTCGCGTCGACTTGCGCACGGTGGTCCTCGACGTGCCGCCACAAGACGTGATCACCCGCGACAACGTCTCGGTCAAGGTCAACGCAGTGTTGTATTTCCGCGTCCTCGATCCGCAGAAGGCGATTATTCAGGTCGAAGACTTTCTCATGGCCACCAGCCAATTGGCCCAGACCACGTTGCGGGCAGTGCTCGGTAAACATGAACTCGATGAGCTGCTGGCCGAGCGTGAGCGGTTGAACATCGACATCCAGCAAGTGCTCGACGCCCAGACCGATGCGTGGGGCATCAAGGTTGCCAACGTCGAGATCAAGCACGTGGACCTCAACGAATCGATGATCCGCGCCATCGCCAAACAGGCCGAAGCCGAACGGGAACGCCGGGCCAAGGTGATCCACGCCGAAGGCGAATTGCAGGCCTCGGAAAAACTCATGCAGGCCGCCGAAATGCTCGGGCGCCAGCCGGGGGCCATGCAGCTGCGGTACATGCAGACGTTGAGTTCGATTGCCGGGGACAAGAGTTCGACGATTGTCTTTCCGCTGCCGATCGAGTTGCTCAAGGGCATGGCGGATTTGTCGTCCAAATCCTGACCTTTCCTACAGGCGCCAACGTCCGGTAACCGCGTCGGAGATTTCCTTCAAGTTGTAGCGGCGTTGGTGAACTTGTTCCGGTCCGAAGCCGGGTCTAGTCTGGCTTTGTCACTGAATAAACGGTGACACGGACGTGCAAGTCCGACGAAACTGTTTAGGTCGCAATTGCCATATATCTCAATGAGCCTTTATAAGCTCGCTGTTTTATGGCGGCTGCGCGCAGGAGATCCTCGGATCTGCTGGGTGTCCTAAACAGTCCCGGTCTTGCACACCTGCGCTCAGCCGCCACCCCATTCGCGTGCAAACGAACGGTGGCGGTTCCAACTTACTGTTTAGGGAGTTTTATATGTTCAAGGTATCGCCAAATCCGCCAGACAACTCTGGCACCCCCTCCGAAGATCCACTCGAAGCCGAAAAACTCAAAGAAGCCGCCGACCGCGCCTTCGCCCACTACTTCCCCCCGACCACCGAAAAGCCGCCCAGGCACCGCAAAGGCCACCTCTTCACCGTCGCCCCCGAGGTCAACACCGAAACCCTGCTGGCCAACGCCGCCGAAGACCTGCTGTCCATCAGCGCCATCGCGGCCAATCTGGCAGACGAAGTGGACGGGACACGGCGCTCCGTAGCCCTGGCGCTCAGCCGCATGGCCGATGGCGTGCAGTTGCTCGTAGAGCGAGTGCAGGATCATTGGGATGAGTCGGAGGTCATGCAGGCTCGGGTCAAGGTTTAGCCGGTAGATTTATGGTGAATTGACCACCGCTATCGTCGGAACGCCGCCCGGAGCAGGCTCACTCCTACATTGAATCTCAGTCGTACACATATCTTGTGTTCACCGAAGATCCACTGTGGGAGTGAGCCTGCTCGCGATTGCTTCAGTGCCGTCAATACATGACTCGGCACCTAGCCCAACACCTCACCGCCAAGCCAGGTCAGCAAGTGATCGAGACAGGCCTCAACCGATTGCACGCCCGTATCAAGCACCAAGGAAGCGGACCGCGGCGGTTCATAGGGCGCAGACACGCCGGTAAACCCAGGCAAATCCCCCCGTCGTGCACGGGCGTAATGCCCTTTCGGGTCGCGCTGCTCGCACACGGCGAGGGAAGCGCTGCACCAGACTTCGCGGTAATCCTCGCCCAGTCGCCGGGCGAACACCTCACGCAATTCCTTCAACGGCGCGATCATCGCCAGGATGACGATTTGCCCGTTCTCCACCAGCAGCGCCGCGACTTCGCTGGCGCGGCGGATGTTCTGCAGACGGTCATTGTCGGTAAAACCCAGATCCCGATTGAGCCCGACCCGCAGCCCGTCGCCATCGAGCACGATGCTCTGCACACCGCGCCCGAACAGCTCGGCGTGCAGCGCCTGGGCCAGGGTCGATTTGCCTGCCGCTGGCAAACCGGTGAGTAAAATCGCCGTGCCGCGATGGCCGTTGCGCGCCTCCCGTTGTGCGCGGCTGATGCTCGCCGTCGGCGCCAGCAGATTATTGGACCGGGGCATGGGCCACCGGTGTCGTGATGTTCCCGTCCGCCCACGCCGCTTCGCGGTTGGCCAGCGCGCTGGCAATGGATTGCACTTGGGTGGATTGCACCTGATCCGGCAGCGGATCGAGCCCCGCACTGGCAAAGATCTGGCCGTAAGCGTTACGCAGATCGGCGTACGACAGGTCGCGACGCAAATCGGCCTGCAAAGTGTTCAATTCGCCCTGGATCAAGTCCAGTTCACCCAGACCGGCCGCCTGATGACGGTTGCGCAGCTGGCCAACGATCTGCCCGTCGATGTCCGACAGTTGCTGATTGGTCTTGAACTGCCGCAACGCCTCGCGGTAGTTGGCGTTGGCCACATAAAGCTGCGCCAGCACCGCAATCGACATGGCCTGGCGGCGCGCCGCAGCGACTTCTTCGCCGGCCTTGGCGACGTTGATCGCCGCCGGAGCGGAGATCACGTTGAACAGGTTCCAGGTCACTTTCACGCCGTAGTCGGCCCAGCCCTGCTCCACCAGGAACGAGTTGCTGTCGTAATGCCCGCCCGCCGAGAACTCCAGCCCCGGCAGCAGCCGCAACATGGCTTTGCGGGTTTCCGCCGCGCTGATGCGGCTTTGGTAATCCTGCTCACGCAGCTCGGGACGACTGGTCAGGGCTTCCTGTTCCAGGCTGGCGAGGTCAACTTTCAACTCCGGAATGACATAGTCGTCCTGGGTCGCCAGGGTCAGGTCGGTGCCCAGCGGCAGATTGATCAGGGTCGCCAGTTCGGTTTTCGCCAGCGACAGCGCACGCCGCTGTTCTTCCAGTTGGCGGGTGGCTTCGATCAGCGAGCGTTGATACCCCAGGGCCTGAATCGGATCGCCGATTCGCTGCTGGCTCATGCTTTGGCTGTTGCCGCGCGCGGTGTCGACCCGGGCCATGAGGCTGTCGATCTGCTTGAGCAAGCGCTCGGCGGCCATGGCTCGCCAGTAGGCCGAACGCACGTCCTGAACGATGGTGTTGATCACCTTGCGCCGGCGCTCCTGAACGATCAGTCGCTGGTCGCCCTGTTGCTTGGCGCTGATGTAGCTGACGCCAAAATCGAGCACGTTCCAGACCATGGTCAGGTCGGCGACTTCACGGTCGCGGTCTTGCGAGGTCGATGGCTCCAGAGACTGGGTGCCGGTCCGTACGCTCTGGCTGCTGGAGGCGTTGACGTTGTTGCGGCCGACGTACCCGGCGTCCAGCGCCATGCGCGGCAGCATGTCGAAACTGGCGAGGTCGAGTTGGCGCTTGGCCAGGGCCTCTTCCATGATTTTGAGCCGGCCTTCGAGGTTGTACTTCACTGCGCGGGCCATGGCTTGATGCAGGGTCAGCGGACCGCTGAGGGGTTCCTGATCCTTGTACATGTTTTGCAGGTCGCTCCTGGCGCGCTGTTGGCTGACGCTGCGTTCGATCGGTTCACTGGTGACTGCACATCCGCTGACTGCAAGCGCCAGCAGGCTGGCACCAAACAACTTAGAACTTCTATTCATCCTTGACTGCCCCTGGACACAGCATTGTTTTTAGGTGTTTTTTCAGGCCTGCATTTCGCTGACGCCGACCTGTCGCAAAGCCGCGGCCAGGCTGTCGACCTGCCGTTGCTCGGTGTCTTTGAGCTGTTGCAATTGCTGGACGAGACTCGGCGCACCAAACACGCCGCGCAGCCCCTGTGAAACATCCCCGGCCTTGATCGACTGGCTGCCGAATGAGTTCAGCGAGTCTCGTTCGCTGCCGGCGTCCTGATTGAACAGGCTCGACAGCGTGCTGGTGCCGAACACCCCGCCATCGCCACCGCCGAAGCCGAGGAAGCCATTGCCCGAGCCATCGCCGCCGCTGTCACTGCTGCTGAACACCTGGGCGATGAAGCTGGGGGCCAGCGCACCGTGGTTCATGAAGATGTCGCCCAGCGGCCGGATGCCATTGCCGATCACGCGGCTTTCGAACAACGGGGTAAAGGTCAGCGGTGAGCCGAGATCGCCGGTCGGGGGCGTGAAAATGATCGGTTGCAGTGGCACGTTGGGCTGATCGGCAACGGTGACCGGCGGTGGGATCCGGGCCAGCGGGTCAGGCGTCACGACCACGGCAGGCGTCTGCACCGGCACGGTGTCGATGGTGTAGTTGTTGGACACCGCCACACCCGTGCCGGTATTGCCCGAACCGTCGCTGACGTTGCTGCTGTCCAGCGCAATGAAGTTGCTCGGGTCAGTGATGCTCGCCGTCGGCGTGAAGGTCGCGGTCCAGGTCTTGCCGCCGTCGCTGCTGGCCAGGTTGGTGAGCTCGCCGTTGGTGACGCTGAGGTCCGACAGGTCGAAATCGCTCACCACTTCGCTGAAGGTGATGGTCACCAGCGTGGTTTGACCGACGCCCAGGTTCGGGTTGGCGACCACGATGGTTGCCGTCGGCCGGGTGGCATCGAGCGCGTAGTTGTTGGAGATCGCGATCCCGGCACCGGCGTTGCCCGCGGCGTCTGCCACAAGGCTGCTGTCGAGCAGGATCAGGTTGGTGGTGTCGCTGATGCTGGCGGTCGGGGTCAGGGTGGCGGTCCAGGTCTTGCCGCCATCGCTGCTGAGCAGGTTGGACAAGGTGCCATTGGCGACGCTGAGGTCCGACAGGTCGAAACCTGAAACAGTCTCGGTGAAGGTGATGGTGACCGTGGTCGTCTCGCCGATGCCCAAGCGGTTATCCGCCACCACGATGGTTGCCGTCGGCCGCGCCGTGTCGATGGCGTAGTTGTTGGAATCGGTCACGCCCACGCCACTGTTGCCCGACGCGTTGATTACACCGCTGTTGTCGAGGCTGATCAGGTTGGTGGTGTCCGTCACATCGACGGTCGGCGTGAACGTCGCGGTCCAGGTAACACCGCCATCGCTGGACGACACGTTGCTCAGCGTGCCGTTGGCAATGCTCAGGTCCGCGTTGGTGAAACCGCTGACCGCTTCGCTGAAGGTGATGGTCACCCCTGAGGTTTCACCCGCCTTGAGGGCGTTGTCGGCCACCACGATGGTGGCGGTCGGCACCTGGGTTTCCACCACATAGTTGGCGGAGTTGGTCGTGCCCGAGCCCGCGTTGCCGGCCTGGTCCGTGACGCCGGTATTGTTCAGGGTGATGAGGTTGCTGGTGTCAGTCACGCCGATGGCAGGCGTGAACGTTGCGGTCCAGGTGATGCCGCCGTCGCTGCTGCTGACATTGCTCAACGTGCCGTTGGCGACGCTCAAATCGCTGTTGTCGAAACCGCTCACCGCTTCGCTGAAGGTGATGGTCACCAGCGCAGTTTCTCCCGGTTTCAGGGTTGTATCGCTCAACACAATGGTCGCGGTCGGGCGCTGGCTGTCGATGGCGTAATTGTTGGAGTCCGTTGTGCCGCTGCCGGTGTTACCCGCCCCATCGATCACTCCGGTGTTGTCCAGGGTAATCAGGTTGGTCGAATCGGTGACGCTCGCGGTCGGCGTCAGGGTGGCGGTCCAGGTGATGTTATCGCTGGTGCTCAGATTGCTCAGGGTACCGTTGCTCACCGTCAGGTCGGCTGTAGTAAAACCGGTTACCGCCTCGGAGAAGGTGATGGTCACCACCGAGGTTTGACCCACCGCCAGCGCTGCATCAGCGACCACGATAGTGGCCGTCGGGCGCTGGGTGTCGATGGCGTAATTGTTGGAGTCGGTCGTGCCGCTGCCGGTGTTGCCCGAGACGTTTTGCACGCCCGTGTTGTCCAGGGTGATCAGGTTGCTGGTGTCGGTGATCGCGCCGGTCGGGGTGAATGTTGCCGTCCAGGTGACGCCGCCATCGCTGCTACTCACCGCCGTCAACGTGCCGTTGGCAATCGTCAGGTCGGCATTGCTGAAACCGCTCACCGCTTCCGAGAACGTAATGGTCACCAGCGATGTTTCGCCGATTTTCAGCGCGTTATCGGCGAGCACGATGGTGGCGGTCGGCAGGACCGTATCGATGGTGTAGTTGCCGGAACTGGTGGTGCCGCTGCCGGTGTTGCCGGCGATGTCGGTCACACCGGTATTGTTCAGGGTGATGACGTTGCTCGGGTCACTCACGCCGACGGTTGGCGTGAAGGTCGCAGTCCAGGTGATGCCGCCGTCGCTGCTGCTCACCGCCGTCAGGGTGCCGTTGGCAATCGTCAGGTCGGCGTTGGTGAAACCGCTGACCGCTTCGCTGAAGGTGATGGTCACCAGCGAGGTTTCGCCCGCTGCCAGTGTCGTATCGGCCAACACAATCGTGGCGGTCGGACGCAGACTGTCGATCGCGTAGTTGTTGGAATCGGTAGTCCCCACGCCAGTGTTGCCGGCTCCGTCCACAATGCCGGTGTTGTTCAGCGTGATGATATTGGTTGCATCGTTGATGCTCACACTCGGCGTGAAGGTCGCGGTGTAGGTGATGTTATCGCTGGTGCTCAGGCCGCTCAGGGTGCCGTTGGCGGCCGTGAGGTCGGCGGTGGTGAAACCGGTCACCGCCTCGGAGAAGGTGATGGTGACCACCGTGGTTTGACCCAGCGCCAATGCGGTATCCGCCACGACGATGGTCGCGGTTGGCCGCACGGTGTCGATGGCGTAGTTGTTGGAATCGGTGGTGCCGCTGCCTGCGTTGCCCGAGGCATTTTGTACACCGCTGTTGTTCAGGCTGATCAGGTTGGTCGCGTCGGTAATGCTGGCCGTCGGCGTGAACGTCGCGGTCCAGGTGATGCCGCCATCGCTGCTGCTCACCGCGGTCAACGTGCCATTGGCGATGGTCAGGTCGGCGTTGCTGAAACCGCTGACGGCTTCGCTGAACGTGATGGTGACCAGCGACGTTTCACCGACGCTCAGCGCATTGTCGGCCACGACGATGGTGGCGGTCGGCAGCACCGTGTCGATGGTGTAGTTGCCGGAGTTGGTGGTGCCGCTGCCGGTGTTGCCGGAAATGTCGGCCACACCGGTATTGTTCAGGGTGATGACGTTGCTCGGGTCACTTATGCCGACGGTTGGTGTGAAGGTCGCGGTCCAGGTGATGCCGCCGTCGCTGCTGCTCACCGCCGTCAATGTACCGTTGGCGATGGACAGGTCAGCGTTGGTGAACCCGCTGACCGATTCGCTGAAGGTGATGGTCACCAGGGAGGTTTCCCCGGCACTCAGGGTCGGGTCAGCCAGAACGATGGTCGCCGTAGGGCGAACCGTGTCGATCGCATAGTTATTGGAATCGGTGGTGCCGCTGCCAGTGTTGCCCGCCAGATCCGCGATGCCGGTGTTGTTCAAGGTGATCAGGTTGGTGGTGTCGTTGATGCTCGCGCTCGGCGTGAAGGTCGCGGTCCAGGTGATACCGCCGTCGCTGCTGCTCACCGCGCTCAAGGTGCCGTTGGTAATGGTCAGGCCCGCGTTGGTGAAACCGCTGACTGCCTCACTGAAGGTGATGGTCACCAGCGAGGTTTCGCCGATTCTCAGCGCCGTGTCCGTCACCACGATGGTTGCCGTTGGCCGCACCGTATCGACAGCATAGTTATTGGAGTCGGTGGTGCCGCTGCCCACATTACCGGTGCCGACAGCCTGCACGCCGGTGTTGTCGAGGGTGATCAGGTTGGTCGTGTCGGTGATGCTCGCGCTCGGCGTGAGAGTCGCGGTCCAGGTGATGCCGCCGTCGCTGCTGCTCACCGCGGTCAACGTGCCGTTGGCGAGGGTCAAATCGGCGTTGGTGAAACCGGTCACGGCCTGGTTGAAGGTGATGGTCACCAGTGAGGTTTCGCCGATTCTCAGCGCGTTGTCGGCAACAACGATAGTGGCGGTCGGCAGCACCGTATCGATGGTGTAGTTGCCGGAGTTGGTGGTGCCGCTGCCGGTGTTGCCGGAAATGTCGGCCACACCGGTATTGTTCAGGGTGATGACGTTGCTCGGGTCACTTATGCCGACGGTTGGTGTGAAGGTCGCGGTCCAGGTAATGCCGCCGTCGCTGCTGCTCACGGCGGTCAGGGTGCCGTTGGCGATGGTCAGGTCGGCGTTGGTGAAACCACTGACCGCTTCGCTGAAGGTGATGGTCACCAGCGAGGTTTCGCCCGCGATCAGTGTGGGATCGGCCAGCACAATCGTGGCGGTCGGACGCACGGTGTCGATGGCGTAGTTGTTGGAATCGGTAGTGCCGCTGCCGGTGTTGCCCGACAGATCCGCGATGCCGGTGTTGTTCAGGGTGATCAGGTTGGTGCTGTCGTTGATACTCGCGGAAGGCGTGAAGGTCGCGGTCCAGGTGATACCGCCATCGCTGCTGCTCACCGCGGTCAACGTGCCGTTGGTAATGGTCAGGTCGGCGTTGGTGAAACCGCTGACCGCCTCACTGAAGGTGATGGTCACCAGTGAGGTTTCGCCGATTCTCAGCGCCGTGTCCGTCACCACGATGGTGGCCGTCGGGCGCACCGTATCGACCGCAAAGTTGTTGGAATCGGTAGTGCCGCTGCCGGCGTTGCCCTCCAGATCCGCCACGCCGGTGTTGTCCAGGGTGATCAGGTTGGTCGTGTCGGTGATGCTGGCGGTCGGGGTAAACGTCGCCGTCCAGGTGATACCGCCATCGCTGCTGCTCACCGCGCTCAAGGTGCCATTGGCGATGGTCAGGTCGGCGTTGGTGAAACCGCTGACGGCTTCATTGAAGGTGATGGTCACCAGCGAGGTTTCGCCGATTCTCAGCGCATTGTCCGCCACCACAATGGTTGCGGTTGGACGAAGCGTATCGATCGCATAGTTGTTCGAATCAGTGGTGCCGCTGCCGGTGTTGCCCGCCAGATCCGCGATGCCGGTGTTGTTCAGGGTGATCAGGTTGGTCGTGTCGTTGACGCTCGCGTTCGGGGTGAACGTGGCGGTCCAGGTGATGCCGCCGTCGCTGCTGCTCACCGCCGTCAACACGCCGTTGGCGAGGGTCAGGTCGGCGTTGGTGAAACCGCTGACGGCTTCGCTGAAGGTGATCGTCACCAGTGAGGTTTCACCGATTCTCAGCGCGGTGTCCGTCACCACGATGGTCGCTGTTGGCCGCACGGTGTCGATGGCGTAGTTGTTGGAATCGGTGGTGCCGCTGCCGGCGTTGCCCGCCAGGTCGCTGACGCCGGTGTTGTCCAGGGTGATCAGGTTGCTTGTGTCGGTGATGCTCGCGCTCGGCGTGAAGGTCCCCGTCCAGGTGAGCCCGCCATCGCCGCTGCTCACCGCGGTCAGGGTGCCGTTGGCAATCGTCAGGTCAGCATTGGTGAGACCGGTGACCGCTTCGTTGAAGGTGATAGTCACCAAGGAGGTTTCGCCGACCTTGAGGGCCGTGTCGGTAAACGCGATGAGGGCAGTCGGGCGTACGGTGTCGACCGTGTAGTTATTGGAATTGGTGGTGCCGACGCCAGCGGTGCCCAGGATGTTGATCACACCGGTATTGTCCAGAGTGATGACATTGCTCGTATCGGAAATGCTGGCGGACGGCGTGAACGTTGCGGTCCACGTAAGGCCCCCATCGCCGCTGCTTACCGCGGTCAAGGTGCCGTTGGCGATGGTCAGGTCCGCATTGGTGAGACCAGTCACCACCTCGGAGAAGGTAATGGTCACCAGGGACGTTTCGCCGATGCTCAGCGTGGTGTCAGCGACCACAATGGTCGCGGTCGGCGGTGGCGAATACGCGGTGTTGAGTAGGCCGCCGTCGTTATAGATTGTCGCGACTGCGGTTGGTGAGGTGCCGGTGCTGCCACCGCCCTGCGCGGTACCGCCTGCACCACTGGCCGCGGCATTACCGGCCAGGGCGGCGAAGTTGGCGGCCGTCATCAGCAGCGTGCCTTTGTTCCAGATCGCACCGACGCCCCGGCCACCAATGCCGCCATTGCTGGCATTACTGCCTTGGCCACCACCACCGCCGCCACCGCCACCAGCACCGATGTTGTTGCTGATGGTCGAGGTGCCGACGATGGTCAGGGTGCCGCTGCTGGCGTTGTAGATCCCGCCCACCGCGTTGCCGCCGGCGCCACCGACCTTGTCCCAACCGGCCCCGCCGCCACCGCCGCCAATGGAAATCGTGCCATTGGTGGCCGTCGCACCGTTACCGCCGTTGCTGTAATAGGAAACGCCTACGCCGCCAGCCCCGCCAGTGGTGGTACCGCCGCGACCGCCCATGTGGGTGGCGTCATAACCGCCGCCGTAACCGCCGACACCACCGCCGCCCGCCTGGCCGCCCAATGTGCCGGTGCCCGGCCCTGCCGAACCGCCATGCCCGCCGCCCTGGCCGCCCAAACCGCCGCCACCGCCACCGCCACCGCCGTAAAAAGCGCCCGTCACACCGCCGCCGCCACCGCCACCGGAAGCGCCGTTGGAGGTTACGCTGACGTTATTCAGGGTCAGAATCCCTGCGTTGAAAACACCCCCGGCCATCGCGCCCGCGGCACCGTAGCCACCGTTGCCGCCCGTGCCCGACACCAGGCCGCGGGTGATCACCAGGCCATCGAGCGTCACGATGCTGCCAGACGACACTTCAATCACTCGGGTCCTGTACTGACCATCGAGAATCACGTCAGCCGCGCCGTCGTTGTTCAAGTCGCCATCAACGGTAATGTTTTTGTTGATCAGCAGCTCGGACGTCAGCTGTACCGTCATGTTGCCGTTGAAGGTAACGATATCGCCGTTCTGCGCCGAGGCGATCGCCGCACGCAACGAACCGACGCCGGTATTGGCATTGTTGGTGGCCGTCCAGGTCGCCAGGCCCCATTGATAGTCGCTCATGGCCGTGGCCGAGAGGACGTTGGCGCTTTCGATGGTGCCCGTGGCAATTTCCAGATCCCAGTCGCCAGCGAGCCCGGTGCGATCGCTGGAGGCGGCCACATCACGGCCGGTCAGTTGCGCCAGCGAGTCGACAAAACTCAAGCCGCGCTCACCTTCGGCGGTGTAGCAGCCGTAGATCAGGATGTCGCCGCCAACGTTCATGTCCTTGCCGATTTCCGTCAGTACCGCGCTGCGGGCCGCGACGTTGTCGGCAGACAAGTAGCTATTGCCCAGCCACAGATCGCCCGCGTTGCCATGGGCAATGATCTGTACCGAACTGATGCCCTGATGGCCGTCCAGATAATCGGCGATTTGCTGCAGGCCATCCTGGCTGGCATCCAGCTGAACCACCTGGGTACCGGGAGCGATACCCTGAAGAAGACTGCCAGCGTCCTTGACCCGCGAATCGACGAACACCACGGTCTGGCCCGGCACGGCAACGGCCACGGGTGCAGGTGTGGCATCGGTCTGGTCGGGGGTGTCCTGGCTGGCAGCCGGTTGATCGGTCGTTGGTGCCTTGGCGGCATCAGCCGTGCTTTGGCTGTCTGCCTGAGCGGTATCGGCCACCGTGGCCGCCACCGCGCCGTCGAACAGCATGCGCGGCTCCAGGGACATGATCATGGGTGAGGCCAGCGCCCGTGCGCCTTCGGTAACTCGCGACTTGCCGTTGCTCCACCACATGCTGCTCACCCGGACTCGAACTTTCTGAGGCATCAATGAAAACGCCGCGATCAACTGATCGCGGCGTCGGCCTTCATACGAATGACATTGGCGGCGCTGGCTGAGCCATCAAGCCAAAAAGACAACTCGGCGTACTGTTTGAACAAATCCGGCGGCAGGATCGTTCGCCTGGATTGCAATTGGACCTTGGCCTTCACCTTATGCAGCCCTGAGAGGCCAAGGGCCTGGTCGAACTCCGGTGCGTCGTAGGCCAAATGGTCGAAATCATGTTCGAACCAGGGTTCGCCGATAAAGTCGTAGACCAGCCGCATCACCCGTTCCGGTGCCTGGCTCAACAGGTCGTAATCGACAATCAGCAATGAGTCGGCCTGTTCGCCGTAATAGGCTTCCTTGAGCGCTGCCCAGGCAAACCCCACCAGACGATTGCGCTGCGCCAGGGTTTCGCAACGGCTGTAGACCGTGTTGCGCTCGATCGCATCGCCGAACAGCTTGGTGTTTTCATAGGGGTTGGCGCGATACAAACGCTCGATGCTGTCCATGACCCAGGCGACATTGCGCACGCAGGCAATGACCTTGGCTTGCGGGAACAGATCGCGGATGGCCGGCAGGCGCGAGCTCCATAACCGATTGGTGTCGAACACCACCGGTTTGTCGGCCTTGTCGGCGTAGAAGGAGTCGAACAGACCGCGAAGCAAACGGCGGCGCAAATCGGTATCGATCACCGCACCGAACTCGCTGCCGGCGCTGCACTGTTCCAGAACCCCGGAAAACAGGGCGCCAACGGGGCTGGTCATGCCGGCATGAAAACGCGGGTTCTGCAAAAGGATCGCAGAAAGCAGGGTCGAGCCTGAGCGCGGCAAGCCGGAAATAAAATGGAACTGTGGCAATCCCTTCACCCTGGTCAGTCCTTTATGTATGAGGGAGCGTAGACCATGAACAGCCTTACGGGTAATGGTGTTTTGATATCAAATCGAAGCTAAATCGTCTGAAAAACGCGATTTTGGTTACAGGTTCAATGCAACACTGCCAGCCTGCGGGTAACACGGTTTCGTTGCGCTCCCTAAAAACCGCTTTCCCTTACGCCCAGCGCCGCCAACCGCCGCCAGGCGACACCCAGCAACGACTCGCCGCGCCCCTGCAACACCACAATGCCGCGCAAGGGTTGCATCGGGGTCGGTACGTTCTTGAGGACGCTCAACCGCGCCCCATATTGCGCCTGTACCGGCTCCGCTCTTTGATGCTGATCCCGGCGCACGGCAATCGGTCCATGGTGATCAGAGGTCAACGCTTCCTGATCGACAAATTCCGCGCCGTTGGTGTCGATTTCACTCAATTGCACGGCAATCGCCGGGTGCATCGGATCGTCGGCGATGAAGCGCCCGCTGGCGCCCGTGGCGACACGCCAGAGCTCGACTTCGGCCAGATACCCGCGTAACCGCGCGCCGTCTTCGACCACCCGCGCCAGCGGATCTTTGCTCGACAACCAGCGACCGACCGCCAACTGCGGCAACAGATCACGCACCTTGCCGGCATGGGGCGCCCGCAGCAGCAGGCGCTCACGCTGGGCGGCCAGGCCTCGGTATTCGGCGACCGCTTCGGCCAGGCGCTGTTCGACGATACCGGCGTCGGCGGCGGTTTCACTGCGGCTGGCCTGACGGCGCATCTGCAACTGCTGGATCTGGATTTCACGACGGACGATGGCCTGGCGCGAATCCAGATCCGGGGATTCCAGCTCAATCAACACCTGGCCTTGGACAACCGCTTCACCATCGTGAACATTTACCGTTTTGACCCGCGCCGCGACGGGCGCGTGCAAGGCACTGGCGCGGCCAGCCTCCAGCATCGTCGGCAACTCCACGGCGCTGCGCCACGGCACGACCAGCATCAGCAACAGCCCAAACAGGGCCAGGCCAGTGAGCAGCACCCGAGGCGCATACGCCTGTTCGCGACGAGCCCACCATTGCCGCCACTCACTCATGATCGGCAGGAAGATGAACCACACCAGTTCCACCAGCATCAGGAAAATCCCCAATACCTTGAAGAACAAGTGATAGACCGCCAGCGCAATCCCGAAAAACAACGCCGCACGCCACAGCCACGCGCCGTAACCCCAGATCAGCAAACGCCGTTGCATCTTCGGCGACCAAGGCTCTGGTGCCGGCGCGCCGTAACCGAATAAAAACTCGCGCAAGCGCCAACGACAAAGGGCAAAGGCTCGCGCTTGAAGGTTGTCGACTTGCCAATAGTCACTGAGCAAAAAATAGCCATCAAAGCGCATGAACGGGTTGAGGTTGATCACCAGCGTGGTCATCCAGGTAGCGCTGGCGAGCATGAACGCCGCCGTGCGTCCGGGACCGTCTGGCAGCAGCGACCAGGCGAGCAGCGCAAGGCTCGCCAACAGCAATTCCGCCAGCACGCCACCGGCGCCAATCAGCAGCCGCGCACGACGATCATTGACCCGCCAGGCATCGCTGACATCGGTGTAAAACATCGGCAACAACACCATGAACGCCACGCCCATGCTCTGCACCCGACAACCGGCGCGCTTGGCCATGAAGGCGTGACCGAACTCGTGGCAGAGCTTGGCAAAGAACAACGCCACGCCGAACGCCAGCGCGCCGCCGAGGCTGAATAGATGTGGGAAGGTCGCGATAAAGCGCTGCCAGTCCCGGGACACCAGAAACACGCCGAGCCCCAGCGTCACTGGCAAGCCGTAGCGCAACGCGCGCGGACCGAAGCGCTGCAGCCATGGCCAGGCGCGATTGAGAAAAGCGTCCGGGCGCCACAGCGGAATACGGAAAAACAGGTATTGGTGCAGCAAGATCTGCCACAGCGACTGGCGTTGAGCGGCCGCTTTGAGGCTGTAACTGGCGCGCTGTTGCGGATCCAGGGCGGTGATCAGGTCGTGGCTGCGCAAAAAGGCCAGCAATTGCTCTAGCTCCGCGCTATCCAGCGGCAAGCCTGGCTCACGGTTGGCGGCACGCAGTACTTGCTCGGGATCACCCAAGGACCAATGGCGCAGCAGGCGCATCGCCGCCACGCCGAGTTTGAAATAGCGACCGCGCACCGGATCGGCCAGGGTCCAGCGTGGCGAGCCATCGAGCGCTGGTGATGCAGGCGTCAGCTGCAAATCTGCGCGCAGGTTCGGCAGGCTCATCTAAAGCCCTACGCTCTGGCGCAAACCGGCCAGGGGTTTACGTAACAGGTACAGCGCCAGCGGCGCACGGTCACCGAAGACTTTCGCCGTGCCGCGCAGCCCGATACGCGGTGGCGTCTGCTGGAAACTGGCGTCGAGACGATAAGCCAGCTGCCCGCCGGCCGTGGGTTGTGCTTCGTAAGCTGCGCGTTCAAGTCGGGCCAAATGCCGTTGCAATGGGTCACTGTCGAGAAACAGCGCAACTTGCGCGCCTGGCTCCAGCGAAATCGCATCGCCCACCGCCAGTTCGATGCGCAACTCAGCCTGGGTCGGGTCGGCGATTTCCATCAGCCGCTCGCCGGTCTGCACCGGTTTACCGGTCCAGCGTTCCGCGTCGGCGAACACCGCAATACCGGCCCGTTCGGCGCGCACTTCGCTGCGTTTGAGCAGTTCACGGGCGTAATCCCGTTCAGCACGTTTTTGCTCGACGCGTGCGGCCAGCAGATCGATTTTCGAGCTCGATTCAGCATCGGCGAACGAGCGTTGGGAATTGGCCTTCAACTCAGCTTCAGCAACGCCCAAGGCGCGCGCGGCCACATCGGCCTGGGCCCTGAGCGTGGTGCTTTCAAAGCGCAACAACAGGTCGCCGGCTTTCACCGTCTGATTGGGTTTGACCAGGAATTCGGCGATCACCCCGTCCAGCGGCGCGGCAACGACTCGGCCGCCCAGCGGAACAACTTCGGCCGGCGCCAGCACCGATTGCCGCACCGGAATCAGCAGCCCGAGCAACACCACCGCGACCAGCGCTACCTGACGTTTTCGCGTCCAGCGCAGTCGCCACGGTTTGCGCGGTTGCAATGCCAGCCAGGCATGGCTGTGGGTGTCACCCAATTGCGACAGCAACACTTGTTCGGAAGGATTCCACGGCAGATCCCGCGCCAACCACAGACCGCCAAACACCTCACCTTGGTGATCGATCAGTGGCAGCCAGAACACCTGTGCCGCCGAAAGACTTTGCCAATCCGCCTGAATAGATTCGCCCAGAACATTCGGCGGAATCACCCGCGCCTGTTTCAGCATCTCGCGCTTGAACAACTGCGCCACGGCCTGCTCGACAAACGCCACGAATGGCGCATTCGGCTCCACCGCACTGACGCCCGTCACAGCCTGCACCTTGCCGGCAATCACCAGCGCCGCGTGACGAAAGCCGAACAGCGCCTGACCGTCATTGACCAGGCTGTAGGCCAATTGCGCAGGCGTGCGAGCGGCGCGAGTCAGGCGTTCAAGATCCAGAAACCTTGCGAATACTTGCTCTGGGCCGCCCGCAACGGGCGCGTTCATTTAAGCTCCGCGAAACGTGCGGTGCCACTCATGCCGGCCAGCAAACCGTTGGCGCTGGGAAGCGTCGCCACCAACAGCAAAGTCTGACTGCCTTCGTCAATCCGCGCGCCGAGGCGTTTAACCGTGGCATTCAGTGGCTGACCGGTTTCATCGGGAACAAAGCTGAAGGTCTGGCCAGGCTTGAGCCGGGACATCCAGCGCGACGGCACCAGCAGATGAATTTCCAGGGTACGGTTGTCGACCACGTCCAGTAACGGCGTGCCGGCAGCGACGCTTTCATAACGCTTGACCTTGCGCTCGACAACCTGGCCATCGAACGGCGCCAGCACGCTGCAGCGTTTGACCTGAACCTGATAAACCTGGGATTGCGCCTGAGTCTCACTGACCTTGGCCGCGGCCCGCGCCACTTCAAAACGCCCGACCGAATTCAACGCCGCCAACTGCTTGTTGTGGGACAGCTCTTCACCGGCGCCACGGCTGGCAGCCTGGGCCGCATTGAGTTGGGCTTGATAAGCCGAACAATCGAAACGCGCCAGGGTGTCGCCCTTCTTGAACGACTCGCCCTCACTGAACGGCAACTCGACAATACGTCCGGACAACTCACTGGCGAGCACCGCCTGATCCCGGGCACGCAGCACGCCACGGGCCTCACTGCTGACGTTTGCACTGGCGCTGCTGTCCAGCAGCGGATCGTCGGGCGCAGGCGTTTGCGCCTGGACTGCGCACGTTACCAAGGTCAATCCAATAACCCACACACGAACACGCCGCATAACCGTAACTCCCTGACGGATGAGCGGAGTCTATGACAGCGTGGGTGGGCGTCAAGCGGATGGGCGTCATTGGATAGAAATGTAATGTTTCAAAAAGGACAAAATTTTCAGAGTGCTGAAATTAATCTTTCCGCCATGAGGGCTGGGTACCAAATCCCACACGAAATTGGGAACCATCGCTCAGTCAAAATTGAAGAGAGTGATAGACGTTTTGCGCTGTTGCTAGCCCTGCATCACGTCTTACCTTCTGTCGTAACAATCATTAACAGATGAGGCAATTCACGCCTTGACCCTCGCCCCGGCAACTGCACAAAACTGGCTCGCCGGAGCTGGAAAAGATCCAGTTGAGCGGAGCCTTGATGACTCGATGGTTGACGTGCGTAATGCACTCAATTTAGGATCAGCGCACTACTCAACCCCGTACGCAGAGATTCAGTTCTCTGGCAGTTGGGGTGAAAAAACCGGCTTCGGCCGGTTTTTTCGTTTCTGAGGATTGGATTTGTGCGCACTGCATTCTTTGTTGATGGTTACAACGTGTTCTACGGGTTGCTGGCAGACACACCTTACAAATGGCTAAATCTGCCGCAGTTACTGGCGCATATCGCCCATATTGAAAATCCTCAGAGCTCGCTAGCCTCAATTGACTACTTCACATCCTCGGTTAAACCAGAGCTGGCTACTCGCGGCATCGTTTCCAAAGAGGCACAAGACACTTACGTCCGTGCCCTGAGGGCTCACAATGTTGCCGTTCATTATGGTCGCCACCAACTTGAACCTGCGCGCGCACCCCGATTTATCAACAAGAAGATCGGCGCCTCACGCCAAGATACAACTGCCATATGGAAGCTCGAGGAAAAGGAAACCGACGTCCATATTGCAATAAGCATGTATCGCGCAGCAGCCAGACAAGCCAAGGTCAATGGTGCTGAAGGCATCCAACAACTGGTTTTAGTTTCCGGGGATACAGACATGGCCCCCGCGCTGAGAGCTATCCGAGAAGACTTTCCCCAAATGACAGTGGGTGTCGTTCTTCCTTACAGAACAGGGTTCAAACGAACCCCACCAGGCTCGCTAAAAGAACATTCCCACTGGATGCGCAGAGTCATCTCGGCAGAAGAGCTGCGGTCACACCAGTTTCCAGACAAGGTACCTACCCGTAAGACTCCGGCGATCAAACCGGATTATTGGTAACAATATCCGCCAACGGATACACCGACTCCCATCCCCCACCCAACGCCTTGTACAACCCGACCATCGCCAGCGACACCCCGGTCGAGCTCTCCACAAACTGCTCCTGAGTCGCCAACAGCGCGCCTTGCACCGTCAGCACGTTAACGAAATCCACCACCCCTTCCACATATTGCTGTTGCGCGGTGCGCAGGGCGATCTGGTTCTGGCGCACGGCTTCGGCAAGGCTGTCGCGGCGCAGTTGGCTGGCGTTGTAGGCGGTCAGTTGATCATCGATTTCATGCCAGGCGCGCAGCACGGTTTGCTGGTAGGCGATGGCGGCTTCCTGTTGTTGGGCTTCGCGCAAGTGCAGCACGCCGCGCAGGCGACCGCCGTCAAACAACGGCAAGCTGAATTGCGGGCCGATACCGAAAGAGCGCGAGCCCCAGGAGCCGAAATCGCTGAGTTGCATAGCTTGCGAACCGAGGTTGCCCGACAGGGTGATCCGCGGATAGAAATCACCCTTGGCCACACCGATGTTCGCGGTCGCGGCATGCAGGCGGGCTTCGGCCTGGCGGATGTCGGGGCGGCGCTCGGCCAGTTGCGACGGCAGACCGATAGCGACCTGACGCGGGGTTTGCGGCACCGGGGCGTCTGTGGATAACTCGGCAGACAGCGCTTGCGGCGGCTCGCCCATCAACAGGCTCAAGGCGTTGATCAGTTGCGACTGGCGCTGTTCCAGCGCGGGCAGGCGCGATTCGATGGCCGCTACCTGGGCGGCGGCTTCGGCGACATCCAGGTCGGTGGCGACACCGTCGGCCAGGCGTAGCTGCGAGAGTTTCAGGCTGTGGCGGGCGACGTCGAGGTTCTCCTCAGTGACGGCGCGGGTACTTTGCACACCACGCAGCTGAATGTAGTCCTGGACGGTTTCTGCGAGCACCGACAACAGCACGCCGCGCCGGTCGTTTTCTGCGACTTCCAGGGTCGCGTCAGCCGCTTCGGTTTCGCGGCGCACACGACCCCAGAAATCCAGTTCCCAGGACGCGGAGAAACCTCCATCCCACAAGTTATACGCCGAGTCGCCGTTGTGTCCCGACGGATCGCTCAAGCCTTCGCCGCTGTTGCGTTTACGCCCGTAGCTGCCAGTGGCGGCGGTGTTCGGGTAACGGTTGGCGGTAATCACCTGACGCACAGCGCGGCTTTGCTGCAAGCGGCTGCTGGCGAGTTTCAGGTCGAGGTTGTCGGTCAGGGCACGTTGGGTCAGGGCCGAGAGTTTTGGATCGTGGAAGACGTCCCACCAGCGTTCGTCCATGGTGTCGGCGATGGCTTGGCTGGGGGCGGACTTTGACGGTTTCGACCACTCGGTGATTTGCTGGGGTTGAGGCTTTTGAAAGTCCGGGCCGACGGTGCAGGCGTTCAGTGAAAACAGACTCAACACAATAGCTACTGAAGGAAAGCGGCTCTTGTGGCGAGGGGGCTTGCCCCCGTTCGAGTGCGAAGCGCTCGCAGCTTTTGGGGCCGCTTCGCGGCCCAACGGGGGCAAGCCCCCTCGCCACAGGGATGGATGTCTACCGAAAATAATCACCGTTGAACAACCTCACGCTTATCGGCACTGGCAGTATCAATCCTCGCCTCCACCGACATCCCGACCCGCAACCGCTCCGCCAATGGCTGACCCGGATCAAGGACGATTTTCACCGGAATCCGCTGCACCACCTTGGTGAAATTGCCGGTGGCGTTGTCCGGCTTGACCGAGGCGAACGTCACACCCGTGGCCGGTGCGATGCTCTCGACGCGACCGCTCAGGGCCTGGCCGCCGAGGCTGTCGACACGCACTTGCACGTCCTGCCCCGGCTGCACGTCGGTCAGTTGAGTCTCCTGAAAATTGGCGACCACATAGGCCTGCGCAAGCGGCACCACCGCGAGGATTTTGCTCCCCGGCGTGACATAGGCGCCGACCCGAACGGCGCGCTCGCCGACCATACCGTCCTGAGGTGCAACGATGCGTGTGTAGGACAGCTCGTAGCTGGCCATTTCCAGCGCCGCTTGCGCCCGTTTCAGCCCACCTTCCGCCGCGTCACGCTGGGCGGTGAGGATCTCCACCTGTTTGCGTTCCGCCGCCAGCACCGCCGTCACGTTAGCCAGCCGCGCGGTGGCCTGATCGATGCGGGTCCGCGCTTGTTGGGCGTTCTGCACCGTACCGGCGCCCACCCCGGCGAGATGGTTGTAGCGGTTCAATTCATGCTCGGCGAAGGCCATTTCTGCCTTGGCCGACACAACGGAGGCCTGGGCCTGGGCGATCACCGAAGCCTGGCGTTCAAGGGTCGCACGGGCATTTTGCAGTTGCGCCCTGGCCACCAGGGTTTCGGCGTCTGCCGCTTGAGCGGCGGCACGCAAATCCCGGTCATCAATCAACGCCAGCAACTGCCCGGCCTTGACCTGCTGATTGTCCTCCACCAGCACTTCCTTGATGAACCCGGCCACGCGCGGCACCACCAGGGTGAAGTCCGCCGAGACAAAGGCGTCATTGGTGTTCTGTTGCGTGCGTTTGCCGAACAGGCCGGGCGCCAGCCAATACACCAGCACCCCGAGCACCATTACCGCGGCGATGCCAACGGCCACTTTTTGCTTTGATTGAGTCGTCATGAAAACCTTCTGTTTCAGTGAAGCATTCAAGTCGGCGCGCGCGGCGGATAGATCCGCGTCGGCAGCCAGAAAATCAGCAGGATCAGCGCCAGTGCGACGCCGGCCATGCACAGATAAAGATCCGAGGCCGTCAGCACCACGGCCTGCTCATGCAGCCGATGGGCAAGGCCCGCGCTGTCGCTGTCGACCAGGGGTGAGTTGCCGAGGCTGTCCACCAGCATCATCGAGTGCCAATGCAGCCTTGAGGTGGTCAATGCCTCCAGCACGCCGGTGGCGATCACCGCCGCCAGGCCTTTTACGGTGTTGAACCAGGCCGAAGCGAACGGGCCTTCCATCGGGCTGATGCTGCCGGTGGAGAGCATCAACAGCGGCAGCACCGCCATCGGCTGACCGAAGATTTGCAGCAGTTGCAGCGCATAGAAGTCGTCGCGAATCCACACCGACGTCAACTGCGACCCACCGATGCAGGACAGCGCCAGCATGCTCAGGCCGATCCCCAGCACCCAGCGGCAATCGACCCAGCGCAGGTTGCATAACGCCGCCACCAACGGCAGCGCAATCAACTGCGGCAGCGCTGCCAGCAACATGATGGGTGCGGTCTGAACCGGGCGATAACCCTGTACTTGCGCCAGGTAACTGGACGGAATGATGATCACCGCCAGCAGCACCACCAACACCCCGGCCAAGGTCAGCAAGGCGAACGACAGGTTGCGGATGCCGAGCATCTGCAGCTTGAAAAACGGCAGCGGTTGCGACCATTCGTTGACCAGAAACAGCACCAGCAGCAGCAACCCACCGCCGAGCAATCCGCAGATCAGGCTCGACTCGAACCAGTCCAGTCGATTGCCTTGCAAAATGCCGATCACCAGCATGCAGATCGCCGGAAAACCCAGCAGCACGCCGCGCCAGTTGAATTGTTTGAAGCGCTCCAGGCGCAACGGGTCCTGGGGCAAGCCATACGCCACCGCGACCATGGCGATCAGACACGGTGCGATGATTTGCCAGAAGGTCCATTGCCATCCGACGTGTTCGGTCCACAACCCGGCCAGCGGAGTGCCAAGCCCCGGGCCGAACGTCGCGGTCAGGGCGTAACCGGCCAGGCCGTAGAGCTTCACGTTGGCCGGCAAGAAGCGCAGGGCGACGGTCATCAGCATCGGCGGCAATGCACCGCCTGCCAGGCCTTGCAAGGTGCGCATGACCAGCAGGCTTTCATAGTTCGGAGCGAACGGGCACAACACGCCCAACAGGGTGAATGCGCTGATGGCGCAGAGGGTGAACCGCCGCAGCGAAAACGTCACCGAGCACCAAGGTGCGAAGGCCATGGCGGCCACCGAGGTCGCGGTGTAACTGGCGACCAGCCAGGTGCCTTCGTCGTAGCCGATGGCCAATGCGCCGCGGATGTCGGCGAGGGCAACCTTGGTCACCACCTCGTTCAGGCCCGACACCAGCACCGCCAACAACACGCCCACCAGGCCGATGATGATCCGCGGACCAAAAACCGGTGGCGTGACGGCAGCCGGGCTGGCCGCGGCGAGAGGTGCCGTGACCGTGAGGGAAGTCATGACTGCAAGCTCCGGGGTTTGAATACCGAAGCATTTTAAGAAGCGCGAGACCTTACGAAAATTGACTTATTGGCAGTTTATAAGTGCGCCTCATGCAGCAATTTGATCGTTCCTCACGCTCTGCGTGGGAATGCAGCCCGGGACGCTCCGCGTCCCTTTCGCGAGCTGGAACGCGGAGCGTCCCTAGAAGCATTCCCACGCAGAGCGTGGGAACGATCAGTCAACCCCTGTGGGAGCGAGCCTGCTCGCGACAGGGCCATAACATTCAACATTTATGCTGACTGATCCAACGCTATCGCGAGCAGGCTCACTCCCACAGGGGGACAGCGTTCAATTTCAAATGGGTTGTGCCGCCAGCCACGTTTCGTCGCAACAGGCTTTCAGGGTTTCGCGCAGCCAGCGATGGGCCGGATCCTTGTCGAAACGCGGGTGCCAGGCTTGGGTCAGCATTAGGGTGGGCAAGGGAATCGGCAGGGTAAACGAGCGCAGCTTCAGGCCCAGGCGCTGGACGCTCAGCAATGCCTCCTTGGGCACCGGCAGAATCAAATCGGAATCAGGCAAGGCAAACATCGCCGCATGGAAACTCGGCGCAATCACCGCCACCCGCCGTTCCAGCCCCAAGGCATTGAGCGCGGTATCGATCGGGCCTCGGGCGATGCCGCGACGGGACATGCTGATATGGGAAAACCCGGCGTAACGCTCGGCGGTGATCTCCTCATCGAACAGCGGGTGGTCTTCGCGAACCAGGCCGACGAAATGAGTAGAGAACAGGTTCTGAATCTTCACTTCCGGAGTCAGCGGTCGGGTATTGCTGATGCTCAGGTCGATCCGCCCTTCGCGCAACGCTTCGTCATCGCCATCGCCTTCCGGCACAAAACGCAGCTCGCAGTGCGGCGCCTGGCGATCCAGGGTGTCGAAGAGTTTTCCACCGTAAACGCCGACGAAAAAGTCGTTGGCGCGAATGTTGAACCGACGGCGCAACGTGCCCAGCTCCACCGCATCGGCCGAGCGAAACAACAGCGCGGCCTGCTCCACCACGTCACGCACCTGCTCGCGCAACGCCAGCGCCTTGGGCGTTGGCACCAGGCCACGCCCGGCGCGCACCAGGATCGGATCGCCGATGGCCTCGCGAATCCGCGTCAGCGTCCGGCTCATCGCCGCCGGGCTGAGGTTCATCCGCCGCGCGGCGCCTACCACACTGCCCTCGTCGAGCAAGGCGTCGAGGGCGACCAACAAATTCATGTCCGGGAGTTGCATGCTGAGCACTCATGGCTGATCTGGATTGATCCAGACGCAATGCTAGCAAACATCCCCCGGCTGATGTGTTAGCTGGCCTGGCCCCATCGCGAGCAGGCTCACTCCCACAGGGTTATGTGTCGAATACAGGGTCTGCATCCACTGAAGATCACTGTGGGAGTGAGCCTGCTCGCGATGGCGTCAGACCTGTCACCACAAATCTTACCGCTGCATCCCCCACCGCTTCACCGTCACCCGTTCCAGAGTGCTGAACACCAGATTTTCCACCAACAAGCCGATCAGGATCACCACCGCCAACCCGGCAAACACCTTGTCGGTGTACAGCTCATTACGGTTCTGGAAGATGTACCAGCCCAAGCCGCCCTTGCCGCTGGTGGCGCCGAACACCAATTCAGCGGCGATCAGCGTACGCCAGGCGAAGGCCCAGCCGATCTTCAGCCCGGCTAGAATCGATGGCAACGCTGCCGGGATCAGGATGAACAGCACGAAACGCATGCCTTTGAGGCCGTAATTGCGTCCGGCCATGCGCAGGGTTTCCGAGACACCGAGGAACCCGGCATAAGTGTTCAACGCCAGCGCCCAGAGCACCGAATGCACCAACACAAAAATCAGACTGTTCTGCCCCAGGCCGAACCACAGCAACGCCAGCGGCAACAGAGCAATCGCCGGCAGCGGGTTGAACATCGAGGTCAACGTACTCAACAGGTCGCGGCCGAACTGCGTCGACACCGCCAGGGTAGTCAGGGCAAATGCCAGGACAATGCCGATCAGGTAACCCTTGAGCAACACCACCAGCGAAATCCACACCTTGCCCAGCAACTCGCCGCTGAGCAAACCGTCGTACAGCGCGCTCGCGGTTTGCAGAAAACTTGGCAGCAGCAGGTCGTTGTCCTGAACGCGGGCAACCACCTCCCACAGGACCGCGAGCAAAATCAGGATCAGGCTTTTGCGTAACCAGCCTTGTTGCCACAGACGCTGAGCGAGCGGCAATTCACGCTCCAGCGGCACGCTCGTCAGCGGCTGCAACACCGTTTCAAATTCTTCACGCGGGGATGATAAAAGGCTCATCGGGCACTCCTCTCAATGGCTCAATAAGCGATGCGGATGTCGGAGAAATCCAGCTCACGCTCGGTTTGCGGGGACTGACCTTCATCGAACAACAACCGATGAATACGTCGCGCCGACTCCTGAAAGGCCACGCCGCCAAGGCTGTGCAAGTCGTATTGATGGCTGTGGACTTCCGCCCGCACCCGCCCCGGATGCGGCGACAGCAGCAGGATTCGATTGCCCACCACCAACGCTTCTTCGATGGAGTGCGTGACGAACAGCAGCGTGAAGCGCACTTCTTCCCAGAGCAGCAGCAATTCTTCCTGCATCTTGCGGCGGGTCAGTGCATCGAGGGCGGCAAAGGGTTCGTCCATCAAGAGGATTTTCGGCTGCATGGCCAGTGCACGAGCAATCGCCACCCGCGCTTTCATGCCGCCGGACAAGGTATGCGGATAGGCATCGGCAAACGCCGCCAGACCGACCTTGTCCAGATAGTGCAGCGCCCGCTCCTCGGCCTCTTTGCGCTTGAGGGTTTTCGAGGCAAGCAGCGGAAACATCACGTTCTGTTTGACGGTTTTCCACGGCGGCAGTTGATCGAACTCCTGGAACACCACGATCCGGTCCGGCCCCGGGGCATGAACGGTTTGCCCCTGAAGACGAATCTCGCCTTCACACGGCTGGATGAACCCGGCGACTGCCTTGAGCAACGTTGATTTGCCGCAACCGGACGGACCGAGCAGCACAAAGCGGTCCGCCGGATCGATTTCAAAGCTGACCTGATGGGTCGCACGAACCACCCGCTGAGGCGTGCGGTATTCGAGGCTGACGTTGTCGACCGACAGCAGCGCTTGGGCTGGCGCGATCGGTTTGCTGACCGTGTGGCCTTGCAAAGGGGCGTTCATCTCGGTCAGCTCCCTTGCAGCGGTTTGGCGTCCTGGAAGAAGTAGTCCTTCCACGAATCCGGTTTGTTTTTGATCGCGCCAACGCGGTAGAGGAATTCGGCCAGCGGGTAAGTATTTTTCGGCGTGACGCTGAATTCGAACTGCGGGTTATCGATGATTTTCAGCAGCGCAGCGCGGTCGATTTTCGCCTTGGTGACGCGGATGTACGTGTCCGCCGCCGCGCCTTTATCGTTCTGGGCGAACTCGGCCGCCTCGGTCAGTGCCTGGACGAACGCCTTATAGGTTTTCGGGTTCTCGTCGCGGAATTTCTCGGTAGCGAACAGCACCGTCGGCGAGTTCGGGCCGAGCACGTCATTGGAATTCAGCACAACGTGGACGTTAGGGTTGGCCAGCTCTTGATCCTGGAACGGCGGGTTGGAAAAGTGCCCGGTCAACTCGGTGCCGCCGGCAATCAGCGCCGCCGTGGCGTCGGGGTGCGGAACGGCGATGGTGTACTTGTCGAGGCGATTGAATTCCTTGTCGCCCCACTGCTTGGCGGCCGCGTATTGCAGGATGCGCGACTGCACCGACACGCCGACCGCCGGCACCGCGATGCGGTCCTTCTCGGTGAAGTCAGCGATGGTTTTGACCTTGGGGTTGTTGCTCACCAGGTAGTACGGGAAGTTGCCGAGGGAGGCGACGGCTTTGACGTTTTGCTTGCCGTGGGTGCGGTCCCAGATGGTCAGCAGCGGACCGACGCCCGCACCGGCGATATCAATGGAACCGGAGAGCAACGCATCGTTGACCGCCGCACCGCCGGAGAGTTGGGTCCAGTCGACCTTGATGTCGATGCCTTCCTGCTTCCCGTACTTCTCGATCAGGTTCTGGTCGCGCACCACATTGAGCAACAGATAAACAATGCCGAACTGCTCGGCGATGCGGATTTCACCTTCAGCATGGGCCACGGTCGGCGCCACCAGGCTGCCGGTGATCAGGCTGAAACCCAGGCCGATGGCCGCAGCCAACGGTGCAAATGGAAGACGTTTGGACATGAGAGTTTCTCCGACAAATCAGAAAGGCGCGTCGCCCTGGATGGTGGTGCGATACAACTTGCGGCGCAGGTAGCTTGGGCATCCGGCGGCGAGATGAATCAGCGAACGGTTGTCCCAGAACACCAGGTCGTGGGCCTGCCATTGATGGCGGTAGATGTTTTGCGGCAGCACGCTGTGGGCGTAGAGCTCATCAAGCAATTGCTTGCTCTCGTCTTCCGGCAAACCAACGATGCGCGTGGTGAAACCCTCGCTGACGAACAACGCCTTGCGACCGTTTTCCGGGTGAGTGCGAACAATCGGGTGGACCACTTCAGCCACCTGAGCCAGTTGCTCGGGCGTCAGCGTCGGGCGCCAGTTGCCTTCGAATTTGGTCTCGCTGTAACGCGCCGTGTAGGAGTGCGCGGCCGAGCGACCTTCGACAGCTTTGCGCAACGCTTCGGGCAGGTTGTCCCAGGCTTTGTGCATGTCGGCGAACAGCGTGTCGCCGCCCTCGGACGGCAGCTCCTGGGCATGCAGCATCGAACCCAGGCTTGGCAGTTCTTTATAGGACAGGTCGGAATGCCAGAACTTGCCGGCGTCACCGAGGCCGATGGATTGGCCGTTCTCGATGATGTTGGAAACGATGAGGATTTCCGGGTGCCCGGCCAGCAGGAATTGCTTGAGCACGTGGATCTGCAACACACCGAAACGGCGGCTAAAGGCAATGTGTTGCTCGGGGGTAATGCGCTGGTCGCGGAACACCACGACGTGATGATCCAGGTGCGCGCGGTGGATGCGGGCGAAGTCCTGATCATTGATCGGGCGGGACAGGTCGAGGCCGATGATTTCGGCACCGACGGCGCCACTGAACGGGCGGATGTCGAAGGTTTGCGGCGCGATGTTCGCGGCGCTTGGGAAAGCCGTTGCTGCAGACATAAATCACTCCCACGCACGGCACGCTCAAGGGCGCGCGCGTCGATCAAGAAACTCACGGAGGGCCCGTGTTGGTTCGTGTCGTGCGGCGCGCCGATTGGTCGGAAGGTACGCAGGAGAATGACTTTATAGATATAAGAACTGAAATTTAAATACCGTTAGCGAATAACGATATGTTTTTTGGATGTGTTGTTCTTGAGGCCCTCATCGCGAGCAGGCTCGCTCCCACAGGGGTTATGTGATCGACACAGAACCAATGTGGGAGCGAGCCTGCTCGCGATGAGGGCCATCAGCCCCAGCCGACATCTAACGCTCGTGCAACGCTTCGGCCCGCGCGCGAATGATCGGCTTGAGCAGGTAGCTGAGCACAGTCTTCTTGCCAGTAATGATGTCCACCGAAGCCACCATCCCCGGGATGATCAGCAGCGGCTTTTCATCCGTGCCCAAATGGCTGCGGTCAGTGCGCAGCTTGATGATGTAGTAGGTGTTTTTCTTGTCTTCGTCGGTGATGGTGTCAGCACCGATCTGCTCAAGCCTGGCCTTCAGCCCACCGTAAATGGTGTAGTCATACGCCGTGAACTTCACCGTCGCTTCCTGCCCCGGATGCAGGAAGGCGATGTCTTGCGGACGTACTTTCGCTTCCACCAGCAAGGTGTCGTCCAGCGGCACGATTTCCACCAGGTCGCTGCCCGGCTGGATCACGCCGCCGATGGTGTTGACCAGCAATTTGTTGACGATGCCGCGCACCGGCGAGGTGACCAGCGTCCGGCTGACCCGGTCTTCCAGCGCCTTGCCGGTGGCTTGGGCCTTGTTCAGATCCGTGCGTGCTTCATTGAGTTGAGTCAGTGCTTCGCTGCGGAATTTGCCACGAGTCTCGTCGATTTTGCGCTGCACTTCCTTGATCGCCGATTGGGCACGAGGAATGGCCAGGGTGGTCGCGTCGAGTTGCCCGCGGGTTTCAACCTCGGCGCGCTTGAGTCGCAGCACTTCAACCGGCGATACCGCGCCCTGGGCCACCAACGGCTCGGACATGTTGATTTCCTGACGCTGCAGCGCAAGACCGTTGCGGTACTGCGACTGCTTGGAAGTGAACTCGCGCAGCTCTTGCTGACGCTGGATCAACTGCTCCTCCAAACCGCCAATTTCATCGTGCAACTGCTGGCGGCGACTGATGTACAGCGACTCCTCGCTGGCTGCCTGACCGGGGACGGCCTTGAGTACATCCGCCGGGAAGTTCAGCGGGCGGTCATCGACTTCCGCGCTCAAGCGTTCGACTCGCAGCAGCATGGACAATCGATCGGCCTCGGTTTCGCCGACGTTGGAGGCGAATCGCGTGTCGTCCAGGCGAATCAGCGGCGCGCCGGCTTCAACGATCTGCCCTTCGGTCACGAACAACTCGGAGACGATACCGCCCTCCAGGTTCTGGATTTTCTGGATCTTGGACGAGGGAATCGCCTTGCCATCGCCCTTGGTGACTTCGTCGACCACGGCGAAGTTGGCCCAGAGCAACAGGAACACGAAGAAGCCAATGATCGCCCAGATGGTCAGCCGCACTACACGCGGGGCGTCTTCGATCAGCGCTTTGTTGACCTCGGGAAGTGGCTGGCCATGCAGCGAATCGGAGCCTTTGAAATAACGGCCGATCGAATTCTTTAAACCCGACTTAAGCAACACTGATCTGCCCCTTCTTCAACGCTTCCATCACCGCGGCTTTCGGGCCGTCGGCGAGAATTTGCCCGCGGTCGATGACGATCAGACGATCCACCAGCGACAACAGCGAAGCCCGGTGCGTTACCAGCACCACGGTTTTGTTTTCAACCACCACCGCGAGGCGTTGCTTGAGGCGTTCTTCGCCGGTGTTGTCCATGGCGCTGGTCGGCTCGTCGAGCAGCAGGATCGGCGGGTTGAGCAGTAGCGCACGGGCCAGGGCGACGTTCTGGCGCTGACCGCCAGACAGGTTCTGCCCACGCTCGCCCACTTGCAGCTCATAACCCTGTGGGTGCAGGCGGGCGAATTCGTGGACGCCGGCCAGTTCGGCCGCTTGCAGCACCATTTCGTCTTCGACATAGCGCGCGCCCGACACCAGGTTGTCGCGCAGGGTGCCGGCCAGTAGCTGGATGTCCTGGGCCACGTAGCCAATGTTGTGGCGCAATTCGCTGACGTCGATCTGACGGATATCGACGCCATCCACCAACAGGGCGCCATCGTCCGGCTGGTAGAGGCCTACGAGCAGTTTGGCCAGGGAACTTTTCCCCGAGCCGCTGCGCCCGATGATGCCGATTTTCTCGCCAGGCTTGATGGTCAGGTTGATGTTCTTCAGCGCCGCGTTCTGTTGGTTCGGGTAGGTGAAGTTCATCTGCCGGCATTCGATGGCGCCTTGCAGCACATTGCGGCTCAATGGACGTTCATCGAAGTTGCGCTCTTGCGGCAGCTCCATCATCTGATCGACCGAGACCATGGTCACCCGCGCTTGCTGGTAACGCGTCAACAGGCCGGACAACGAGGCCAGCGGGCTGAGCGCGCGGCCGCTGAGCATGTAGCAAGCGATCAAACCGCCCATGCTCAGGTGACCGTCGATGATCTGGTACACGCCGAAGACGATCATGATCACCCCGGCCAGTTGCTGGATCAGCAAGGTGATGTTCATCGCCAGACCGGAAAGCATTTTCACCCGCAGCTCGAGTCGGCTGAGGGTGCCGATGGTTTGCTCCCACTGATATTGACGTTCGCTTTCGGCGTTGTTGACCTTCACAGCGTCCAGGCCGGCGAGGGTTTCGATCAGGCTCGACTGCCGCTCGGCGCCCAGCGCCATGGTTCGCTCCATGGTCGCCACCAGCGGCTTCTGCAAGGCATAGCCGATCAGCAGGGCAATCGGGAACGCCAGCACCGGAATCCACACCAGATGCCCGCCGAGAATGGCGATGACCATGAAGATCAGCAATGTAAACGGCAGGTCGATCAGGCTGGTGAGGGTCAGCGAGGCGAGGAAGTCGCGCAGGCTCTGAAACTCATGGATGTTCTGGGCAAAGCTGCCGACCCGCGCCGGGCGGTACTTCATGGCCATGCCGACGATGCGCTCGAACAACGTGGCCGAGATGATCAGGTCGGTTTTCTTCCCGGCCAGGTCGAGGCAGAGGCTGCGCAGGCTTTTGAGGATCAGGTCGAACAGATACGCCCCGGTGATGCCGATGGCCAACACCCACAGGGTCGATTCGGCCTGGTTCGGCACGACGCGGTCGTAGACGTTCATCACGAACAGCGGCGCGGCCATGGCAATGATGTTGATCAGGAAACTGGCGGCGATGGCGTCGGCGTACAGCCAGCGCGAACGCTTGAGGGTGTCGCGGAACCACGAGCGCGCGCGCGGGATCAGCGTGCCGTGATTGACGTCGAATTTGTGCTGGGGTTGAGCAAAGAACACTTTGCCGATGTAGTCATCGGCCAGCAGTTCGCGGCTGACGACACTTTCGCCGCCATCGCTTTCGCTGAGCAGCAGGCGCGCCTGGTCGTCACCGTGCCAACCAAGCAGGACGGCACTGCGACCGTCCTTGAGCAGCAACAGCGCCGGCATGGCAATCGCCGGGATCTGCTCCAGTTTGCGCACCAGCACCCGCCCTTGCAGGCCGGCGCGAGCGGCCGCGCGGGGCAGCAGCTCAACACTCAGGCGCTGCTTGGGCAACGGCAGGCCGGTGGTCAACATCGCGGCGCTGGCCGGTTTCTGATGCAGGACGCAAAGAGCCAGCAAGCCGTCCAGTAATGGATCGTCGTGCAGCGCGCGTGGATCATGAATGAGTTGAACTCGACTGACTTCTGATTCCACGCTCGGCACTCTTGGCTAACAATTGAACAATGAAGGTTCTGCTCAGTTCATACCGGGCAGTTGAACCTTGGGCTTCACGTCGTTCTGCACAACGGATGCCAACGGTGCCACCACTCCCTGGCTTTTGAGCAACTCGCCCATGGTCGCCTTGATTCGGTACTGAGTAAATAACTGAATGTTCTTGATCTCCGCCAGACGGCGAGAAGCCGAGAATAGCTCGTTTTCACTGTCGAGCAGGTCGAGCAAGGTGCGTTCACCCAGACTGAACTGCTTCTGATAGGCGGTACGCACGCTGGTGCTGCGATCGACATATTGCTGAGCGATCGGTACTTGGGCGTTAGCGTTGTTCAAGGCATTCCAGGCCAGGCCCAGTTCTTCGTTCAACACACGCAGGGCGTTGTTGCGAATGTCCAGTGCCTGGTTGGACAGGTAAGACTTGGCTTCCAGATCAGCCTTGTTGCTGCCGCCGGAATACAGGTTGAAGCGCATGCGCAACATGGCCTGCCATTCATTGCTGTGACCGTTCTGGCCGTCGATATCGTTGTCGGCAGAGCGACCCAATTCAGCATCGAAACGCGGGTAGAAGGTCGACTTGGCGGCTGCGTACTGCTTCTCGGCAGCGGCGATGTCCGACTCGGCGGAACGCAGGATAGGGCTGTTTTCCAGCATCTGCGCCCGGGCTTCATTCAGGTTGGCCGGCAACAGCGCCATGAAATCGGAAGGACGCTCCAGCTGATCGGGCATCTGGCCGACGGCGCTGAGGAAGTTGGTCTCGGCGTCAGCCAGGTTGGTCTGTTCGGTGATCAGGTTGTTGCGAGCCTGGGCCATACGCGCTTCGGCTTGATCGAGGTCGGCGCCACTGCCCACGCCACGCTGGGTGCGCAACTTGATCTGGTCGAAAGTCCGTTCGTGGTTCTTCAGGTTGTCGGTCGCCAGACGCACGAACTCACGGCGGGTCAGCACGTCGAGATACACCTGGGCGACGGTGAGCGCGGTGCGTTCGGAGGTGCCCAGCAAGGAGTAAGCGCGGGAATTAACGGTGGCTTGTTGACGCCCCACTTCACTCGACGTCGCAAAACCGTCAAAAACCATTTGCGACAACCGCACGCTCGATTCACTGCGAGTCAGGGTTTCCCAGTGATTGTTGTTGCCGGCGCCACGGGTGGTGACGTTGTCAGTGCCTTCGCGACCATATCCGCCAAGCAGATCGACCTTTGGGAGGTATCCCCCTTTTGCTGCCTTTAATTGATAATCCGCGGCCAATCGACTGTTAACGCCTGCCTGGATCTCCGGATGGACATCCAATGCCTGTTGCATGGCTTCCGGTAGGGACTGCGCCTGAACGAAACTGGCGGCAAGGGCGAAGGGTAAAGCCTTGAGCAGGTGCAAACGCATGGTTGGAATTTCCAGGATTTACTTGTCTTGAGTCACTGCAGATCGTGCCGCTGCATCGGATGATGACATCCGGAATGACCGTATGTCGGAAAGTTGCATTTTGGAACTGCATCACACTCTCTGGCACGTGCCAGCACTTAAATATCAATGTGACATTACGGAAGCGAGTGTTTAGGATGGCGGGCAAGAGGTCAATAGTTTGGCATAAAGTTTATATCGAAAAAATATAGCCAATTTATTGACTAATACCCGCGTCAAAGTTGTGCCTCTTATATCTTGAATGAACGTCCAGACTGTTTGGCAAACACGCCGCCAGATTCATGGAAGTCAACTGAATGCGACACCCGGAGAGTCTTATGAGCAGTGTTGTGGCCATCGTCAAAAGCATTGTCGGTCAGGTTTTCGCGGTGTCCCCAGAGGGCGTGCGCCGCTTACTCGTTGAAGGCGATCGGTTGTTTGTCGGCGATCAGGTAGACACCGGCGCAGCGGGCGCCGTTACGCTTGAGCTGGCTGACGGCCGGACCCTGGACCTGGGCCGCGACACTCAGTGGAGCGGCAGCGCGCCGGATTCCAGCGCTGACCTTGCCCAAGCCACTGCACAAGCTGCGCCATCGGTTGAAGAGCTGCAGCAAGCCATCGTTGCCGGCGCCGACCCGACCACCGATCTTGAAGCCACCGCAGCCGGCCCGACAGCTGCAGGCACAGGCGGCGCAGCAGGTGGCGGCCACAGCTTCGTGATGCTGGATGCAACCGCTGGCCGGGTCGACCCGACCATTGGTTTCCCAACCGACGGCCCTGACACCACTGCCGCAGCCACCACGCTCGATATCGGCAATCAGAACACCACGGCCACCAACGCTCCGAGCGTACTGACCGCTGATACTGGCACACAGGCCGAAGACAGCGTCGCGACCGGCAATGTCCTGACCAACGATAGCGATGCCGATACGCCTCTCAGCGTCTCCAGCTTCACCGTCGCCGGCATGGCCGGCAGTTTCACCGCAGGCCAGACGGCGACCATCGTCGGCGTCGGCACATTGACCATCGGCACCAATGGCAACTACACCTTTACTCCAGACGCCAACTACAACGGCGCCGTACCGCAAGTCACGTACACCACCAACACCGGCTTGACCAGCACGCTGGATCTCACCGTGACAGCGGTCGATGATCCGAGCGTTTTGACTGCAGACACCCAAACCATCGCAGAAGACACCCCTGCGATCGGTAATGTGCTGAGTAACGACAGCGACATCGACAACGTCCTGAGCGTGTCCACCTTCAGCATCGCCGGTGTCAATGGCACTTTCACAGCTGGCCAGACCGCCTCCATTGCCAACGTTGGCACCCTGGTCATTGCGGCCGATGGCGCCTACACCTTTACCCCGGTGGCCAACTACAACGGCACGGTGCCGACGGTCAGCTATACCGTCATTGACGGCTCTGGTTCTGGGGTCTCGTCGACCTTGGACATTGATGTGACCCCGGTTGATGACAGCTTCATCGACGTCAGCGAAACGGTGACCACGTCCGAAGACGCTCCAGTCAGTGGCAGTGTGCTGGCGGGTACTTCCAGCGTCGACGGTCCGGTCAGCGTGGTCAATTTCACGGTTGGTGAGACCACTTACGCCGCCGGCAGCACCGCGACCATCGCCAATGTCGGCACCCTGGTGCTCGCCGCCAACGGCGCCTACACCTTCACCCCGGCGGCCAACTACAACGGCACGGTGCCGACGGTCAGCTATACCGTCACCGACGGCTCCGGTACTGACGTCACGTCGACCCTGAACATCAGCGTGACCCCGGTCGATGACAGCTTCATCGACGCCAGCGAAACCGTGACCACCAGCGAAGACGCCCCAGTGGTCGGCAGCGTGCTTACCGATACGTCGAGCGTTGATGGCCCGGTCAGCGTAGTTAATTTCACGGTCGGCGGTACCCAGTACCAGGCCGGTGACACCGCGACTATCGCCAACGTCGGCACCCTGGTCATCGGAACGAACGGCGCTTACACCTTCACCCCGGCGGCCAACTACAACGGCCCAGTACCGACGGTCAGCTACACCGTCACTGACGGTTCCGGCACTGACGTCACCTCGACCCTGAACATCAGCGTCACCCCGGTCGACGACAGCTTCACCGACATCAGCGAAACCGTGACCACCTCCGAAGACGTTCCGGTGACCGGCAGCGTGCTTACCGGTACCTCGAGCGTTGATGGCCCGGTCAGCGTGGTCAACTTCACGGTTGGCGGTACCCAGTACCAGGCCGGTGACACCGCGACTATCACCAACGTCGGCACCCTGGTCATCGGAACGAACGGCGCTTACACCTTCACCCCGGCCGCCAATTACAACGGCGCGGTGCCTAGCGTGAGCTACACCGTCACCGACGGCTCCGGTTCTGACGTTACCTCGACCCTGAACATCAGCGTGACCCCGGTCGACGACAGCTTCACCGACATCAGCGAAACCGTGACCACCTCCGAAGACGTTCCGGTGACCGGCAGCCTGCTTACCGCTACCTCGAGCGTTGATGGCCCGGTCAGCGTGGTCAACTTCACGGTTGGCGGTACCCAGTACCAGGCCGGTGACACCGCGACTATCGCCAACGTCGGCACCCTGGTCATCGGAACGAACGGGGCTTATACCTTCACCCCGGCCGCCAATTACAACGGCACGGTGCCGACGGTCAGCTACACCGTCACCGACGGTTCCGGCACTGACGTCACCTCGACCCTGAACATCAGCGTCACCCCGGTCGACGACAGCTTCACCGACATCAGCGAAACCGTGACCACCAGCGAAGACGCCCCGGTGACCGGCAGCGTCCTCACCGGCACCAGCAGCGTCGATGGCGACGTCAGCGTGGTCAACTTCACGGTTGGCGGTACCCAGTACCAGGCCGGTGACACCGCGACCATCACTAACGTCGGCACCCTGGTGCTTGCCGCCAATGGCGCTTACACCTTTACTCCGGCAGCCAACTACAACGGCCCAGTACCGACGGTCAGCTACACCGTCACCGACGGTTCCGGCACTGACGTCACCTCGACCCTGAACATCAGCGTCACCCCGGTCGATGACAGTTTCACCGATGCCAGCGAAACGGTCTCCGGTCTGGAAGATGCCCCGGTGACCGGCAGCGTGCTTACCGGTACCTCGAGCGTTGATGGCCCGGTCAGCGTGCTCAATTTCACCGTCGGTGGTACCCAGTACCAAGCCGGTGACACCGCGACCC